>CANJIM010000049.1 GCA_947474495.1 Rhodospirillaceae bacterium
CGCTTGCGGGCGCGTATCGGTGCCGGCGTTGACGCGGCGCGCGCTGGTCATGTCGCCGACCGACTTGCCCTCGGGCATGTCGATGCCCCAGGCGTCGAACAGCGGCTTGAGGGTCGAGGTTGCCGGCACCGGCTTGGCGCCAGGCCCGAGCGAGCGTTCGGCGGCTTCCGACAAGGGATCGACCATGGCGACGACGCGGCCGCCGCCCAGCGCATATTGGTCGATCGCGTACATCGCCTTGGTGCTGATCTCGGCGGGATGGATGACGAGCAACACGTCGATGCCGGCGGGAATTTCCGCCGCGTCCATCGGCACTTCCTTGAGGTCGAACAGCTGGCCGAGATGAGCGATGAGCTGCCAGGGCCGCGCCAGCGCCGGGTTGAGCCGCGCCATCATGGTGCCGGGGAAGCCCTTGATCGGCAGGGCGGTCATCAGGCCGATGGTCTTGCGCTTGGGGTTGGCGAGGTTGTGGACCAGCTTGGTCAGGTCATATTCGAGGAAGGCTTCGCGGTCAGGTGAGAAGAACGGCACGCGCTCTTCGTCGTCGGTCGAATTGCTGCCGGCGAGGCCGAAATAGACCATCTCGCCGGCGCGATCGAGCGGCAGGCCCTGCAGGCCGGCAGCGACCGCCTGGTCCTCGGCGTCGGAGAAGGGCACCGGCTCGATGATTTCCAGGCGCAGCTTGCCGCGCGCGATGGCGGCATATTCCTTCAGCACGTCGCGCACGCGCGTCGCGTATTTTCCGACGTTGGGCAATTCGTTGCCGAGGGTCGGCGAGTAATAGAAGCGCAGCGTGATCGGCTCGTCGATCTTCGACAGCACGGCATAGGTGCCGGGCGACAGGGTGAACAGCTTGTCGGCAGTCAAGTCGACGCGCGAGCTCGACAACCCGGCGCGCGCCAGGATGTTGACGGCGAGGAACAGCACGACCGCAAGCGCAAGGCCGGCGAAGGCGAGGACGCGGAGGTTAATGCGCGAGCTTTGAAATGAAGCGGCCATGATCAACGCGCCTTGTAGAGATTGACGAGCAGGACGTTGGCGAACAGGAACAGCGTGATCACCGAGGCAAAGAACACGATGCTGACCGCATCAAGTACGCCCTTGGAGATCGCTTCGAAATTCGCCGTGAAGCTCAAGCTGGAGATCGCCTCGACGACGCCTGGCGGCGCCCATCCGGTGAAGAAATTCAGCACCAGCGAGGTGCCGCTCACCGTGAACAGCAGGCAGACGACGGCGGAGAGCACGAAGGCGATCACCTGATTCTTGGTCAGCGCCGAGAAGCAGGCGCCGATGGCGAGGTAGCCGCCGGCCATGAAGAAGCTGCCGACATAGCTGGCGAAAATCACGCCGTTGTCGGGCTTGCCGAGGTAGTTAACGGTGATCCACAGCGGGAAGGTCAGGGCCAGAGCGATGCCGGCGAACGACCAGGCGGCGAGGAATTTGGCGATGACCGCCTGGCTCGGCGTCAGCGGCAGGGTGAGCAGCAGTTCGACGGTGCCGCTCTTGCGCTCTTCCGACCACAGCCGCATCGAGATGGCCGGCACCAGCAGCAGATAGAGCCACGGATGGAACAGGAAAAAGGGCGAGAGGTCCGCTTGGCCGCGCTCGAAGAAATTGCCGAGGAAGAAGGTGAAGGCCCCGGCGAGCGCCAGGAAGATGACGATGAAGACATAGGCGAGCGGCGTCGCGAAATAGGCGGCCAGTTCGCGTTTATAGACGGTGCAAAGCGCGTTCATGTCTGGCGTCCTCAAGCGGCGGTTTGGGCGAGGATGTCGGCGTCGGTGGCGCCGCCGGTCAGCACGCGGAACACGTCGTCGAGGCGCCCATGTTCCTGGCGAATCTCCTTGATGTCCATGGCGCGCTGGCGCGTCGCGACGCGCACGGCGTCGAACACGTCGAGGCCCGGCAGGCTGCGCACGAACAGGCCGTGCGGCTCGATCTCAACGCCGGCGACGCCGGCGATCTGGCGCAGCGTCGGCGTCAGCGCCGCTGTCGCTTCCTTCGAACATTTGATGACGATGCCGTTGTGGCGCGGCGAACGCGCCTGCAATTCGGCCGGCGTGCCGTCGGCGACGACGCGGCCGCTGGCGATGATGAGGGCGCGTGAGCAGATCGCTTCGACCTCTTCGAGAATGTGCGTCGAGATGACGATGGCCTTCTGCGGCGCCATCTCCTGGATCAGCGCGCGCACTTCATGCTTCTGATTGGGATCCAAGCCGTCGGTCGGCTCGTCGAGCACCAACACATCGGGATCGTGCAGCAGCGCCTGGGCCAACCCGACGCGGCGCTTGTAGCCGCGCGACAGCGTCTCGATCGGCTGTTCCAGCACATGGCCGAGGTTGGTCATCTCGGCGGCGCGCGCGATGCGCGAGCGCTTGTCGGCGCCGGAGAAGCCGCGCATGTCGGCGATGAAGGCGAGGAAGCCGCGCGGCGTCATGTCGCTATAGGCCGGGGCGCCTTCGGGCATGTAGCCGAGGTGGCGCTTGGCGGCGATCGGTTGGGTGGCGATGTCATAGCCGCAGACGGTGGCGCGGCCCTCGTCGGGCGGCAGGAAACCGGTCAGCATCTTCATGGTGGTGGATTTGCCGGCGCCGTTGGGCCCGAGGAAGCCGAGCACCTCGCCGCGCGCGACCTGAAAGGACACGCGGTCCACAGCCTTGATCGGACCAAACGTCTTGCTCAGCCCTTCGATGGCAATCATCGTCGTCATCCCGCCCATACCCTTGCGCTGAATTGTTAAATTTACCAAGCGCTTAGCCGACTTGCACGGCAAGCCGGGGGAGAGATTCATACGGGCCTTTGCGGCCATTGCAAGGGGGAAAGCCCCGCCTGCGCTCCTCTGCCCCGGCTGTCAGCGGAGGTAGCGGCGAATCTGGGCGACTTTGCGGCAGGGCCAGGGGCCAGCCGTCACATGCTTGTGAGGAGGCTCAGGGGCCGGCGACGATCTTGGCGTCGTGCAGGCGGCCGATTTCGCCAGACGACAAGCCGAGGGCGCCCGCCAGGATTTCATCGGTGTGCGCGCCGAGCCGGGGCGCGGCTTGCGGCGCCAGCCGGTCGTGGCTGGCAAAGGCCAGCGGCGAGGCCGGCGTCAACAGCTTGCCGACGCCAGGATGATCGACGGTGGCGAACATGGGGTTGGCCGGCGAACAGCGCGGATCGCCGGCGACCATCTCGGCGAAGCTTTGATAGGGCCCCCAGCAGACGCCGGTGGCGTCGAGCGCCTGGGCGACAGCGGCGAGATCGCGCGCCGCGATCCAGGGGGCGAGCACGCCGGCGATGTCCTCGCGGGCGCGGAAGCGGTCGCCCTCGTCGTCGAGCGTGGCGAATCCTTGTCGGGCGGCGACCGGCGCCATGGCGGCGGCCAGCCCGGTGGCTTTCAGCAGGCTCTGCCATTGCCGCAGGGTCAGCGCGACGATCATGACGCGCTTGCCGTCTCGCGTGACGAAGTCGCGGCCGAACCCGCCATAGAGATAATTGCCGTAACGCGGCCGCTCGGCGCCGTTGATCTGCGCCTCGCCGATGAAGCCGAGATGGCCGGCCAGGGCATAGGCGACGTCCGACAAGGCGAGGGTGACGAGCTGGCCTTCGCCGCTACGGCTGCGATGCCGTTCAGCCGCAAGCAGTCCGCTCGCGGCGGTAACGCCGCAGATCGCGTCCCACGCCGGCAGCACATGGTTGATCGGCTCATCTTGTGTCGCAGGACCGGTGACTAAGGGAAAGCCGACGGCGCAATTCACCGTGTAATCGACCGCCGTCGTGCCGTCATGATGGCCGGTGATCGCCAGCATGATGAGATCGTCGCGGCGGGCTTTCAGCTTGGCGTAATCGAGCCAGCCGCGCACCGGAAAATTCGTCAGGAACAGGCCGGCGTCGGGACCCGGCGCGGTGATCAGCGCCGTCGCGATCTCCTGGCCCTGGGGCGCGGCAAGATCGAGCGCGATGGATTTCTTGCCCTTGTTGAGTCCCGCCCAGAACAGGCTGGCGCCGTCCTCTGCGCTGCCGTTGTTCACGAGCGGCCAACGGCCGTAATCGAGCCCGCCGCCGATCTGATCGAAGCGGATCACCTCGGCGCCCATCTGCGCCAGCGTCATGCCGCCGAGTGGCGCGGCGACGAAGGCGGAGCCCTCGATCACGCGCAATCCGTCGAGAATGCCGTTCATCGTCACGCCATGCCCCTTCTTGCCATGGCTACGCCATGAGGCAGACGACGCGCCAATCGAGCACGTCGGCGGCTTGGCTTTGGCCGGCGGCAACCGCGTCGGCGCCGCGCGTCGCATGAACGAGGACGCGCAAGTCGACCAGCGCGCCGCCATTTGCGAGCGGCGTCACCGCTTCGACGCTCACGCGCGACGACAGCATGTCGTTCTCGAACACCGGCGCCAGATGGTCGCAGCCGCGCCAGGCGATCAGCGTCACGATGTTCGGCAAGGCGCGCAAAACTTGCGCGCTGGCGATCGAGATGGCATGGCCGCCGAACACCAGACGGGCGCCATAGATGCTGGCCGCCGCGTCGAAATGGGTCATCGCCATGTTGAGCGTCAGGCGGGCGATTTCCGGCGCGCCGCTGACCGAATCGCGCGCTTCGACGGCGTAAGTCGTGCCGGCTTTCACATGCGCAGCGTGCAAGCCGGGCAGTTTGCGAAAGGCGGCGAGATTCCATGTCGCCGGCACGGCGGCGAGGAGATCGGCGTCGGCGATATCGGCGGGCATGACGTCGAGATTGTCGGCCCCTTTTTGATTTCTAGGGCCCGTGTTGGCGTTGGGATCGCGGCAGGCCACCATCGGACAGCGCCAGAAGCGCAACACGATATCGCCATGCTGATTGGTCGTGGTGATTTCCAATCCGACGAGGCCGGTGGCGGCGCGTCCAGGTTTGGCGGCGTTCTGTTTCAGCGCGACGATCTTGGTCACGGTGCTCAACGTGTCGCCGACGAACACCGGGCGACGCAGCACCAGGCCGCGATAGAACAGATTGGCTTTGACGCGGAACGACGCCCAGGTGGTCTGGCCGATCGCCATGTTGCTGACCAGCATGGGATGGATGAGGGCGCGCGGCTCCTCGGTGACGCTATTGGACAAGCCATGATCGAGCGGCAGACGCATGCGGTCGCCGAAGGCGGCCATATGCAGCGCGGCATGGCCGTCGGTGAGCGTCACGGCCGGCGTGTCGGCGATGGTTTGCCCGACCCTGAGGTCTTCGAACCACGGGCCGCCGATGTGGATCGTCGTGTCTTGAGGGGTCATCGATATGTCCCTGTCGCCGTTCTGTTTAATGGACTTAAGGGCTGCGCGCCAGTTGGAGCTTGCGAGTTTGGCGCCGTTTAGCGGCGGCCCGCCGCATAGCGGTCCTGCCATCTGCGGGCCAGCGGGAACAGGAAGGGCAGCGTGTGCCGACCCGCGGTCCCATCATCCAGGGAATCGGCGTGCCGATCCAGGCGAACAGCGCGCCCATGGCGCATCCGAGCGCGAGCGCGACGATTGATCGGCTCCCATTGGATGGTCCGGTTAGAATGTTAGTGCATTGTTTCCTCGCTCGCCACGTCTGCTCGGTAACCGCGATCCGACGACACGCATCCCCCGTCGTTCCGCCATGCGCCAGCACGATCTCTGCCTCACGCAGCTTACCGATAATCTCCTCAGGCCCGTGTCTCTTGCCCATTTCTCTTCTCCTTCAGGGTCCAAACTAAAATAGTCGATGGACCACTCTGAAGGGGGCAGATCAGTTGCCTTGGCACTTATCGACGAAGCCGGTGTAGTGGTAATAGACGTAGCGTTCCTTCTTGATCTCGTCGACCACCGCGCAGCCGCAGGCGTGGCAGGAGATCAGCCCGGAGAAGGCAAAGCCCCGCTTTCCCTGCTTTGACTTCTTAGCGTAGCGCCCGTCGAGAACGCCCTGCACACGCTCCCACAGTTCAATCGAGACCAACGGTCTCGTGCGTGAACAGTTCATTTTGGATGGACTCAAATGATGTAAGTTACTTGAGACTACGTTCGCCGGAGGTCTCGCAACACCTGAGCAGTGCTAAACGCGCGAACGTTTCCATGTCGAAGGCAGGAAAATCTCCTCGATATTCAGCTTCTCGGCCGCTAGGCCTTGGTCATGGTGGTAGCGCAAAAAGGCCTCGATGGTTTTGCGATTAGGCTCGAGGCCATAAGGCCAGAAGTCTGCACCCATGAGCTGCTGCGCCTCGGCGACGACTCCGTCGATCCAAGGGTAAGTCGCCATCGGCTCGTTCTCTTCCAAAAGCCGTTCGATGGCCATGGTCTTTGCGTCTTCGAATGCCTTGAACAGGCTGGCCGGCAACCAGGGCAAGGCTGCCAGCGTGCGCTTGTGGATCGCCAGAAGATGCATAATAGGGAAAATGCTGGTGCGACGGAAATAGTCTTTCTCCCGGGCAATGTAATCGGGGAATAGCCGCGCGATGTCCGGGTTCTTCTTGTAGAAGCCGAGAGGCGCGCGCGGCCCGATCACAGCGTCGATCTCGCCGTCCTCCAGCATCTGCGACAAAGTCTGGTCAGGGCCGATGCGTTGCAGATCAACGCCGGGCGGCGGCACGAAGGCCACCTTTTCGACGCGGTTGGGCTCCCACAGGCCACCGGCGCGCCAGCTCACTTTCTGCAGATCAACTCCATATTCGTCCGCCATGATGCCGCGGATCCAAACCGAGGCCGAGACCTGATATTCCGGCGAGCCGACCAGCTTACCCTCAAGGTCCTTCGGCTCCTTGATACCGCTCTTGCGGTTGACATAGATGCCGGAATGGCGAAAGCGCCGCCCCGGGAAGATAGCCATCGCCACGTAGGGGCAGACCCCGCGCGAGGTCAGCGTCAGATAATTCGAGAAGGACAGCTCGGTCACGTCGAACTCCTCGAAATGCAGGGCACGGTGGAACATCTCCTCTGGCTCGAGATCGAGGAAGGTGACGTCGCAGCCTTCGACCTTGATGCGGCCATCCTCAAGGGCTTTCGTGCGATCGTAGCCCCAGCAGGCGATTGAAATCGGATTCATCTTACAACTCCGGAAAAGGAAAGAGCATCGCGACGGCCGTTAGGTCAAATGCCGGTGCTGGCGGTCGCGCGCTCGGGCGGTCGCCATGCCTTGAGCAGGCGGCCTTAAGGCATGGCCAGAATCTCACGCGAAAGGATATGGCGAAATAGCGCGACTAGCACTGACCTTGCCCCTGAAGAACGTCTCCCAAGGCTGACAGTGTATCATCAGTTTTGGAGGATCGGACATGACGGGATTTGTGCGGCGCGTTACACGCTGGAGTTCAAGCACGATGCGGATCTTGTCTTCGGCGGAATAGTGCTTGCGCGTGGCGCGGCGGATGTCGGTCACGATCTGCGCAGCTGGGGCTTGGGGGCCAAGGGTTTTGGTCTCATCTTCGTTCCTTCGTCACTACGATGAGACCAAAACCCTCCGTTGTTCAATACACCTGATCTGTCTCATAGGCGCTGACGGGGAACAGCTGATCGCATTGAGATCGTCGCAAGGAACTCATATCGGGGCGGTGTGGGTTGCTTCGATGTTCTCGTTGTCTGCCCGAACAAGGCCGTGGAAGCCGCACTCAAAAATCTCATGGCTAAAAGAGGTCTTGGCCGCGTTGCCGTCAGGCACCACGGCCAACTAGTGGGTCTCAATACCTACGAAGGGGGATCGGATGTCGTGATTCTGATTAGGCCATTACCGCCAGCAGATGCCATAGATTAAGACACTGAAGCCCTGACTGGCTCACCCGTAACGTCAGCACTCGGCAAAGCTGGGTACGCCCAGACGCGGAAAGCGCTCGCGCTTCGTGACGGCGGTGGCTACGCCGTGCGAGTGAATGTGCATCCTGGCCCTCTGGTCGAAGCTCTCCGGGAGCAGTCCGTCGAAGCTTAACTTTTGCAAGCTCTCGGCAGGATGCTTCTGTCGCAAATATTTGTAGCCTTTGTTTGGTAATTATCCTCCGCCGAGTTTTGGGGAAAGCCAATGTTCAAAGGCCGCCATTTCGATCAATCCGTCATCCTGCTTTGCGTGCGCTGGTATCTCGCCTACGGCCTGAGCCTGCGAAACCTCGAATAAATGATGGCCGAACGGAGCATCAGCGTCGATCACGCGACGGTTCATCGTTGGGTTATTCGATATTCGCCCATCCTGCTGGAGCGATTTAATCTGCGTAAGCGCGCTGTGACCGCGAAGTGGCATGTGGACGAGACCTATATCAAAGTTCGTGGCCAATGGATGTATCTCTATCGCGCCATCGACAGCCTTGGGGATACGGTCGAGTTCTACTTCTGCGAACATCGCGATCTGCTTGCTGTAAAACGCCTTTTCAAGCAAGCGCTCGATCGTCACGGTCGTCCCGATCGTGTTTTCATTGATGGAAGCCAAACCAATCGTGAGTCCATTTCTTCATGCGACGCAACAAACCGAATTGATGCCGGGGCCGACGAAACAACAAGACCCATCACGATCAGGAAGAGCAAATACCTGAACAATCGGATTGAACAAGATCACAGACGAAGCAAGCGCGGCGCTCGACCGATGCTCGGCTTCAAATCCGTGGCTTCCGCCAGCATCATTTTATCTGGTATCGAATAGGTCCATGTGATGCGCAAACGCCAGGCGAGGTTTGCCTACAATCCAAATCCGTCCTTAGCAGAACAATTCGAGATGCTGGCTGCGTGACCAACGCGGCAACAGCGGCCTTCTCGCGTTATCCGTGACAAATTGCGACAGAACCTTTAGTTGTCGGGATCGGTATCGTCGACGGCAAACACGACGAAGTAGCACATTTGCGCTCGCCGGGTATGTGGTATGATGACGCATCGCGGTTTCAAGCTGGTTGGGCAGTCCTTACCGCGACGGCATCCACGGATCTTCGGGGGGGAAATGGACCAGGGTGATAGTAGCAACAATAACGACGCCAAGGCATCAAAAGAAAAGTCACCAGAAGACGAAGGCACCATACTAACGGGGCCGCCGCTTGGTCATGCTCTTGACGACCACACCATGGGAGACGTCTTTTTCCACGAGCATGGCCCGGATGCCGATCATGAGCATGATGACGATATCGACGACCTCCTACTTGATCAGAACCCCCTTTGGATGGCTGACAATGTTCGATTGATAAGTGTCGGCATCGATGTAGGCTCATCGGGAACCCAGGTGATCTTTTCGCGGCTGCATTTGCGCCGTATGGCGGAGGACATGTCTAGCCGCTATTTTGTGGTCAAACGCGAGACGCTA
This sequence comes from Rhodospirillaceae bacterium, assembly GCA_947474495.1. Lineage (GTDB taxonomy): Bacteria > Pseudomonadota > Alphaproteobacteria > SMXQ01 > SMXQ01 > CAMAVH01. The sequence goes on from CANJIM010000049.1 coordinate 9,233, forward strand.
TTCCAATCGCCGGTCTCTCTGACGCCCTACGAGAGCGCAACCCGGATTTCGAACGAAGGGCTCGGCCGAATTCTCGACCAGGCCTATGAGGCTGCGGGTCTCAGTCCCGACGATATCGACGCCGGCGCTGTCATTCTGACCGGCGAGGCATTGCGCAGGGAGAATTCTCAGGCAATCGCGGAAACGATATCGCAGCGTGGTGGTGATTTCGTCTGCGCCACAGCCGGCCACCATATGGAAAGCATGCTCGCAGCGTTCGGTTCCGGCGCGGCCAAATCGTCGCTGGACGGCAACCGGCGCATCCTGAATGTCGACATCGGCGGTGGGACGACGAAGCTGGCGATCTTGGAGAAGGGGCAGGTCAAGGTAACCGCCGCGGTTCATATTGGTGGGCGCTTACAGGTCGTTGACGAGAGCGGTGCGATTGTCAGGCTTGATCCGGCTGGTCACACCCATGCCGCGCGTGCCGGCTTCGAGTGGTCCATCGGGGACAAGGTCGTTTCACGGGATTTGGATAAAGTAGCGGACGGCATGGCGGCGACACTCATCGACGCGCTGGTGGTGCGCCCGATCCCGCACGATATCGAGCACCTTTATTTGACGGATCCGATCCTGGACTGGGGACAGATTGATGGCGTGATGTTCTCCGGTGGCGTGGCGGAATACGTCTATGGTCGCGAGGAACGCGACTTCAGCGATATGGGAAAGCGGCTGGGCCATGCGATAGCGCGGCGGCTGGCGGCAGGAGAATTGCCGTGGCTGTTGCTGCCGGCAGGCGAATGTATCCGGGCAACGGCGCTCGGCGCCTCGGAATATTCGGTCCAACTGTCGGGGAACACGTGCTTCATTTCCAATCACAGCGAGCTACTGCCGCGTCGGAATTTGCAGGTCATCCGGCCACCATATGCCTGCCCGGAGGAAATCGTGGCCGAGGAGGTGGGGCAAGCGGTCAAGGCCCATTGCCGCGCGTTCGAGGTGGATGGTAACGAGCGCGAAATAGCCCTGTCTTTTGAATGGCGTGGCCCGCCCACCTATGAGCGCATGCGCGCGTTCGCCGAAGGTCTGGCGCATGGCCTCGATAATATGATCGCTGCTGGCAGGCCGCTATTCATCGTGCTGGATGGTGATATCGCCGAGTCGTTGGGGCACATTCTCAAGGACGAGCTGGAGGTGCCGGTCGAAGTGTTGGTAATCGACGGTGTGGTACTCTGGGACTTCGACTATATCGATCTGGGAAAGATTCGATTGCCGTCGCGGACAGTACCGGTGACGATCAAGTCTCTGGTGTTTTCAGATGACCCGCGCTCTGGCCAAAGGCTGGATCACCAACACGTTAATTCCCACGCGGCCGATCATGGGAATGGGCATGATCACCACCACGACCATCACGCTGGTCATCTTCATAGCCACACCCATCTCGACCATGGCTAGTCCTGATCGCGCAAGCCGACACGGACGATGCCTGGACGCGCCCTTGCAAGGGGATTGATGAGGCGGGTGACGGCCGTTCCGCCGCTCGCCGCTTCCCTTGTCGGCGGCGGCCAATGAGTATAAAAAAGGTTCAGAGAACGTCTCCCTGACGTAAGGGAGTGGGTGTTTGAAGCGAGGACACAAGGAGCTATGAATTCGATGTCAGGCGACGGCAGCAAGAAGGGCGCAATCGTATCAGATGAAATGGCGAAGAAATTCGCCACCGAAAAGGAAACGCCTTACGTTCGTTGGGTTCGCAACCAGGGGCTGGATATCATCGATTCTGTTTACGTACAGAGCCTCTATACGGTCGAGTTGAAACCGTGGGCCCGGCGCGAAGGCAAGGGCGTTTACCTTAACCACGACGCCTCCCGCACCACCAACGATTGCTACGTTTGTGAAATTGCGCCTGGCAAGAAGCTCGCGCCGCAGCGTATGCTGTTCGAAGAAATGATCATGATCCTGTCGGGCCGCGGTTCGACCAGCGTCTGGAACGACAAGGGCGACCGCATTACCTTCGAATGGGGGCCGGGCGCATTGTTTGCGATCCCGCTCAACTGCTGGCATCAGCACTTCAATGCATCGGGCAAGGATCCCGCCCGTTTCGTCGCGGTTACCAACGCGCCCCCGACGATCAACATTTATGAGGAACCCGAATTCGTCTTCAACACCCAATATGATTTCAAGGGTCGGTTCAACGGCGAGCCCGATTACTTTGCGGCCAAATCCGAGACGGCTGGTTTTAAGCTTGAGACGAACTTCGTGCCAGACGCGGTTAATTTGCCGCTCATCACCGCGAAAGAGCGCGGCGCGGGTGGCGGCCATATCCGGTTTAACTTTGCCAAGAGCTCGATGAACGCGCACATCTCCCAGTTCCCGATCGGCACCTACAAAAAGGGTCACCGTCATGGCCCCGGCGCGCATGTCATCATTCTATCGGGAGAAGGATATTCGCTAATGTGGCCGGACGGTGAAGAGCCGAGCTACTATCCGTGGCAAGTCGGGACGATGATCGTGCCGCCGAACATGTGGTGGCACCAGCATTTCAACACCGGCACGTCCCCATCGCGCTATCTCGCGTTCAAGTATGAGGGCGTGGCGGTGCGAAACGCACAGGGCGTGCCGAAATCCTGGATCTCAGCCCGTATCGGCGGTGATCAGATCGACTATGCGGATGAAAGCCGGGTTGTGCGTTCGCGGTTTGCTGATGCACTGGCCAAACACGATCTGAAGCACAATATGGATCAGTTCTATGACGCCGAAGTGCCCGATCTGCCGCCTAAGGTGACGGCAAGGTAGCCTGTCGTGCAGAATCAGCTGGGGCATGGCAATAGTCGCTGATTGTCCAAGCGCTAATTGCGCGAAAATCCTCTAGTGCTAAATTGGCATTGGGCGCTAGCGATGGAGCACCATGGTTCAAGCTCCCCGCCCTGAAGCCACCGCGGAGCAAAATCAGCGCACCGTCGACCCTGACACCAGCGAGATCACAGAGGCTTAAATCCCGGAAAACCGATCATGACATACAAATGGGCCCGATCGGGCCCATTTGTATGTCAGCGCCGCCACGCGCTACGGTCCCACTTTTACTCCGCCACGCTGGCCTGGAATTACTCTGCCGTTGACAGTTGCCCCAGATTCGTCAGCGAACCGCCCGGCGATAGGTTGGCACATTCAACCAAGGCGCGGGCTGCTATCCATACCTATGTGTGTAACCTGGCCTTCTAGTTGGCCAGCCGGCCGATCGAGGAAGATCGCCGAAGCTGATCCGATCGCGAGTTCTACAACACGCTTGATTGGTGATCTGTTCCTAGCGGCCGGCTGTCGCGCCTTGCTCTCAGCCGACGAGGTCGAGAGTTTCCGGCGGGAAGAGTTCCTCGACTGCGTATTTCCGCGATGTGATGTTCTGGTCGAACGCATAGCGGGTCAGCGCTTCTAGCCCCCCGCGGTTGGCTTCGACACCGTAAGGGAATGGATCGCCACCAAGGCCTTCCTCTAGCCGGACGGTCAGCGTATCCTCCGCTGAGAGAGCGCCGGCGCGGTCGAGATTAGCCAAATAAACATCCTTCGATTCCTTGAGGGCCTTGAAAAGTTCGACGGCGAGAGTGGGGTAGCGTTCTAGCAACTCATCGCGCACCACGATGCCGTGATTGATCGGGTAGATGCCTGTCTTGCGGTAGAAGGCGAACCCTGCCTCTACCGCATCGGGAATGAGAGGCCCTAAACTTTTAATCTCGCCCATCACCGTGCCGACGGCGCCGCAGATCTCGCCAGAGCGGAACAGATCCCCGATATCGCGGCCGATGAATTTGTAATCGACATTGGGCAGCTGTTTGAACTCGGCAACATGTTCGTCGTCCGTGGGTGTCCAGCGCAACTTGGAAAGATCGACACCATATTCCTCGGCCAGCACGCCGCGTGCCCAGACTCCGGTGGTCACCGTATAGCCGCGCACCACGCCGACGGTCTTGCCTTCCAGATCCTTGGGCTTCTCGACCCCCGCCGCCTTGCTGGTAAAGATCGCCCCGTGGTGAAAGTTGCGGGTTATGAAGACCGGCAGGGCTGTGAACTTCTTGCCGTATTCTCTGGCGCAAATATAAGTGGTGAACGGCATCTCGCAGATATCGTAGGGGCATTCGCGCACCATATTGCGCACCGCAACCAAAATATCCACGAATTTGGGATAGCTGATCTCGACGTCAGCATTCAGCCTGCCGACCGTCTTTTTCATATGCAGCATCAGCCCGTAATCGCGGGTCGACATACTGAGCGTCACCATCGTCGGCGCCTAAGCCTTGTAGAAGCTGATAGCGTCTTTTGGCGGTTCCACGCCCACGACATTTGCCATCATCGCCGTGGTGCAGAAATGGCCGATGGAGTGGATCAACTCCACCAGCCGGACCATGCCGAGGCGCTCCACGGCCGCCTTGAACGCCGCCTCGGACAAGTTCCCACTGGCCAGCAGTTCCTTGGTGGCGGCATAAACGGCGGCATCCACCTCATCCTTGAAATCGGGCTGTCGACCGTCGTTGATCGCCTCGATGATGGCGATGTCCAGGCCCGCCCCTACCGCCTGCTTCGCCTGGGCGCTCCACGGATAGCGGGCCTTCCAAAACTTTACGGTCATGAGCGAGACGATACGCACCTGGGCATTGGTGAGTAAGCAGTTGAGCAAATGGGTGCTCGACTCGTTGTGGAGCCGCCATATCTCGGAGGAATAGGCGTAGCCGATCGCCGGTCCGAACCCGACCCGGCCGGTGTTGCCAGCGACCTTATCGAGAATGGCCTGTTGGTCTTTATTCATTTCCTCGCGGCTCAATGGCGGAATTCTGGTCATATGGTCGCTCTCTGTTTCGTTGTCGTGGTCTATTCCGCCCCTGCAGTCACGCCTGCCCGGCAACGTCGAAAGCCTGCGGCGAGGTCTGCGGTCTCGAGGTTCCGGCCGATGAAGACGAGGCGCGAGGTACGCACCTCATCGCCCCACGGGCCTATGAAATCCCCCTCCAGCATCATGTTGACGGCTTGCAGGACGAGCTTTCGGTCTTCGCCCTGAACCGAAAGGATGCCCTTGGTGCGGAGGAGATCGGCGCCACGGCGCACCAGCAAATCCTGCATCCATTGTTCCAGCCGCGCCGCGTCCAGCGGCATGTCGCAGGTCAAGGACACGCTGGTGATGCCGCTTCGATCGATGTGTCCATGCGTATCGTTGTGGTCATGGTCGTGATCGTCGTTACCGGCGTTCTGCCGTAATTGAGCTTCCACCCGCCCGAGATCGAAGCTGTGACGATCCAGCACCTGGCCGGCCCGAATGTCGGCGCGGTTCGCCCGCGTGATCGGTGCCAAGGGGTTGAGCGCGCGAATGCGCTTTTCGATTACGGCGATGTCGCCAGTTGCATCGCCGACCTTGTTGAGGACGATGTGATCGCTGAAGGCGATCTGATCGGCCGCGTCGGGACCGTCGGCGAGCTGATCCAGGATATGCAAGGCATCCACCATGCATAGGACGGAATCGAGGCGGCACTGCGCGCCGATCACCTGGTCGATCGCGAAAGTCTGGATGACCGGGCTCGGATTGGCCAGGCCGGTGGTTTCGATGATAATCCTGTCGAGGTCGGGCCGCTCCACGAGAAGCTTGCGCAGGCCGCGGATCAGATCGCCGCGCACCACGCAGCAGATGCAGCCGCTCGACAGCTCGATCAGCTCCTCGCCACCGGTTTCGATCAGCGCGCCGTCGATACCGATATCGCCGAATTCGTTGACGATGACCGCGAAGCGCCCAGCGGCGGGATCGGCGAGGAGCCGATTAAGTAGCGTTGTCTTGCCCGCCCCGAGATAACCCGTCAGTACGGTGACCTGGATCCGAGCGTCGTCGATTCCGGTCGATCCGCTCAAGGCTAATTCCAGGGCATCATCGAGACGTGAATGACATCGCCGCTAGCGCCGACCGCATTGATGGCGTCGTGGGTTTTCTCGAGGCCGAAGCGGTGCGTCGTGATCTGGCTGACGTCGAAGCGGCCGGAGGCGAGCACCTTCAGCGCCAGTTCGCAGCTCAGGTAATTGTGGCCGCGCGCCGCCTTGATGGTGATGTATTTGTTGCCGATCTTGCCGAGCGGGAAGTTCGGGAAGTCGGGCGAAGCCTCACCCTGGATCTGCAGGGTGCCGCCTTTGCGCTTGAGCGCCTCGATGCCGAGAAGAACCGGTATGTTGCCGGCGCCTGCAGTGCAATCGAGGGAGACATCGACGCCCTCGCCCTTGGTGACTTCCATGATCTTCTGCAGCGGGTCTTCTTCCTGGACATTGATGACGACATCGGCGCCCAGATTCTTGGCGACCTGCAGGCGCTTCTTGTCCTTATTGGTGCCCGTGACGATGATCATCGAGGCGCCCGCCTGTTTGGAGGCGATCGTGTTGCAAAGCCCCTGCTGGCCTGGCCCCTGGATCAAGACACTGCTGTAGAAGCCGACGCCGCAGTCGAACAGCGCCCACTGGATGCCGTTGGCCATGGGCGTGACCACGCCGGCGTGCTCCGCCGACAGACCGTCCGGCACCTTGTGGATCACCGAATTCCAAGGTAGGTACATGTATTGGGCGAAGCCGCCGAACAGGTGCGGCGCGCGGTCGGCCGGGGTATAGCCGAAGCGCAGGCCTTCCGGATGCTTGCGCCAGTCGGTGAACCAGCACAGCCGGTAGTCGCCGCGGTGACAGAACTCGCAGTTCATGCAGCCGACGTAATGCTCGACGAAGACCCGGTCGCCTTCCTTGAGTTTCTTACGCTCTTGGAAGATCTTGCCGGCCTTGGCGATGGTGCCGATATTCTCATGGCCCATGATTACCGGACGGCCGGCGAACGGCGGCTTGGAGTAGAATTGGACGTCGGTCCCGCAGATGCCGGCGACTTCCACCTTGAGAAGAGCAGCCTCATCGGAAACATCCGGCATGTCGAATTCGCGGAATTCCGTTTTCTGAGGGGCGGTGCGAACGGCCGCCAATACTTTCTCTGCCAAGGCGATTCTCCTTCTAAGTTATTGATCTAGAACTATCAAAGCGGAACATTATAAGCAAGTTTTTCACGTCGCTCAGGCCCTCGTTGGGCAGCCTGCCGCGGCGAAAACAAGGGGACGATGGACGGTGCGGGCCGGTAGCGGTGAATAACATGTTTCGACGCCTCGGACCCCAGAAAGGCACACTGGACGACATTACCCGGATCGAAGGATTGGTCCGGGACCGGTTCCGGATCGCCCTGACCGACATCGTGCTGGTGTCCCAGGACCGGGGAGCGAAGCCCGGTTTTCCCCCGCTCGAAATTAACGTGATCTTTTGGAAGGGTGAAAAGCGCTACCGGCTGAAGATTTTCGCGCCCGCCGCGCAAGTCACCGAGCGGGACCTCCCGGTTGACTGGCTCTTGCCGGTGCTGGAGGATACCGGCGAGGCGGACTGCTGCTAACGCGAAGAAAGATAAGGAAACCCATGAGCAAGACCAAACTGAAGGCCGTATCGCGGACCCAGAACAACAACCGTCGAGTGAAGGAAGGCGCGGTCACGCTTCCGGATTTCGACCTGGAGTTCGAAGACGTCCCCGTACTCGTACAAGGATTCCGCCGGATGGTGCGGCAACTTGAATTCGACGTCTGCGAAATGGCGATTACGACATATCTTTGTGCCAAGGCTCACGGAGTCAAGTTCACCGCCATTCCGATCTTTCTCGTGCGTGATTTTCATCATGGCGCGATAGCCCATCATGTGCCGTCGGGACTGAAGTCCCCGGCGGATCTCACCGGTAAGCGGGTCGGCGTTAACCGCGGCTATACCGTCACCACCGGGGTTTGGGCACGATCCATCATCCAGGACGAATACAACGTAGATCTGTCCTCGATCACTTGGGCGCCGTCCGGTGACGAGCATGTCGAAACTTATCGGGCACCCAAAAACGTCGTGCCGCTCCCCGATGGCGACTTAGAAGCGCATCTCGCCTCAGGCGATGTCGTGGCCGCGGTCGGCGACAGCTACGACAACCCCAGCATTGCCCAAATGATCCCCAAAGAGTTTGAGGCCGGCGTGGCCGCGCTTAAAAAGCGTGGATTCTATCCAATCAACCACACGGTCGTGGTGCGCGACGATGTGCTTCAGAAAACGCCCGATGTCGCCATCCAACTGTTCGAGGCGTTTGCCGAATCGAAGCGCCAATATGTCGCGGATCTGAAGGCCGGTCGGATATCCATGCCCAGCCGCGTCGATAAGGTCCATATGGCGGCGCTGGACGTGATGGACGATCCGCTGCCCTACGGCATCGCTCCCAATCGTAAGACTCTAGAGGGGCTGATCAAACATGCCGCCACTCAGAAGATCATCCCCGCGCCCATGGCGATCGAGGATCTGTTCGCGAAGCCGGTTCTCAATTCCGTAGGCTAGGAAGCAGGCCTCAGCCGGCGACGCCGTCCAGGAAATCGAGGATGCGCTGGGGTGCATTGTCTTCGGTCTGATCGTCCACCGGCATGTCCCAATATTCCGATCCCTTGAGGCATTCGTGCAGGTACCGGGCTGCTGATGTGGCGTGAAAATCGTCATTTCCCGGCACGACGAGGCTGGGAATGGCGAGGTTCATCAGGTCCTCGGGCTCGGCCCCCGGCGAGGTGTCGCGATCGATCAGGCCGCGGTACATCGCTGTGACCGTCAGAAGATACTGCGCTTTGTCCAGGCTCGCGTAAGCATCGGCGAAATCTTGGAAATTGCGGATCGGCTGGCCCCAGGGACCGCCACGCGGGTCCTGGGAAAAGCTCTTGTCATGGCTGCGGACTAGGTCGACGACGGCCTGCAGGCCGTTTTCCTCGGCGAAGGCAAGATGGCGCGCGAACCTCTGGTGCCCGCTGATCCGATATTTAGCTCCGCCGACGGGCCAGAAATAAACCATCGAAAGGGTTCGCTCCGGATGGGCGACACCAAAGGCCGCGACTGGACAGCACCCCATGCAGCCGCCCATAATGTGGGCCTTGTCGATTCCAAGAGCATCCAGCAGGCCGATAGCCTGGCGCGCATAGTGGTTCCAGGTTATGCGCTCCACCCGTCCGCCCGACTGGCCGTTTTCGCGCCGGTCGAAAACGATACATTGGTATTTCTTAGGCAGGTGATCGAGCAGCTTGATCTGCTTATAGACGCCGAGACCGGTCCATTGCTCGATCCGGGCATCGAACCCACCCGGCGAATACATCAGTAGCGGCGGTCCGTCGCCCAGAACTTCGTAGCGGGTTTGAATTCCGTCGGCTTCGGCGAAAGACATTGAGAAATCTCGCTTTTTAAGGGAGACCCGCGCTCCTGGGGCCTTAGTGTGACCTTCCGAGGCACACGCCTGCAAGGGTTGTAACGCAGACAGGGCCCTGGGACACTGCGGGACAACCGGGGCCGGTTATGAAGCTCGGGCGCTCCTATTACTACTCTAAGGGACTAGGTATAACCGACTAGCGGGACTGTATACTTTAGTAGATGCATATTTGATGTGGGTCAACGACGGAGCCGGCAGTCGATAGGGATCAAATCTCTGATGGGCGTAAATGCATACTCCGCAGCCTTGAGTTGATTGCTAGAATATAGAAATGCCCTCGCCTGCCATGCGACCCAGTCGATATTGCGATATGTTCTGAGGAGAATCCAGGTGGTCTCAAGAGAAGTAAACGATCTACTGACGCAAACGGATAAGGGCACGCCCATGGGCGAGCTGTTCCGTCAATACTGGATTCCGGCTCTTTTAACGGAAGAGCTTCCCGAGAATGATTGCCCGCCGGTTCGCGTCAAGCTGTTGGGCGAAAAGATGATCGCGTTCCGGGATACCAAAGGCCGTTATGGCTTGGTCGAGGAATTCTGTCCCCATCGCCGCGTGTCGCTCTGGTTCGGCCGCAACGAAGACTGCGGATTGCGCTGCGCCTATCACGGCTGGAAATTCGATGTCGAGGGCAATTGCGTTGAGATCCCGTCCGACCCCGAGAAGGACGAGTTCCGCAATTCGATCAAATTGGTAGCTTATCCGCTGGTCAAGGTGGGCGACATCCTTTGGACCCATATGGGGGATCCGGCCACCCGCCCGCCCGAACCGGCCTGGGAGTTCTGCACGGTCGCTCCGGAGCAAACGGTTTCCACGAAGCGTCTTCAGGAAAACAACTGGCTGCAGGCCTTGGAAGGCGGCATCGATTCGAACCACGTGTCCTTCCTACATTCGCACGAGTTGGAAAGAGACCCGCTGTTCAGGGGCTCCAAGGGCAACAAATACAATCTCGACGATCTCTCGCCCGTCTTCGAACTGACGCGGTCAGGGGGCGGGTTCTATATCGGCGCGCGCCGCAACGTCGAAGGCGGCAAGTACTACTGGCGCGTGACACAGTTCGTTATGCCGTATTTCACCATGATTCCGCCGCGCGGCGACCATCCGCAGCACGGCCACTTCTGGGTTCCGGTCGATGACGAGCATTGCATGACCTGGAGCTACGATTACCATCCGAAACGTCCGCTGACCTTCGATGAGCGCAAGGCCTGCCTCGATGGCAAGGGGGTGCATGTCGCTGTCATCCCCGATGGTTCATTCCGTTCCATTCAAAACAAGGACAATGATTACTTGATCGACCGCGCGGCCCAGAAGCGCGGTGAAACATTCTCCGGCGTCCTGGGTTTCGGCATGCAGGATGCAAGCGTGCAGGAATCCATGGGACCGATCGTTGACCGGTCGAGGGAAAATCTGGTTGCCAGCGACATGGGCATCGCCATGGTCCGTAACCTCCTGCGCAAGTCGGTGCTCGAGTTGAAGGAAAAGGGCATCCTGCCGCCCGGCCGGGAGCGCGAGCATCAGATGGTCCGCTCGGTGTCGGTCCTCCTCGAGCCGGATCAGAACTATGTGGATGCCTGCAAGAACGAGATGGTCGCGGACGCAAGCAGGGCTCGCGTCACTGTCTGATCCACCCCTTTAACGGCAATCGAAAGCCCATGGATTTGACTCCATGGGCTTTCTTCTTGGTGGCTTAGGACAGGCTCAGACCTTCAAGCGGCTGAAGACCTTCAGGGTGTTTTCGCTGAAGACCGCCGCGCGCTCGGCAGCGGTCAGATTGGGCGTGCCGTCGATGAAGCGCTTGGTGTCGTCGTAATTATGCCCGGTTTCGGGATCGATGCCGCGTACCGCACCCACCATTTCAGACGCGAACAGGATGTTCTTAGGAGGGATCACCTTGGTCAGGCAGTCGATGCCCGGCTGGTGATAGACGCAAGTGTCGAAATAGACATTGCCCATCAGGTGTTCATCGAGCGTCGGCCGGCCCAGGTCCTGGGCCAAGCCGCGATAGCGACCCCAGTGGTACGGTACCGCGCCGCCGCCATGAGGGATGATGAACTTCAAGGTAGGAAAATCCTTGAACAAATCGCCCAGGATGAGCTGCATGAAGACCGTGGTGTCGCCGGCGATGTAATGCGCGCCGGTGTGGTGGAAGTTCGGATTGCACGATCCCGAGACGTGCAGCATGCCGGGCACGTCCAGCTCCACCATCTTTTCCCACAGCGGATACCACCATTTGTCGGTGATCGGCGGATCGGTCCACATAGCACCGGACGGGTCCGGATTTACATTGACGCCGATGAACCCCATCTCGTTTACGCAACGCTCGAGTTCGGCCAGGCTATTCTTGGGAGGCACGCCGGGATATTGCGGCAACTGGCAGACCGGCGCGAAGTTTTCCGGGTAGAGGTCGCAGACGCGTCGGATCATGTTGTTGCTGATTTCCGCCCAGTAATAGCTTGTCTGCTCGGTCCCGAGGTGGTGGCCCATGCCCACCGCTCGGGGCGAAAAGATGGACAGATCCGTGCCGCGTTCCTTCTGCATCCGGATCTGATTGGGTTCCAGCCGTTCGCGAATTTCGTCATCCGTGATCTTAAGGTCAGCACGCGTCGGCAAGAATGACGGGTCTTTTGCAAGCCCCTCCAACTGCGCCTTGCGGTAGTCGGTCAGTTGCGGCGGCTCGGTGGTGTAGTGGCCGTGGCAATCGATGATCATGATCTTCGTCTCCAGAGTAAGGCCAATTTAATACGATGGCGCCGGTTCACCGGGCGTCTTTTCCTTGCCGCTGCTGCGGCCGGCCAATTTCAGTCCTTTGTCGAGACCCGGCGTGGACCGCGTCACCGAGGTCATCATAAAAGTGTAACCCTCGCTCAAGAGGCGCTCCACATTGCCGCCGGTCATGTGAGGATGCCCAACCGCGACTTTGTTTTTCTTGCAGATGTTGACGATCTCGGCCATGGCATCGAGCACCACCGGATGCTCGTATTGGCGCGGGTATCCGAGCTCTTGGCTGAGGTCGCCTTCGCCGATCAACACCGCGCCGACGCCGGGCACGTTCTTCAGGATATCGGGCAACGCTGCGATCCCCGCCGTGTCCTCGATCATGAGGACGACCAGGATCTCGCCCTCGGGCGCCAGCGGCCAGACGTCCGCCTTCCGATAATAGTCCTGCTGGCTCAGTCCCCAGTAGCGCACCGCCGATGTCGGCCCGTCGCCGCGGATACCCGCCGGCTCATAGAGCGGGGCGTTTTTGAGGCGCGGATAACGGCAGGACGCCACCGCGTTATAGGCTTCTTTCATGCTGCTGACGTGCGGCCAGACGATGCCGTAGGCGCCGAGATCGAGCGCCTGCTTGGCCTGCCACTGGGCGATTTCGTTGCCATTGGGCGGCACCCTGACGATGGGTGTCACGGCCGGCGCGAGCGAGCCAGACTTGGCGATCTGGCCGCGGTTGAGCATGTATTGCAGGCAGTCGCGAAGAACGATGGAATCCCAAGGATTGTGCTCCATTTCCAAGATGATGCCGTCATAGCTCGTTTCGCTGAAGGCGACCGCTGTCGGCACATCGGGTGTGGCGAAGGCGCCAAAGGCGGGCTTTCCCGCTTCGAGCGCGGCAATTACGCCATTCAGTCTTAGTTTGTCTGCCATAGCCCCCACTTCATCTGTTATTCGAAACCGGCGGTAGTGCATGTAGCGCAAGGCGACCGGACAACTCAAGACGCGATTTTTTGCCGGGACGGCCTGCAGTTTCCCATTGAAGGGGCGGGACGATTTCGCCGGGATCGAGGTCGCGTCGGATACCGGGAGGACGTCTTCCAGAAAGGCATCATGGGGCCAAGGTGGTCCGCCGCCCAGTGACCGCCGCGCTTGCCAGTCTGGAGGCCTCAACCCCCTCCGAGGGAGCGCTCCATGCGCCTCCGCAGTTCCTCTGTCACAGTGGCACGATATCGAACCAAAGTTTCCAGGCCAAGGAGTCTTGGTGAATCAGCATACCGAGGCCGTTGACGGTCCGGTTGCCCCGCGCCCGCGCTGCGGCAAGGAAAGGCGTTTCCAGCGGTGTGTAAATGATGTCCGCGGCCAGGGCCGATTTCGGCAGCTTGTCGAGGCGCAGATCCAGGGCCGGCCGGCCCAGCATACCCTGATTGGTGACATTGACCACCATCGCCACGCCGTCTAACATCTTCCTTCCCACGGATACACCGAGATCGGGCCGCCGAATTAGCGTGCGACGGATTCGGCTCGTTCGCGTTTGCGATTGATCAGGCGAATCTCCCGCGCGCCTTGATCGAGGAGCCCGTAAACAACGGCACGGCCGCTGCCGCCCGACCCGATGAGGGCGATGTGTCCGGCGTCCGCGCGCCGGTCCGGCTGTTCTTGCTTCACATTGCCGATAAAGCCTCGCCAGTCGTTGTTGGTGCCAAAGAGGGAGCCATCCTCGCGCACGACGACACAACTGATGGCGCCGATCTTTTTTGCCACGCCGTCGAACTCATCGACGATCGCCATTGCGTCCAGCTTGTGCGGAATCGTCAGGTTGCAGCACGAAAAACCCAAAGGGTGGAGCGCACGCAATGCTGGCTCCAATGTCCCCGGCTTGATCGCGAGGGGGACATAGGTTCCAGCCAACCCCTGCTGTTCCATAAAATAATTGTGCACCAGGGGTGAGCGCGAATGCATGACCGGTCAGCCCATGACGGCGACAAGCAGAAATTGCTTAGGATATGTCATCGTAAAAGTCTTGCCGTTTGCCGAAAGGAGGTTTGCGGCGCTTGAATACTTAGCCCTTAAACGCCTGCGTCGAGCTTTGCGCTGAAGTGATCCCAGGCTTTTTGGAACAAGCCCGGATTCCAGAGCCTCTCGTGGCATATGGCGATTTCTTCTTCGGTGAAGCAGTAGGGCTTGCCCACCTGTTGCGCCATGTATTGCCGATAGGCGTTGTCCTCCATATAGACGAGCAGCACGAAGGCTTCGAGGATGGTTCTACCCGTGGTCACCGCCCCGTGGGCCTTCATCAGGGCTGCCGGTCTGTTGCCGATCGTATCGGCGAGCCGTTTCGCCAGTTTCGCGTTGGTGATCGAGTCGGGTGAGTCCAGCACGGGCAGCGGATAGACCAACGTCCCCTGAGCGTAGACCGGTAGATATTCGACCCCGGCCGTCGTCAGGATCGTCGACCAGCTGGGATGGCTATGAATGATCGCATCGACATCGGCCCGTACCTTATAAATTCCGGCATGGAGGTGAAATTCGAGCGGCGGCTTGCCCTTTCCTTCGATGACGTTGCCGTCCATATCGATCGTGCAGATGTCATCGACCGTCATCAGCCTGCGCTGAGAGCTGCCGGAGTTGATCAGCATGCAGTCGTTGGCCAGGCGAATGCTGCCATGGCCGTTGTAATCCATCATGTCCGCTTGTTCGAGCATGCGGATAGCGCGCACCAGCTGCTGTTTCTGCTCCATCGTATCACTCATCTAGTTCTCCCTTGCCTCATCCTCACCAACCGGTTTGCTCACGCACCTAGTGGCGTCACAGTTGCCAGGCGCGCATCCGTGCCCTCCTGGTTCGCCACATCCGCCAGCCACCCGTTCACTTCATCGAGGACAACGGCCACAGCTCCCCAGCCCAAGCCTTCGTGCCACGACGACGCTCTACCCGGAAACGGCAGACTTGCTGGCGGAGGGGGCGGGAGAAGTTTCCTTTTTTTACGACAGGAAAAGTGCCTTGATCGGCAGCTGTGCCGCTCCAAAACTCGTTACCTATTTAGCACCGCAATGTAGCTTTTTGAGCATTAAAAGCAAATGTCAACGCGGATTTGTCAGCGGCGGAGTAATTCCAGGCCAGCATGGCGGAGTAAAAGCAGACCAGTAGCGCGTGGCAGAGATTATTCTGGCGCAAGGCGGGACAACGGGAGATGTGTCAACGCCGGAGACAAAATGCATCTGCATGGCGGAGTAAAGATGTATCAGTGAGGCCCGCAGTAAGGCCCCCCGTGGGGGGGCTTACTGCGCTTCGCGATCAGGTTTGGCTGGCGTCGTCGGGGATATTGCGAGAGCGCAGCTTGCTCTGTTTGAGCCTTTAGCTGTCGCCGTTCATTTCCAGGATATGGACATAGTGGGTCAGCCGATCGAGCAATGCACCGGTCAGACGCTCCGAGGCGAACACACCGGTCCACTCGTCGAATGGCAAATTGCTGGTAACGATGGTGGAGCCGCGCTCGTAGCGCTGGGAGAACACCTCGAACAGCAACTCGGCACCGGTCTGGGAGAACGGCACGTAGCCGAGTTCGTCGATGATTAGCAGCTCATAGGTGGCGAGCTGCCGTTGCAGACGCAACAGTCGCTTCTCGTCGCGAGTCTCGATCAACTCGTGAACCAAGGCCGCCGCGGTGATAAAGCCGACCGATAGGCCCTTCTGGCAGGCGACCAGTCCCAATCCCAGGACAATGTGCGTCTTGCCGGTGCCGGAGTTGCCGACAGCGATGATGTTCTCATGGCGGCTGACGTACACAGATCGGGTAAGCTCCAGCACCAGGGCCTTGTTGAGAGATGGGAGCGCCAGCAAGTCGAAGCTGTCGAGGCTTTTGACGGCCGGGAACTTGGCATCCTTGATCCGCCGTTCGACCATCCGCCGCTCCCGCTCGATCAGCTCCAGTTCGGCAAGGCGCAGGAGGCAACGAGTATGGTCAACGCCCCCGGCGGCACACTGGCGCGCAAGCTTGTCATACTCGCGCAGGAAGGTCGGTAGCTTGAGCGCCTTGAGGTGGTGTGCAAGTAACAACTCGGGGGTATCGGTCATGATGCCACCCCGGTGAGCAGGCCCATGTAGGTTCTGGTCGAGGTGGTCGCCACGGTGGTGCACGGCAGGTAGGGATAAACCGTCAGGTCGAGGCGCGGCGGCCGCCGCTCGATCCGGTACAGCATCAGGTGCTTCACCGCGTCGAACCCGATCACGCCCCGGGCAATCGCGGATTGAATGCCGGCGAGAACATCCTCTGGCTGGAACGCCTCCAGCAGCCGCAGCTTCTGGACAAACTCTCGCTTGCCGCGCTTCCCCATGCGCGCCTCAAGCAGACGACGGAGCGTTATAAACTCCTCGGGCAGTTCCCAACCGGCCAGCGGCGCCGCCTGATAGAGCGCACCGATCTTGCGCTCAAGCAGCGCCAGATAGTGAAGCAGGTTAAAGACGAAGTCTTCGTGCTCATACGACCGGGTATGCCCGGCGATGGTGTCCGCACCGCAGGAGATGACGACCTCGTGATGATCGGCCCCCATTAGGTAGTCCAGGTTAAATGTTATTGCATTATTTCCTCCCTCGCCATTGCCGGCTGGAGGTGGAGCGTAGCGGAACCGGAAGGCGGCAATGGCGGTGTCGCGGTTTCCGGGGCCGGCGGTCGGTAGCAGGGGCTGCTGTGCGGGCGGATCGTGTTGTAGTGCCGCCGCCAGGCCTCGATCAGCATCTTGGCTTCGGCCAGGCTGTAGAAGATCTCGCCATTTAGAAGCTCGTCGCGCAGCGATCC
>CANJIM010000050.1 GCA_947474495.1 Rhodospirillaceae bacterium
CCGTGCCCGCCGAACGGCGCAACACGCTGATCGCCACGCGCGGCGCGGATGGCGTGCATCGCTTCGACATCTGCTTGCAAGGCGACAACGAGACCGTTTTTTTCGACGTATAGAGGCGAGGAGCCCGCAACCGGCCATGACCGTCAGCCCGTTCGATTCCGCGATTTACCACGATTTATTGTCGGATCATGACACCGCCACGCTTTTCGGCGATGCGGCAGAGTTGCGCGCGCTGCTCGATACGGAAGCCGCCCTCGCGCGGGCGCAAGCCGCTGTCGGCGTCATTCCGACACATGCCGCTGCGGCCATCACGAAGGCGGCACATGCGCTCACCATCGACCCGGATAGCCTGCGAAGCGGCACGGCGCTCGCCGGCGTCCCGATTCCCGCCTTGCTGACGGCGTTGCGGACCGCCAGCGGAGAGTTTGCCTCTTACGTGCATTGGGGCGTCACCAGCCAGGACATCGTCGATACGGCCTTGATTCTGCGCCTGAAGACGGCGTCGGACATCCTTGAACAGCGCTTATCGCGGCTTGCCCGGCTACTCGTGAAGCAAGCCGATGAGCATCGGCTGACCGTCATGGCCGGACGTACGCGCTTCCAGCAGGCGGTGCCGATTACCTACGGTCTGAAGGCGGCGGGCTGGCTATCCGCTCTTTGCCGCCATCGCGTGCGGCTGACTCAATTGCGCGAGCGCGCCTTCGTCGCGCAGCTCGGCGGCGCGGCGGGAACGCTCGCGGCCCTCGGATCCGATGGGGCGGACGTGCGGACGGCCTTTGCCCGCGAACTGGGCCTGGCCACCTGCCCGATCCCCTGGCATACGCAGCGTGACGGCATTACTGAATTCGCCGGCTGGCTATCGCTGGTGAGCGCAACGCTCGGCAAAATCGGCGGCGACCTGCTTTTGCTCGCGCAATCCGAAGTCGGCGAGGTGCGCCTGGCCGCCGGCGGAGGGTCCTCGGCTATGCCGCAAAAGGCCAACCCGGTCGCGGCCGAAATTCTCGTGGCGCTGGCCCGCGCGAATGCCGGTTATCTGTCGACGATGCACGGTGCCATGCTCCAGGAGCATGAGCGCAGCGGCAGCGGCTGGACTGTGGAATGGCTCACGCTGCCACAAATGGTCGTTGCAGCGGGGGCCGGCCTGGCACGAGCTTGTGATCTGATGCAGGGCCTGTATGTCGATCGGGCGCGCATGCGCAGTGCCGTGGACGCCACGCGAGGGCTGATCATGGCCGAGGCTGCCTGCATCGCCTTGTCCGCGACTATGCCACGCATGGAGGCCGAGAAGCTCGTGGCGCAAGCCTGCACCGAGGTCAGCGCCGGCAAAAAGCATCTTGCGGACGAACTCAGCGCGCTGGTGACACCGCCATTCGATGCCGAGGCGCTGCGCGACCCCACGACCTACCTCGGCGCATCGGAGACCTTCATCGATGCCGTTCTCGCCGAAGCCGCAAGCGTCTTCCCGGCGGATTAAAACAGGCCCGTTCGTCTCCCCTCATGCCTGAATCAGTTCACCATCGCGGTGCTGATTGGCGTCGAACCCGATCAGATCGCCCCCGTCATCACGGATGACGCCGGGCGGGTCTTCGCCGCGCGCCACGCTTTTGATCGCGTCCGATAGCATGCGGCGGAACATCACCACGCCGCGGTCCGACGACCCGAGAATTTCGCGCGTGCGGTCGGCAATCACGCCCTGGCTTTCCTGCGCCGCGCGGTCCTGCTCCTTTGAGGCCAACCCCCACCAGCCGTCGTCGACGCGCTCATAAATGCCGCGCGGCAACACCTTCAAGCCGCGGGTGGTCAAGCTGCCCACGCCGGCCGGATCTTCGTAGGTCTGCACTGCGTAGGTGATCGTGCTCGCGTCGTCGACCGGTACGCGAAAATGCATGTTCTGGCTCGGTCGCTCGTTCTTACGGGCGCCGAAATAGCGGTTCGCAGACGGGAAAATGAAGTGCGACACCTTGCCCTGCCCGCCAGCGACCGAATATTCGGCGCGAATGCCGTAGGGGGTGCGGGTCCACTCGATATCCGCACGCTGCATAGCCAATTCGGGATAGCCCGCTGCATGCAATACCGTGGCATGCAGCTGATCGACCGTGTTCTCGGCGCGCTGTAGCCAATTGCAGTGATCGACGCCGGCGCTGACCGTGCGATGCATACCGGCCTGGAATAGCAGATCGTAACGCGGGAGGGCCGGTACCGGCGACGCGCCCAGATAGGCGAAGATCAGCCCGCCGGCCTCTTCCGTGCGGTAAGCGGTCTGCCGCACCTCCTGCAGCAACGCCGTACCGGCCGGCTCGGCCGGCATATCGAGGCAGCGCCCAGCGCAGTCGAACTTCCAGCCGTGGTAGCAGCAACGGATGCCGTCCTGCTCGACACGTCCGAGCTGCAGGGACGCGCCGCGGTGTGGACAGCGCTCGTCGAGCAGGCCGACACGGCCGGAGCCGTCGCGGAACAGGATCAAATCCTCACCGAGCAGACGGACCGGCACCGACTTGCCTGATATCAATTCCTGCGTAAACCCGACCGGCCACCAATAGCGCCGCAGCATCTCTCCGCAAGGGGTCCCTGGGCCCACCTGGGTCAGGCGTCTATTCTCTTCCGGCGTCATGACGGCATCCTTTCTGCAAGATCAATGAGCAGCCTTCTGAACCGTGGCGCTGCGGCGGAAGCCGAACCAGCGCAGCAAGCAGGTCAACAGCAGCATGACGACGATCAGGATCGTGCCGACGGCGCCGACGACGCCGATGTCGCCCTGATTCCACAAGCGCCAAACCAACACGGCCAAAACTTCGTTCTCGCTGCCTTCGGTGAGGAGCAGCGGCTTGCCGGCCTGCCGGACCGATTGCAGCATCGACCAAATCCACACGCCGACGAAACTCGGCAGCAGCAGCGGCACGAAGATCCGCCACATCGTCCGCCATTGCGGCGCGCCGGACACCTGAGCCGCCTCCTCAAGATCCTTGTGAATCTGCAGGATGGCGGCGCTCATAGCGCGGGTGCCGTAGGCCATAAACCCGATCGTGAAGGCGATAATCAGGGACCATATGCTGCCGAACAGGTCGATGCCCATGCTGCGTCCTTTGAGGAACAGCCAAAGGAAGGCGATGCCCATGACGATGCCTGGGATGGCATGCGGGATGAAAGCCAGTTGATCGAGGATCCGCCGCCCCCAGAACTTCGAGCGGACGATGATCATCGACACCATGAACGAGAACAGCACCGTGACCGTCGAGGTCACCACGACCATGAAGGCGGTATTGCGTAGGGTTTTTCCGATGCGGTCCGATTCGAAGAAGGTGACGTAATTGTCCAACGACATCGCCCGGAACGCCGCCGCCGACGGCTGCTGCACATAGGGCAAGAGCGAGATGTAGAGCAGCGCGATGAAGGGCAGGATGATCGAAAAGATCAACAGCATGTAGGCCAGCACCGACGCCGGCCAGCGCAGCAGGCCGAGGTCAATTTCACGCGGCCGATAGCCCTTGCCGCTGATGATCGTATAGCGCTCCGAATGCGAGATCACCCGTGCATAAAAATAGGTCGCGGTCAGTGCGAGGATCACATAAGCGACCGACAGCGCATTGGCCTCGCCATAATTGGGGATACCGTCCGTCGAGTAGACGATCGAGTAAACGCGCGTCGAGAAGACATAGATGTTGCTCGGAATACCAATGATGCCGGGAATTTCGAAGGCCTCCAGCGCCGTCATGCCCTGGTAGATAGAGATCGCCAGCAAGCCCGGCAGCATCAGCCGCAGAGTGACCTTGCGCAGGGTCGAACTCGGTTTGGCGCCGGACATCGAAGCCGCCTCTTCGAGGGAGGGATCCATTGACCTCAACAGCGGCACCAGCATGAGGAAGGCGGTCGGCACCAGACGCATACCCTCCAAGAAAATCATGCCGCCGAGCGAATAGATGTTGATCGGTCCCAGGCCGATAGTCGCCAGCAGCTTGTTGACGAAGCCGATACGCGGCGAGAACAGCAGCACGTAGGACATCGCCTGCAGCATGCCTGGCATCACCAGCGTCATCGGTATACCGGCATAAATCAACATCTTGCCGGGAATGTTGCTGCGCTCCACCAGCCAAGCCAACCCCGCTGCGACGGTGATGCCGAAGATCGTTGTGCCGATGACATAAATGGCAGTGTTCCACACCACCGCATAGGTGTCGGGATCGCCCCAGACCTTGCGATAGTTTTCAAGCGTGAGGTGGCTCAGGCTGAAATCCGTCGGGAGCTTCTCGGCCGAGAAACTCCCGAGGACGAGGAAGGTCAACGGCGTGACGACTGCAAAGAGAACGATCAGAAAGACGATCCACTGCAGCAGATTGACATTCGGGAGCCGCCAGAACTTAGGCCGCGCTCCTTGCTCTGCTATAGCTGCCGTCGACATTTATCGTTTCCCCGTTTGATGATCAGGCCGCGCTACAATGCGCGTTACTTCCAGTATTTCTTCCAGGTGGCGTAGGTATCCGGCAGGTCTTCTTCTTTGCCCTGCACCAAATGCCGCCCCAGCGTCTTTTCCGGGTAGACGGTCAGTTGCGGCACCTGCAAAGCCTTATGTGATGGCGGACTGCCTTCGGCGACGTATTGCGCCAGCTGTGCTTCGCGGCCGAGCATCCAATTCACCCAGATGCGGGCCGCGTTGGCGTGCGGATTGCCGTTGAGGATACCGATCTGTGTCGTCAGGAATGGAACCGGATCCGGGCAATGCCAGCTTACCGGCGCGCCTTTGTTCTCGAGATTGCGTACCGTGTCGGCTGCCGCCGGCAAAACCGCATGCACCTCGCCCGCCGCCATAATCCCCAGCACCGCTTCCATGCCCTCGTTGCGGAATTGCGGCTTGAGAGTGGTGAAGAATTTTTGCAGATAATCGTCGATCCAGACCTTGCCGTTGGCGTTGCGCAGCATCAGCGCCCAAAGTTGCGGCCGATTGCCGATGCCGAGATTGCCGTTGCGCCAGATCGGGTTGGTCAGCAGATCGTCCCACGTCTTGGGCAGATCGCTCGCCTTGACCGCAGTGGTGCTGTAGGCCATGCACCAATAGCGCATCTTGATGCCGGCCCACTTCTGCTCGGGATCGTTGACTCCCTCGACCTGGTTTCCGAAGCCAGGCAGATTCGAAAGATCCTCAAGCGCGTTCACCTGCTTGAAATCCGGCACGGCGCCGCCAAAGCCGGTGACGACATCGGTGAGATATTGCTTCTGACGGAAAGCCACGAGCGGCGCCAAAGCGCGCGCGTTCATCGTGCTCGCTTGGCTATGGACAACCTTGATGCCGGGATAGCGTTCGGCGAAAGGCGCATTGAGGACCGCAAACTGCTTGGGCTCCCATTCGCCGAGGACCTTGACCGTGCCCTCTTTCGCCGCGCCGTCGAGCCATTCCTTGGGAACCGCCAGGTCTTGATCGAGGCCGTTCATCAGATCATCAGAGAGTCCGAGGTCCTTGAGATACTTCTTGGTCGAGGCCGGCAGATCAGCGCCGGCTGCCGCCGTCGCCATGCCGAACAGGATCGGCAGGACTGCGGCGGCGCGCGCCAGTGTGATGAGTGAGAAGTTCACGGGGCTATCCTCACTTCCAGTATTTCTGCCACATCGCATACATCTCGCGGTTGTACTGCTCGTCCGCCTGGATCAGCTTTCGCCCGACGATCTGATCGGCATAAGGCAGGAATTCCACGGTCTGCAGGCCCTTGTGCGACGGCGGCGATCCGTCGGAGACGAACTGCGCCACCTGGCCTTCGCGGCTCAGCATCCAGTTGGTCCAGAGGCGCGCGGCGTTGGGGTTCGGATTGCCCGCCATGATGCCGAGTTGCGACGGCGCCAGCGGCACCGGCTCAGGGCAATGCCAGGCGACAGGCGCGCGCTTCTCCTCGAAGCCCTTCACGTTGTATTCGGCGACCGGCAGCGCCGCATCGACCTCACCGGCGACCAGAATACCGAGCAACGCATCCATGCCCTCGTTGCGCTTCTGCGGCTTCACCGTATTGAAGAACTTTTCGAGATACTTCTCGGTCCATTCCTTGCCCTTGGCGGTGTACAGCATCAACAGCCACAATTGCGGCCGGTTGCCGATGCCGAGATTGCCGTTGCGCATGGCTTTGTTCTCAAGGAGATCTTCCCAAGTCTTGGGCATATCGGCAGCCTTGAGCTTCGTGGTGTTGTAGCCGATGCACCAATAGCGCATGCGCAACGCCGCCCAGGTGCCATCCGGATCGTTCGCACCGTCCACCTGGTTCTTGAACCCAGGCAGACCGGTGACCTTCTCCAAGGCGTTGATCGCCTTGAACTCTACGGCGGCGCCGCCGAAGCCGGTCAGAACGTCCGTAAGATATTGCTTCTGTTTGAAGGCGACGAGCGGTGCGACCGCGCGGGCGTTCATCGTCTTGCCTTCGCTGTAGACCACCTTCACCTTCGGGTAGCGTTCGGCGAAAGGCGCGTTGAGTAAGACGAATTCCTTGCTCGTCCAGCTGCCGGTGACGCGCACCGTGCCTTCCTTTTCCGCCCCCGCGATCCATTCCTGCGGCACGGCCAGATCCTGGTCGAGACCGTTCATCATGGTCTCCGACAGTTTCAGCGTCTGGAGATATTTTTTGAGCGACGGCGTCAACTCGTCGGCGGTTGCCGCGCCCGAGACCACCATGGCGGCAACCAGGAGTCCGGTGACACTACGGGCGAGCGTCGGAATCGTAATCATAGCGTGCCTCCCCAGGCATTTTGTTTTGCATGTCGCAAACGCAGAGCACTTCGGCTCCTTAGACGCTTACCGAGATACGGCGAGCTCGTGCGGGAACGTGCCGAGGCGGCGGCCGCCGGTCTTCGTCACCACCACGGTATCGCCCCAGGTGCAGATGGCCTTTTCTTGTCCAGGCGCGGTTTCCGCCGACGGCTTAAATATGAGAACCATGTTTTCCTTCAACGGCGCCTCGAGATCACGCTGGTTGCGCGAGCTGTCGGTGATGATCGGGCCGTCGTCGCCGGCGCCGCGGCCGTGCATCGTCAGCATAATCTTGCAGTCTTTCGCGAAGCCGCTATTCGGACGGGCCGCGTCGCCGGCCTTGATGGTCATCTCATTCAATTCGCGTACCGTCACGCCCGCCTTCAGTTGCGGCAGCATGGCGTCAAAGACCTGCTTCTGTACCTTGAATAGTTCCGCCTGAACCGGATTAACCACGTCGACGAACACAGGCTGGACGATCTGCGAACGATAGCCAATCCACGAGGCTTCGAGCTCGTCGATGATCATGTCGCCGCTTTCGAGCTTGCGAAACGACGGGCGCGTCAGCGTGCGGATTGGATTCTTGCTCGACAGCCAATGCTGATGGACGGGAATCTCCGAGCCGTGGCGCATCATTTCCGCCATCGCCTCGGCCCATACGACCCAGTCGACCACGCCGGGCCGCGCATGCCTGATCTTGGCCTCGACGCCCTTCTCGATGATCTCCGTCGATTTCTTCAAAACGGCCACCTCTTCGTCGCTTTTGACGAAGCGCACCTGATCCAGAAGGCCCGTGGCGTCGACGAATTCCGCCTTGGGAAAGGCGTCGCGCATCGCCTTCCAGAAGCCATAAAGGATGGTGCCTTCCGGGGTCCGAGTGCCCGCGCCGAGGCCGCAGATGCCGATGCGGGCGTTGTCGACATGCAATTCCTTCAGGCGCTCGACCGTCGCCCGGCCATAGGCGCGGCGCGCCTCGCGAACGTCGGCGACCCAATCCTGCACGATGGGCCAGCGCGGCTTGGCCGATGTCGCGACCGCGGTGACCTCGCCCTCGAGCGGGAAGACAACCGCAATGTCTGCGTCACCGCCGCCGCCGACATGGCTGAGATAGCGCGCGTTCGCCTGGAAATCTGTCGAATGGCCCGTATTGCTCGGCGCGACGATTACGTCGATGCCCTGCTCGCGCATCAGCTTTCGCACAGCAGCCCAGCGCCGATCACGCTCTGCTAAAGAAAAGCGCGGGTAAAACTGCAGCAAATCGTCGGCCATATCGTATCTCTCCCTAGTGACGTTCTTATTGGTATCGACGGGGGGCCTTATGGCTCTCACCGCTTCGGCACGCAGAACTCCAGAAAATTACCGGACGCGTCCTTAGTATAGAGCGATGCCGCAAACGGCGCGGTCTTGGGATGCTCGACTGGCCCCTCGAACGGGCGGCGGTGCTTCTGCAAGATCGCCGCGATACGCTGCAAATCCTCTGACTCGACCGCAAAGGCCGTGCGCGGGGCACCGATGATCTGCTCTTCGGGCGGCTCCTGCTGATGCTTCGTCGCCAGATATATGCCTAAGATCGAGGAGCCGGCCTCGAAATAGACCTGCATGTTGGCGCGCGCCACTTCGTTCTGGCCGCCCATCGTCATGTAGAGCTTGTCGAGGCGGCGCGTACCTGGCGCCATCTGTTCCTCGCCCGCGGCCCAGCGCCGCGCACGCGCGTGATCCGCCGTCCGCACACCGATGCGGCTCTCCACCGGCAACCGCAATCCCGCACCATAGAAGGCTTCGGCCCACAGCATGTCGTAGGTCAGCACCACCGTATGGTCGATAGCCTCGACGACAGCGGTTGATTTTGCGGATGACGACCGAACGAGCTGGATGCGATTACCATCAGGATCGAAGAAAAAGAAGTTTTCCCCCTCTTCCTTCAGCCGGTCTTCCTTATAGGTCAATACCGCGACAGACTCAGCAGCCAGCCGCTCCGCTATCGCAGCACGTGCCGCCGGGCTGACGCGAAAGGCGTTATGCACGCCCGTCTCGCGCGTATCCGGCCCTTGCGGCGCCGTCAGCACCAGGAACTGCCCCGAAGCCGTGCGCAGCAGTGCGTGCGGTCCGAAGCCCGGTATCTGGTCGATGCCCATATCCTGTAGGCCGAGGATGCGGCTGTAAAAGCGCCGCGCCGCAGCGATATCGGCGACCGGCGCGGTGACAAAAGCCATGCCGTCAATACGAATGCCGTTCTCTTGTGCCGGACGCGTCTGCGTTATCGTGTTCATGGCCGCCCCTCACCCTTCGCCGACGCCGGTGACGCCGTCATAGCGAACGCCCTCATCTCGCCGCCACAGAAACTCCAGGAAGTTGCCACTGGGATCCTTAACGTAGATCGATTCGCCGAATGGCCCATGCGCGTGATGCTCGACCGGCCCCTCATAGGCCACGCCATTCTGCTTGAAGACCGCCATCAGGTTCTTAAAGCGATCGCGGGGAACGCCAAACGCATGGCGGAAACCATGCGTTCCGCGCAACTGTTCATCGGGCGGCATCGGCATGAAATCGCGCGCCAGCATAAGGGCGATGAGGTAGTCCTCGATGATGATCGAGCGATGCAACGAACGGCCCTTGATGACGTCTTCCGTGACGAAATCTGTGGCGCTCGCCTCGCGCGCGCCAAGCACGCCGCAATAGAAATCGATCGCCTGCTGCAGGTCATGCACGCAAATCGCGCTGTGATTGACGCTTTGAAGTTCTGCCATGTTTCCCTCCCTGAATCTTTTGTCCCTTTAGCAGGGCACGGCGACCAACTGGCTTTCGTCGAAGGATTCGCGCTCGATCAGCTCATCGGGCCGCACGGTGATTGTGCCGTCGGCGGCAATCGACAGCGGATGTGCGCTCATCGGCGGTACGTCATGGAAATATGAGGTGTTCTCGCCCTTGCGGTCGTAAGTCACACCGTGCATCGGGCAATAGAAGCACCAGTGATCCGGCTTCCAAGCCAGCAGCCCTTTGCGGTGCGTGCACCAGCGCGACAAGGCGAAAAAGCCCTCCGCGCGCCGCACGACGAAAAACTTTCCGGCGACGAAGGCTTTCACGTCGCCCACCTTGTAATCCTTGACGTTTCCGCAAACGACTTCGCCGACGTTTTCCGGCTCGAACGCCCGCGCGTTGGGATTGTAGGTCTGCAGCTGATAGCGATGGCCGTCCGGATCGAAGATGTCGATATTGCGATCGCCCACGGCGCGAAACTGCGCGCGATTATCGCCGATCTTGTAACCCAAGCCGCGCAAGCGCTCCTCGGCGCGATCGAACTGATCGGCATTCATCATCAAGGCGTGATGGATGCTGCTGCTATTGGGACGGAACGGCTCGACCTTGTCCGGCACCTGGATCAAAACGATCCGATGGTGGGTGTTGAAAGCGAGCGTCGAGTTCGGCCGCTCGTCATTGAGAAAGCCGCGACCCAAGATTTCGAGGCCCAACACGTCCCGATAGAACGCTTCCGAGCGGTCCAAATCCGTGACATCGACGACCAGATGACTAAACCCGCTGACTCCTGCCATAACGGCCTCCCTGTAGACTTATTCTTTTTATTTTTAGCAATCCGGTTTCATTCCTTCAGAGAATGAAACTTATCGATCCCAGCGCTCCCAATTCTTCCGAAGCGAGAAGCACGCGGCGCTCTTTGATCTTGAGCGCTCCGCCTTGCGAGCTCAACACGTAACGTAGCGCAGCGACATAGGCATAGCTTCTGTGATCGCGGCGAAAGCGATAGCACACCATATTCGCCGACACGTGCAACAATGGCCCGTCCACTTTGGAGATGCGGACGTTGGCAATCATGCGTTGCAGCCGCGAAGGGGGATATTCGGCGTGACAGTTCGGACTCGTCACCCGCAACACCCGCTGATGAATTCGCGCGCGGTCGTCGGCGATGATGTAGAGCGAATTGCGCGGCGTCCCCTCCGGGCAATCATTCGAAGGAATCTGATAGATGGCGTCGTCAGTCAGCAAATCTTCCCATTCGTCGAGGCGCCACTGATCGAGCAGTTCGGCCTCGAGAAACAGAAAATTCTCGACCTCCTCGCGGCTGGTGCCCTTGCTCATGAGGGACTGACTGGCGCTCATTGAGCGCGCTCCATCAGGTCGTTCCAGCGCCGCCAGAATACGCGCAAATGATGTTCGTCGCTGTTGAGCTGGTCCTCTTGTGGCTTGCCCATGCCGCGCGACATCTCGGACCAGGGGTCGTCTCGCCAATTGGCCAGTCCCCGTTGAACCATTTCGAGCGCTTCGACATCGTCGGGAGTGGCGAAGCCCCCCGGACCGTAAAACGTCAGGAAGGAATCGAGCCGTCGCGCGCGGGCACTTTCGCTCTCTTCCGCAGGCCCCAGCGCCCAGGCAGTGACATGCATGCGCGCCGGCCCCACCGGCGAGAACGTCCGCACGGTCACCGACGACCCGTCGTTGATCACCAGATTGGGAAAGATCACCAGATTGCGGTTGGTGTCGGCAACGCGCGAAGCGCGCGCTTCCCCCAGCCGTGCGGTCAGCTCGCTGCGAATTTCGCCGATCTCTTGCTTCGAGTCTTCGCCGTAGAGCGGTATCCAGTTCGCCACCGGCCGGCCCCGATAGTTCACATTATCCGTGGTGAAATGGCCATTTCCGAGATCGACAGCCCCGCCCTTCGCGGGGAGCACCAACCCTTCGTTGGTTAGCGGCTTCACGTTGACCCCGGAATTGGCCATGAAGTTCAGCCACGTCGCATGCGTCGACGGCAAGTGATAGTCATCCACGCTGTTTTCAACCAGCAGCTTCCAATTCGCGGCGATGTCGTATTCCTGTGTGCCGTGGATAATTTCCATGCGGCCGCTCGGCGACTGGTCGACGACCAGGTCGATATAGTCGGTGGCGCCGGCCAGATAATCGAGCAAGGCCGGCGCTTTCTCGTCGAGGCACATGAACCAGAAATCGCGGTAGGATTCGAAGCGCGGCGGACTGATCAGCCCGAATTCGTCCTTGTCGAATGATGCCGGATAGCCGTTGGCGCCGGGGACTTGAGCGAGGCTGCCGTCGCTACCGTAGGACCAGCCGTGGTAGAGACAGTTGAACCGGCGCGCATTGCCGGCACGCTCGCGGCAGACGATGGCGCCGCGATGGCGGCAGGTGTTGAAGAAAGCGCGCACTTCGCCGGCCTGGCTGCGACAGAAGATCAGCGGCCGCCCAGCCACAATTCTGGTGCGAAAGTCTCCCGGCTGCGGCAACTCCGATGCATGCCCGACATAAATCCAACAGGTCTGGAAAATACGCTCGGTTTCGAGGCGGCTGACCTCGTCGGAGACAAGCACCTCTCTGTTCAGGCGAAAAACCTGCGTCTCGTCATCATCGATAATGTAAGGCCGATGAGCAGTCATAGAGCGCGTGCAGTCCTCGTCCCGGCGGCCCCTCAGCGCGGCCGTCGTCCCTCGTTCATTGGCCGACAGCCTATTCCTAAAAACTTGCCCGCTTGAATTAGAAACTGCATCACCTAATCCCATAATATGGGATTAAATTTTGATAATATGAGAACTTTCCTTATTTTATAAGGGATTATTTGAAGTTTATGCCAGTTTTACAATTCCCAAATAATGAGAATATAATTTTTTAACAGGCTGAGACCGCGATCCGCCGCGTCGCCGCCTGTCAGAAAAATATTGGGTAGGGGACGGCCGGATGGCGACGAACACGATCACCAAGATCGACATCTTCAATCACATTTTCCCGGAGACGTTCTTCGAACGCATGCTGGAAAGCGTAACCGACAAGGGCAAGGTCAAGCGCTGGCTGAATATCCCCTTCCTGGTGGACCTCGACGACCGTTTCCGCAAGATGGATCAGTTCGGCGATTACCGGCAAATCCTGTCGCTCTCCGCGCCGCCGATCGAAGCCATGGCCGGCCCCAATCACTCCCCTGATCTCGCGCGCGTCGGCAACGACGGCATGGCTGACTACTGCCGGCGCTTTCCCGACCGTTTTCCCGGCTTTATCGCCTCCCTGCCGATGAACAACCCAGAAGCCGCCCTCGCCGAGCTGCACCGCTGCATGAAAGATCTCAACGCCGTCGGCGTGCAGATATTCTCAAACGTCAATGGCTTGCCGATCGACGGCCCCGACTGCTATCCGCTGTTCGAGGCGATGGCGGCCTACGACAAGCCGATCTTCCTGCACCCGATCCG
Organism: Rhodospirillaceae bacterium; assembly: GCA_947474495.1. Lineage (GTDB taxonomy): Bacteria > Pseudomonadota > Alphaproteobacteria > SMXQ01 > SMXQ01 > CAMAVH01. The sequence goes on from CANJIM010000050.1 coordinate 12,922, forward strand.
TACTTCGTCGATGCCCGATTTCGCCGCCGACAAGAAATCGCTCTACGAAATCTGGTGGACCTTCGGCTGGCCCTATGAAACCAGCGCCGCGATGGCGCGACTGGTGTTCTCCAAGCTGTTCGAAAAGTTGCCCGACATCAAGATCGTCACCCATCACATGGGCGGCATGATCCCTTATTTCGAAGGCCGCGTCGGCCCCGGTTGGGACCAGCTCGGCAGCCGCACCGCGGACGAGGACTACGAATCTCTACTTAAATCTTTGAAAAAACGGCCGATCGACTATTTCCACATGTTTTATGCCGACACCGCAATGTTCGGCAGCGCCAGCGGCACGCGCTGCGGCCTGGATTTCTTTGGCGTCGACAAGGTCGTGTTCGCGTCCGACGCGCCGTTCGACCCTGAAGGCGGCACGATGTACATCCGCGACACGATCAAGGTTATCGACGAGCTCGACATCTCGGAAGATGATCGCCGGAAGATTTATAACGGCAATGCGCGCGAGTTATTGCAACTGACGGTTTAGCCGGCGGCGCCGTGCTTTACTCGCGGGTCGAAATTCTCGCGCGACATCACGTTGGTCACGATGCGCGCGCAGAATCGCACGCGGTCGGACAGCAACTTCAATCGCTCTGGCGCGATGTTCGGATCGCCGATGGTCAGGCTAAGGCTACCGATCACGTTGGAGCGCCCGTCGAACAGCGGCGCGGCGACGCCGGTGAAGCCCGCCGACACCTGTCCGGACGTGATGTCACAGCCGGCCTTACGGATTTTCTTAAGGGTATCGCGCACCTCTTCGAAATCGGTGCCAAGATCGGCGTCGACGAAGTCTCCGGCCTGCCCCTGGTAGAGCCGCGCCAATGTCGTGGCTGGCATATGAGCGAGGATCACCCGCGACGCAGCGCCCCGGAGCAAGGGGCATGCGCGACCTCGCTCGTAATTGCTTTGAAACAGATCGGTGCTGCTCTCCTGGTGCACGCAGAGCACTTTGTCGCGGTAACAACGGCACAGCAGCGCAATGGACGGAAGCTCGCCGATCAGCTCGGTCATCACCGGCTTGCTGGCGACGATGAGGCGATCTCGCGTGCGGATTTCATAATCGAGTTCGATGATTCGCGGTCCCAATGTGTAACCGATGCCCGACAAAACGGTCAAAAAGCCCGCCTCCGTCAAGACTTTGAGATAGCGATAGAGAGTAGAGCGCGTATAGCCGAGCGCATCGTGGAGCTGCTCGACGCTCCATTCCGGAGAATCCCCTTCAAAGAGATCCAGAATACCGAGCATCCGCTCAAGACTTTTCAAAGAACCAACCTCAACTGCATGTTCATCCTCTGCGCAGCAGCCTAAGCACTGGCCGCACGGCGCGCAACCATATCGGGCGCGTCACCCTAAAAGGATCAAGTGATGAAGACGTCTCCTTCGTTGGCCAACCATCCGATCCGTGATCTGCGAGACTGGCTCGCGAGAGCCGAAGCCATTGGCGAACTCGTCACCGTCGACAAGCCGGTCGACGTCGAGGAGGAAATGAGCGCGATTTCGTACTTAATCGCCAAGCAAACCCCCTCTCCGGCTGTCGTGTTCACCAAGCCGAAAGGCTTCGAAAAAAGCCGTTACGAAGCCACGCACCTTTGGAACGTCTACGGCCCTAGCGTGCGTCGCATCGCGCTTTCGCTGGAAGAACCGCCCGATACGCCGACAGTCGAGTTGATCCGCCGCACAATGGCAAAAATGAAACAGCGCATTCCGCCGCGCGAGGTGCCGCGGACGAAAGCCCCCGTCTATCAGAACAGCGTTACGGGCAAAGACATCGACCTGGGCAAATTGCCGATCCCGCGCCATTGGCCGCTCGACGGTGGCAACTACGCCGGCACTTGCGACGCCGTCATCACGCGCGATCCTGACAGCGGCTACCTCAATGTTGGCACCTACCGCATGATGGTGCAGGACCGTAACCACACTGGTCTTTACCTATCTCCGGGAAAGGATGCGCGGCTACAGATCACGCGGGCCTGGGCGATGGGCAAGGCTCTGCCGGTCGTCGCCTGCTGGGGCATCGATCCCCTCTACATGCTGGTCGGCTCGCAATCCTTCGCCAAAAACGTGTCGGAGTACGAATATGCCGGCGGTATCAAGGGCGAAGCCGTCGATCTCGTGAAGGCGACACAAAGTGATCTGCTGTTTCCCGCCAGCGCCGAACTGGTCGTGGAGGGCATCATCCGGCCCAACGCGATGAAAGCCGAAGGGCCGTTCGGCGAATTCACCGGCTATTACGGTAAGCCGGAGGCCATGTGTCCGCTCGTCGAGATCACCGCCGTGCATTACCGCGACAAACCGATGCTGACCAACGCGCTGATGGCGGACTATCCGTCCTGCGAGCAAAGTGGCTTCTTCTCGATCTTGCGCAGCGCGAAGATTTGGGACGATCTGGATAAGCTTGGCGTGCCGGGCATTTGCGGCGTGTATTCCCATCCAGCTGCCGCCGGCGGCTTCGGGATGACGATCATTTCACTCGAACAAAAATATGCTGGCCACGCCTCGCAGGCGCTGTCGCTGGCGGCACAGGTGCCGGGCGGCGCCTATTACACGAAATGGATCGTCGCAGTGGATGAGGATATCGATCCCACTGACATCAACCAGGTGTTATGGGCGATGGCCAGCCGCTGCAATCCGACCGACGACATCGACGTACTGCGCAACACTTGGTCAACCGGCCTAGACCCAACGCAGAATCCACCCGAAGTGCGGCCCTATGGCTCAAAGGCGCTTATCAACGCCTGCAAGGAACACCGCTATATCCCGGTCTTCTCGAAGCGCACCAAGCTGCGCAAATCGACTTATGAAACGGTGAGCCGCCGTTGGAAGGATTTGGGTCTGCCAGGAATTGTCCCGGACCTATCCATATTCGAGCCTGAGCGCGGCGAGACGACAATCTCTTCGTCTTATCACGACGAAAAAGCATTGCGATCAGCCCATGACATGCCGCAGGCAGCAAGTACGAGACAGCGCAAAGACGGCAAGCTGAAGGCGCCGCCAAAGAAATAACAACGCTGATACGCCGATAGCACAGGGCTGTAGGCCTGACTGAAGTTCTGCCGTTCGCTAACTTCGAGGGGCGCCTTGTCAGACAGTTGCCGGATCATAGACATCGTCGATCCAGCTCAAAGCCAAGGCAACCTGGTTGAGCGTCGTCGTCGATCCGAGGGTTAGGAAGACGGCCTGTTGCACGGCCTCCTTGGATACCTTCATGTCTTTCAGATGCGTCGTGTAATTTTTGAACGGCATCTCGTAACCGACCGTCGCGAAGGACGCGACCATGATCAGTTCTCGAGTCTGCTTATCCAACGGCCCTTGCGCCACGGCTTCACGCAACTCGTGAAAACCGTCGGCGACGGCGGGATTCAGGCGGCGAACGTATTGCGGCGGCTGCTCGACGAGTTTCCCGGCCATCTTAATCTCCTCGGTTAATCGGCTTTACTCAGATGGGTTTACGCTGGCCGAGATTCTTCTCGCCCGTTTCGGTCCAACGCGACTCGGTCGCGAGCTGCGCCTCTTCTTCGAGCTCGTCCCACCATTCGCCAAGCGAATAGCCGAACCATGGCGCTTCCGGCGTCACCGGCGGAAGCCCAATCTCCCGCCACAGCTCCAGGCTACGCTCCATAAACTCGCGCTTGGGCAGCGACACTGGCGGCATCTTATCGCGCAACGTCGCATTGATCAGCATGACGGAATTCTCCGAGGCCGGAACCTCGCGGAACGGCGGACCGACCTTATCGAAGCCGCGCACGATCTGGACGTCGCGATGCGGCGTCATACGGTAGGCCAAGGACCACATGATGGCGTCGAGATTCTTCGGATCGATATCCTCATCGACGGCGATAACCACCTTGCCGACGCCCTTATGAAAGCTCGACGTCAGTTTCAGGGCTCGCCATATGTCACCCTCGGTCGCTTTGGAAAACTGGAGAAACACAACCGGCCGGATATTGGTTAATTCCTCATGCATCACGACTTTTTTCACAGACTTGATGCCGCAAGTGTTGCGCAGAAAATCCAGGATCATGGGCTCATAAGCGACCACCTTGATGGTGCTCGACTCGCTCGGCGTCACCTGGCTGATGAACGATGTCCAGATCGGATCGCGGCGATGCGTGATGCAGCTGATCTCGATGACCGTGCTTTCTGTGCGCTGATGGACGAACCCTGTCGATTCGCCGAACGGTCCTTCGGGCTCCAGATAGTCGGTCCGGATGACCCCTTCGATCACGACCTCCGAATCCGCCGGCACCTCTAGGTCCACCGTCTTGCATTTGACCAGCGAAATGGGTCCGCCAACCAGAGCGCCGGCCACCGCCAACTCGTCCAGTTCGATCGGCATGCGCTGCACGGCCGTGAAAGACACGATCGGCGGCGCGCCGATCACGATGGCGACTTCGAGATGCTTGCCGCGCGCTTTGGCCTTTTCCCAGTGGATCGCCGCATCGCAGCCTCGGCCGGAAAACCGCACGGCGCAGCGCGTCGCGCTCTTGAGTTGGGCGCGGTAATTGCCGACGTTGCGCACGCCGGTCTCGGGATCCTTGGTGATAAAATGCGCGCTGGTCAGATAGGGTGCATTATCCCAACCCGGCGTCGAGATGGGCGTGGGAAATTGCAGAAATCCGCCCGAAGCTTCGAGCTGATCACCCGTGATCACGATCTCTTGGACTGGCGCGGAGTCCACCATCTTCGGCTCGATCGGGTGGGCGAGCGCCTCTTTCCAGCGTTCGCCGATCTCGTCCAATCCGCATTGCATGCCAACCCCGTAGATGCGGCGCGAACCCGCGAGTCCGGCAACGAGCACCGGCGCGCCGTAACGGCGACCGAGTGAGTCGGTGACATTGGTAAACAGAAAGGCTTTGCGCTCGGCATCGGGAATACCGCCGCGGTACTGCCAGCGCACCAGCGGATGCATCTCCGTGTCCTTGTTGACCACATGGTCGATGCGATGCAGCAATCCCTGGCGCTCAAGCTCCGCAATGTGCTGGCGAAGGTCGCGATAGAGCGCCTGAGGCGTCCTGGCATCATCCATCGGAAATCCCCTTATGAAATGCGGCTGGATCGGCACGCCTGCGCACGCCGCCCCTTCGGCTTAAGCCGATGAAAAAGCCTGTGCGGCGTGGCCGTGACGCTACTTCCCTGCAGCAATCGTCATGGCTGCTCCGGCTTCGGCGATCAGCGCCGGATCGTAGGTGTAAAGCTTTTCCACAAACTGTAGGGCATCCGGGCCGCTGGTCGGCGAATCGATGTCGATCGAACGGCGCGCCGCCTCGGCTTTGAGGTCGGGGTCGTTGATGGTGGCGTCGAAGCCGGCCTGCAGCATACGGGTGATGTCGTCGGCGATGCCGGGCGGACCGATGATCGGGCGGCCGAGCACTTGCTGCGCGAAGACGAGACGCAAGACATCCTTCTGCCGCTCGGTCTTGGCGACGTCGATCACCGTCGGCACGTCGGCCAGTTCAGGCCGACGCTCGAGGCCAAGCTGCAGCAAGAAGAGGATTTTCTTGTCCTTGATCCAATCGGCGCGGTTGCTGACGATTGATGAGTAGTTCCAGTTGCCCATGCCCTGCACTTCGCCCCGCTCCATAGCGAGGGAAATGTCGGGCGCGCCGGTATAGCCGGCAACGATCTTGAAGCGGGTATTGAGAATCCGGTTGACCGCCGTCGGGAAGACCGCGCTCGCCGCCGCCGATCCCGCCGCGCCGACGATGAATTCCTTGGTGAACAGGTCTTCGGTGGTTTTGACCGGAGACGTGAACCACGCCACGGTCAAGCCGACCTCGCTGCCCATGCTCCCGACCCAGGTGAACCGCCGGGAATCGAAGCGGGCGCCCGTCAGGCCGAAGAGCCCCGCCGTCGCCAGGGAGCCGCCGGACATGGCGAGCGTCAAGCCGTCGGGCGTCGATTGGCTGTAGATCGTGTTGCCGACGACCAAGCTGCCGCCGCCGGGCATGTTCTGCACCACAATGGTCGGCTGGCCCGGCAAATGGCGGCGATAATATTCGGTGAACAGGCGCCCATAGACGTCATAGCCGCCACCAACGGGAGCGCCGATCAGGAAGCGCATCGTCTTGCCTTTGAAATACTCGCTTTGCGCTTGCGCGCCTGACGGCAGAGACGCCGCTGCAAGGCCGGCGAGCATGGCACAAAGCACCCCCACCAGGCGCGGGCGACGAACAACACAGGACGCGAAGGTTAGCATAAATTCCCCCATTTTTATCGCAACCGGACGAGCCGGATCAGAATGTCTAGGCGGCGGGCTCGCGGTACTCGTCAGGCGAGGCGAACTTGCGGGCATCCTGCTTTTTGTTGAAGTACCAGATCATGAAATCTTCGTAGGTGATGGGCGGGTACTTCGGCTGCTCCCCCGGCTTCAGGCAGCTCGGCAAGCATTCGATCATGGTGTCGGGATGAGGGCCGATGAAGACCGGAATCGAATAGCGGTCAGTCCCTGACGTGTTGATAACGCGATGCTTGGTCGACTTGAAGCGATCGTTTGTCCAGCGCACCACTAGATTGCCGGTATTCACGAGGAAGGTGCCCGGAATGATGTCCGCGATGCGCCAATGGCCCGATGGCATTTCGACCGCCAAGCCCGGGACGTTGGCCTGAGCGAGAATGGTCATCATGCAATTGTCAGTATGGGGCGCCAGACCGTACTGACGCGTGCCGATCGTCTCTTCCGGCTGTGGCGGGTAGTGCGACACGCGCATCGTCATATGCGGATCTTGAAAACGGTCGACGAAGAAGTTTTCCGGCATGTCGAGCGCGGCCGACCACAGCGGCAGCATGCGCTGGCCGAGCACTTCCACGGCGGCGAAATATTTCAACATCGCCTGGCGGAAGGACGGCAGCTCCTCCGGCCAGCGATTCATGCCGCGGAAACGACGCTTCTGCACCACGTCGGGATGATCCGGGCCGCGCTCGTGGCTGAACAGAAAGGCCGCGTTGAGATTCGGCTTTGCGGCGTCGATCAAGTTGGAGACGCGGCTGATGACGCCGTTCATGGCGAGATAGCCGGAGTTGTCCTCGATCTTAACCTTCATCTTTGCCTCGAGCGGCAAAGCATGGAATTTCTTCACCTCGCGGAAAGCCGCGTCGACCAGGCTCTGATCAACGCCGTGGCCGGCGAGGTAGAAGAACCCGACCGTCTCTGATATCCGGCGCAACTCGGCGCCGATCCGCTGGGCGGCGCCGGGTTTGCCGGCCAGATAATCGGAGATGTCGAGCAAGGGAATCTCCTCGGTCGAATCCGGAAAATCCATCAGGCGGGTGTCTTCGCGGGATTCCATCATGCTGGCCATGCTCGTCTCTCCTCCTCCGCTAGATTGCGTCGTTTCTTCTTACTGCCGCGCTCACTCGACGCTGGCGGCTTTCTCGATCACTTGCACCACCGCCGGCCCGACAGCCTTGAGCTTATCCAGAACCGCGGCGGCGTCTTCCGGCATGGCCAAATCCGCCTCGACCCGCACGGTCTTGAGATATTCGGCCTTGAAATCTTCATCGCTCGCCAACGCGACATAAGCCTTGCGCATTTCGGCGACAGCCGCGGGCGGCGTGCCGGGCGGCATGAGTATGACTCGCCCGAGCTTGGCCGACACGTCGTTGAGGAGGATGAAGGCGTCGAACTGAGGACCGCTCGGCATCTTGCCGAAGGCGTCGCGATAGACCAGCTCGTAGCTCTGAATGCCGCGCGCAGTCAGCCCAGGCTTGTCGAGAAAGCTGCCATTCGGCCCGCTCGTCGGAAATTGCCAGAGCGGCAGCGCAACGCCGGTATCGATCACCTGAGGCACGGTGCTATTCTCATAGCCGGGAAGACTGATGGCGGTGAAATTCACCTCGTTCTGCAACATCGCCTTGTTGACCGCCGAGACATCCTGGAAGCCGCGGATGATCTTGTACTTGACGCCCATGAGATCGAGCATCAGGCGCATGCGCACGTCATGCACAGAGGTCGGCGAATAACCGCCGGCGTAGACCATCTTCTCGACTTTGGGCATGTCGGCCGGACGCTGGGCGCCGGGTAACATGTCCTTGCGGCCATAGGCGACGTACCAAGCGCCGATTCCGCCGACGGCGGAAAAATCCGCGATATTCACTTGCAGCGCCGGATCGCCGATCACCATGGCGATCGGACTGAAGGCGAAGAAGCCGAACGTCAATCCGTCCGGCTTGCCGACGACGCCCTTGCCCAAGGCATTGACCGCCGTGAGGCCGCCGGCACCCGGCATATTCTGCGCGATGATGGTTGGCTTACCGGCAATATGCTTCGGCAAATGGCGCTGAAATAGGCGGCCCTCGATATCGATCGTCCCGCCGGCGCCGTAATTGATGACCATCGTGGCCGTCTTGCCGCTGTAGAACTGGGCATGGCCGGGCGTCGCGCCCCCCAGCATCACGGCCGCGGCAAGAAAACCGAGTCGAACCAGTAGTTTCATGTTTCGATTCTCCATGCCGGGGTCATAGGCAATTCGCCACTTGCGTTCGACGGCAGCGAGCTGAGCCGTACTGCCTCCCGGATTGGGAGCGAAAGCACAGAAGCAACCAACAAATCAGCGACGTTCTGTTTCAAGCCTATCCAGCAATATATATTTGTCAACTAACAGAGTATGTCGTCCGGAAGGCGAAATGAGCGCCTCAAGCTCAGCGGATAGAATGGCCTGCGGCATCTTTATCGCCTCATTTTCTTCCATCCACAGAGAAAGCCCGCAAGGCACGCGGCCTGCGGGCTTTCTACGCATGGCCTGCCGCTTAGTAGCCGAGCGCGGTCTGTAGTTTTTTCAGCACGTCCGGCGGCGTCGCATAGATATCGTCCACGAGCTTCTGCAATTCTTCGCCCGACATCGGCGAAACCTCGAGGCCACGCCCTTCGACTTCTTTACGCAACTCCGGATCCTTCATCGCCGCCATAAACGCCTCGCGCAGCGCCTTAACGCGATCTGGCGGCACGCCCGGCCCCGCCACGTACGGCCGGCCAAAATCGCCTTGGCGGTCGTAGAGGCTGAGAATCTGACGTTGCTCGTCGGTCTTGGCATAAGACGCGACGGGGCGGGCGCCGGCCATCTCCTTTTCCGTCAGGATCTTGCTGCCCTGATAGGCCAAGGCGCGCACCGTGTTGTTGGCGAACCATTCTGGTTTGGTGGCAATGATATTGAGGTAGCTGATATTGCACAGCGACTGCACCTCACCACGGTCCATCGCCAGGACGATCTCCGTTGTGCTGACATAACCCGCCACAATCTTAAGCTTGAGGCCCAAGATGTTACGGAGCAGCAAGGCATAGCCATAACCGGACCCAGCGGTGGTGCCGGTCACGCCGAGTATGATCTCCTTGTCGAAAACATCTTCGAGTGTTTTCGCCGGCGCGTCGGTGCGCAGGAAGCAAGCCTCGATATTGGGTGCAGCGTTACCGATATAGGTCAGCTTCAACGGCTTCGATGACTTGTTCGGATCGCCAATGATCGGATCCATAATCGCACCAGGCGGAATGCCGGCAATGTAAGTGCCATCCTGCGGCGCCGTGACGGCGATCTTGCTCGCCGCGATATAACCGCCGGCGCCAGGCAGGTTCTGCGGCACGACGGTCGGGTTTCCCGGTAGGTATTTCGCCATAAATCTACCGACGATACGTCCATAGAGGTCGAAACTACCGCCCGGCGCCGAGCCGATCGTCATATAGACGGTATTGCCTTTATAGAAATCAGAGACCGTCTTGTCGCCCGTTTGCGCCTGGGCGGTCGGGGCCGTCATCGCCGTTGTCGCCAACAGGCAAAGCGCGCCTGCGGCGTAAGCCAACCAATTCATAACATTATGCATGATCCATCCCTCCTTTATGTCGGCCGGCGGCGCATCACACGAATGCCCGCCGCTGCCGAACGGATTATTTGGAATTCATCACCGTGCGGGTCTTTTCGACGATCGCCTCCGGAGTCGCATAGACGGCCTCGACCAGTTTCTGCACGTTTTCGCCGTCCATCGGATCGACATCAATGCCGCGCGTGGTCAATTCCTTCCGTAGTTCCGGATCGTTGACGGCGCTCATGAAAGCCGCGCGCAAGGCCTTGATGCGCTCCGGCGGAACGGTCGCACCGGTCACGAAAGGCCGGCCGAATTCGCCCTGACGATCGTAGAGGTTCATGATCTGGCGCTGTTCGTCGGTCTTGGCGTAGGACACCGCCGGCTTCGCGCTGGCCATTTCTTTTTCGGGCAAAACCTTGGAGCCCTGGTAGGTGAAGGCGCGCACGATGTCGTTGGCAAACCAATCGGGCTTGGCGGAGATCACGCTTTGGTAACCGATTCCGCAGATCGCCTGCACTTCATTACGATCCATCGCGAGCATGATCTCGGTGGTGCTGACATAGCCGGCCACCACCTTCATCTTCACGCCAAGGATATGGCGCAACAGCATCAGGTAGCCGTAAGCAGAGCCGGCGGTGGTGTTGGTCGCGCCCATCACCACTTCCGTGTTCATCGAGCCCTCAAACGATTTCGCCGGCGCGTCGGTGCGCATGAAACAGCCTTCGATATTCGGCGCGACGTTGCCGAGATAGGCGAGGTTCAAGCGCTTGATGCCTTGCGCCGGGTCGCCGAGCACCGGATCCATGATCACCGCTGGCTGGATCGCACCGATGGAAGTGCCGTCCTGCGCTGCCGTCACCGAGACACGGGCGCCCGCCGTGTAGCCGCCCGCACCGGGCAAATTCTGCGGCACGACCGTCGGATTACCTGGAATATATTTCGCCATATATTTTCCGACGGTGCGGCCGATGAGGTCGAAGCTACCACCTGCGCCCGAGCCGATGATCACATAGACCGTGTTGCCCTTGTAGAAATCAGCGACCTTTTTGTCGTCCGCCGTTTGCGCCGAGGCTCCGGCCGAGAGCGTCAACAAAACGGTACATGTCGACGCCGCAATTATCCGTTTAAGCATTGTCCATCCCCTTTGTTTGTTTCGATGTTTGTAAGCTTTGTAAGAACCTGGAGGCCTCAATCTTCGATCAAGGCGATCGTGCGCTCGGGCGCGAAGCTGAGAGTGACGGCATCGCCAGGGCCAATCGGCTGCACGAAAGGCGTGCGCACGAGAAACTCCTTGCCGGCGACATCGACCACATATTCGACGATCTCGCCGAGATAGGTCTCGGCCTTGAGCCGGCCGGTCAGGCGGTTGTCGCCGTCGTCGAGCGCCGCACCGGCCTGGCGGATGCGGATATGCTCGGGCCGCACGACGATGGCGATATCCTTGCGGGCTTTCGCCGCGCCGGGGAAAAAGCAGCGCACGGCCCCGAGCGGCGTTCCCACCGTTTCAGTCGCCTCGGCAACCGCATCGCGCGCCATTTCGCCATGGATCAGGTTGGTGCGGCCGATGAAGTGGGCGACGAACTCCGACGTCGGCCGGTTGTAGATGTCCTTGGGTTCGCCCAGCTGGACGATACGGCCCTCATTCATCACGGCGATGCGGTCGGAGATCGCCAAGGCTTCGGATTGGTCATGGGTGACGTAGATCGCCGTCACGCCGGTTTCTTTCTGCAGGCGCTTCAGTTCCGAGCGCATCTGCTCGCGCAATTGCGCATCGAGGTTGCTCAGCGGCTCGTCGAGCAGCAGCAAGTCCGGCTCGCGGGTGAAGGCGCGGGCCAGGGCCAGGCGCTGCTGCTGGCCGCCCGAGAGCTGCGTCGAGGGCCGCTGGATGAAGGCGCCGAGACCGACCATGTCGAGCGCCTCCTTCACCTTGCGCTCGACCTCGGCCCCGGAATATTTCTTCTTGCGGCCGACTTTGAGGGGATAGGCGGCGTTTTCGTAGACCGTCATGTGCGGCCAGATGGCGTAGGACTGGAACACCATGCCGATATCGCGGTCGTACATCGGCACATTGACGCCCGACTGCGAGTTGAACAGGTCGCGGCTGCCCAGGGTGATGCGGCCCTTCTGCGGCGTCTCCAGGCCGGCGATCGAGCGCAGCGTCGTCGTCTTGCCGCAGCCCGACGGACCGAGCAGCGTGAACAGCTCGCCTTCCTTGAGCGTGAA
>CANJIM010000051.1 GCA_947474495.1 Rhodospirillaceae bacterium
AGGCGTGAATAAAGATCGAAGCCGCCGCCCGGCGCCGAGCGGATGATGAACTTCAGCTGTTTGCCTTTGTAGAAGTCTGCGACCGATTGCTGGGCCTGAACGGACGTGGCGCCGACGGCGGCGAAAACGGCTGCTAACAGAATTGATTTATACGCTTTGCGAACGACGGAAGCCTGAGCAATCACGAAGCATCTCCTTTATAGGCGCAATCGACGGTACGATAATAGTCCATGTCTGCCGCATCGGGCGGCTGAGACGGCATTAAGCGCTGACGTTGGCAGCCGCGGCGGCCGCTTCCGCTTCGGCTTCTTTTTTCATCTTTAAGAACTCGTGGGTCTTCTTGGAGCGCGCGCGGCGATAATCGCCGGCGATGACCGGCGCATATTTTGGCGGATTGTCGGGACCGCAGCAACTCGGCAAGCATTCGAGCAATGCGTCCTGATTGACGTTGAAAAAAAACGGCAGGCCGATGCGCGGCTTGGTGCTGCCGTCGGCCGCGCGCGGCGGATTGAGGACTCGGTGGAAGGTCGACTTCCACAGGTCGTTGGTCCATTGCTGCATCGAATCGGCGATGTTGACCACGAAAGCATTCTCGACCTGCGGCACGTCCATCCACTCTCCGGCCTTGGTCTTCAACTGCAGGCCGCCTTTGTGCTCGCGCTCATGTCGCAGCAAGGTGAACATGCCAAGGTCTGTGTGTGGGCTGCTGCGGAGCTGGCCGTCGGCCGGCGCCTCCTTCTGCGCCGGGTAGTGGTGCATGAGCACCGTGCTGTCGTGCTTGTCGATGAACTTATCGAAGAAGTGCTCCGGCAAACCGAGCGCCATCGTGAATAGATCGATCATGGAGAAGGCGAGCGTTTCCATGCGCGCGTAATATTCGAGGCAAACATCGCGAAAGCCGGGCGGATAGGCCGGCCATTGGTTGAGGCCGTTGCGCTCGGGGCTGAGGCCGAAGGATTCGCGCAAATCCGGCGAGATCTTCAGCAGGTCGGCCTTCGACTGGATGTTGCGATAGGCGAGACCGTTCGATTGCGTGGCGAACATGTGATAGCCCGCCGGGCCGCTGCCCTCGAATTTCTCGACCTTGAGCTTTTCCTCGAACGGCTGATTGAAAAACTGGTAGGCCAGCTCGAACAGGCGATCGGGCAAAGCCGGATCGACACCATGATTGACGATGATGAGAAAGCCCGTATCGCGGCAAGCGGTGTTGACCTGCGCCGCCAGCTTGCGTTTATCGTCGGCACTGCCGTACAGGAACGGCCCGAGATCGATCACCGGCAAGGTCATGTCCAAACCCTCGATTTTGCGCAGTAAAACCCAAATATTATCGGCGTTTTAACAACAATAGGCAGCCTCAACTTGGCGGGTCAAGCGAGGCGAAGGGCGAAACCTTCTTGAGCGGCGCCTTTTCCATGGAGCGGACAGGGAGTCCCGCCGTTCATTGAGCGAAAGATCACGGAAGGAGACATCATGGCGCGCGGCAAAATCTACGTCGGTATCGGTGGCTGGACCTATGCACCGTGGCGTGGCGGCATGTTCTATCCGGACGACCTGCCGCAACGGCGCGAGCTCGAATACGCCAGCCGGCAGCTGACCTCGATCGAGATCAATGGCACGTATTATTCCAACTTCAAGCCCGACACCTGGGCGAAATGGCGGGACGAAACACCAGACGGCTTCGTCTTCGCGGTGAAAGCGTCGCGTTTCACGACCAACCGCCGCAAGCTGGCCGAGGCCGGCGACTCGATCGAACGCTTCATCGGCCAGGGCTTGCATGAGCTCGGCGACAAGCTCGGCCCGATCAGTTGGCAGTTCATGGCAACGAAGAAATTCGACGCCGAAGACATGAGCGCCTTCCTTAAGCTCCTGCCCAAGGAGATCAAGAAGCGGCCGCTGCGCCACGCCCTCGAAGTGCGCAGCCCTACTTTCAAGGATTCCAAATTTTACGATCTGGCGCGTCAGCATGGGGTCGCCATCGTTTTTGCCGATCACGATGAGTTTCCCGAGATCGACGAGGCGACGGCGGATTTCTCCTACGCGCGCCTGATGCGCAGCGAGGCGAAGGTGAAGACCGGTTACAAGCCCGCCGCGCTCGATAAATGGGCCAAACGCGCGAAAGCGCAGCAGAAGACGGGCGACAGCTTCGTCTATGTCATCGCCGGCGCGAAAGAGCGCGCGCCGGCGGCGGCGCGCGCTCTGATCGAACGGTTATAAGCGGAAAAGGCTACTTCGCCTTGTCGTCCATGTAGCTGAGATATTCCTGCAGCACATCCTCCTGCACCGAAGATAGGTTTTCGGCGATGAGCTGCTGCAGCTTCGGCCCGCTCATGGCGCGACCGACCGGCAGGCCGCGCTTTTCCGCTTCCTCGCGATATTCCTTGTCTTCGACCATCTTGGCGTAGGAAGCGCGCAGAATTTCCAATCGGTCCTTGGGAATGCCCGGCGGCGCCATCAACGGGAGTCCGACCTGACTCGGCGCGTTGAGCAATGCCAGCAGCGCCTTCTCCTTCGGGTCGGTGATGAACTCGCTCATGATCGGCACGTTCGGCATGTCCTCGAACGTCTGGAACACCGCCTTGAGTTTGCCGTTGGCGATCAGGTCAGGACGCGTATTGGCGATGCTGCCTTCATGGGAATAAAGCCCGTCGATCTCGCCGCGCTCGATGGCGATCATCACCTCGTTGGTGCCGGGATAGCCATGCACCACCTTGAACGGCCAGCCCTCGTACTTCTGCAGCACCTTCGGCACGATGGCGTTCTGCGAACGCTGCGACCAGGCACCGAGGATGATTTCCTTCTTGGAGCCTTTGATGTCGGCCACGCTATTGATGCCGGCCTGCTCGCGCAGCCAGAGAATGCTATTGGTGCTGCCGGCGCCGCCGACATAGTCGAACTTGGCCAGATCGAAGTTGACGCCCTTCTCTTTCACCACGTTGCTGAGAAGAAAGCCGCTACGTCCTGGCATACCGACGGTGAGACCGTCCTTTTCAGCGACGTTGTAAAGGTGGTTGCCGAGGATGATGCCGCCGGCGCCCGGCATGTTCTTGGCGATGATCGTCGGATTGCCCGGAATGAAACGGGCGAAATGGCGCGAAACGACGCGCATCTCGCCGTCGACGCCGCCACCCGGCGGGAAGCCGGCGATCAGGTTCAAGCTTTTTCCGGCGTAGAAATTCTCCTGCGCGACGGCCGGAGCCGCCACCAGCACGGCCAAAACGGCAGCCGCAAGCATGCGCACGTGCGTCATAGTCTCCTCCCCTGTATGAGCAGTCCTGTTTTTTTGAATCGCTACGGCAAAGCCGTAGAGTTCAGCGGACTGTCTCTTTTTGTTTCACGCCGTCGTCGATCGGATATTCGACATCCGAATAACCATGTTCGGAAATGTCGAAAAGATTGCCGTCCGGATCCATGCCGCGCTTTTCGGCGAACGGCGTGGTCGACGGACGCTGCGTCGGCTCCGGCAGCTTCGCCTTGACGATCTTCTTGCTGATTTCGTCGGCGTTTTCGACTTCAAAGCCGAAATGATTGAGGCCGGGCGCCGTGTCATTCGGCCGCTGCTTCAGCAGCGCCAGCGTGAGATAGCCGTCGGTCATATACATCCCGCCGTTGGCCGACGTATGGATGCAGGTCATGCCGAACGTCTCCTCGTAGAACTTGCCGAGACGGGCCGGATCGGCGGTCTTGATTGCCAGGTGTTTGATGCGTGCCATGATGTTGCTCCCAAAGCGTTTCGTATCGTTTTTTCGGATTATAGGGGCGGTCCCTAGCCTGCGCTAGTTGTCCCGCACCGCGCTGTCGCCCGCCAGGCGGCCGAACACGGCGTTGCGCGTTTGCCCGGTGAACGATGGATAGTTGTGGAAAAACAAGCCCAGGATGTCGCCCGAGGCATAGAGCCCCTTGATCGGCTCGAGCTTGCCGTTCAGCACCTGCGCGCGCCCGTTCACTTTCAGGCCTCCGAAGGTGAAGGTGATGCCGCAAGTGACCGGATAGGCGCGGAACGGCCCTTCATCGATGCGAGTCGCCCAATTCGATTTGGGAACCTCGAGCCCGACCGTGTGCTTGCCGTCGGGATGGGTCGGATCATATTTGATGTCGTCGCGACAGGCGGCGTTGTACTCGGCGACGGTATGTTCCAGCACCTCCGGCGCCAGACCGACCTTCTTGGCGAGCACCCCGATGCTGTCGGCCTCCTCGAAGGTCGCCGGATGCTCCGGATAACGCCGCTGGCGCAAGCCCTTCTGATCGTAGATTTGCCAAGCGATGGCGCCCGGCTGGGCAAGCACGGCGCGGCCCGTCTTGGCGTAGGTGTAGGAATGCTGCGCCTCGCCTTCGTCGAAGAAGCGCTGGCCGAGAGAATTCACCGAGATACCGAACGGATAGTCGTAACGGCTCTGCGTGTTGCCGCGGCCGTCCGCATGCTGCGGCGTTTCGAACGACGGCGCATTGGCGTCGATCGGCGACATGTGGCCTGACTGCCAATGGCCATCGGTCGCCGCGCCCAGTTCGACGAGATAACGCAGCACTTCGCCGGTGTCGTGCTTGGAGCCGCGCACCTTGACGAAATCGGCATTGCCCGAGAGATAGCGCGCGCGCATTTCGGCGCTGGCCTGAAAGCCGCCGGCGCAGGCGATCACCGCACGCGCCGCGATGTCATACTCGCCGTCTTCGCCGCAGACGCGCACGCCCTCGACACGGTGCATGTTGCCGTGAATGGCGCTGACCGGCGAATTGAAGCGGATTTCGATGCCGAGACCTTCGGCAATGGCCCGCCATTGGTCGAGCTGGCCGATGCCGCCGCCCGCCACATGGATGGCGATGCCCTTCTCGAAATATTTTTTGCCGCCAACCTTGGCGTGCTCCTTCAGGATCTCCCAGCGGATGCCGACATCCTTCATCCAATGGACCGCCTTGTTCGATTCATGCACCAGCGTTTTCGCCAGCACAGGATCCATGCGGTTCATGGTCATGCGATTGAGGTCGGCGAGAAACTCGTCCTCGCTGTAGGGATTAATCTGCAGTGTCTCGAAGGTCTCGTCGTCGAGGTCAGGCAGGAATTCGCGGATTTCCTTGCCGCCGCCATGCCAGAAACGAAAGCCGGTGCCTGAATAGCGCGCGTTGCCGCCATATTCCGCCTCCGGCGCCTTCTCCAACATCAAGATGCGGTCCGCGCCGGCCTTCTTGGCGGCCACTGCCGCGTCGAACGCCGCGCTACCGCCGCCGATGACGATGATGTCGTAGGTTTCCTTCGCCTGCATGGCGTCTCTCCCAGAAACGTTGTGAGCGGACCTCTAGCGGGTCCTACTCTTCTATTAGATGAAAGATAGCGGCAAGCTCAGCCGCGTTTCCGCTGCGAACGTTAAGGGGATGGCTAGCCGACGGGAAGACGCCAAAGGCGAATAACGTCTATTCGACCTGCATTACGGCGCTATCAGCGCCAGCGAGCGAGTCTTTGAGGAAATCGAGGAACAGTTCGGTTTTCGCCGGCAGCCGTTTGACGCGAGGAATATATGCGGTGACGAAGTAATTCGACCGCGTCTGATCGGCGAAGATCGCTTCGAGTTTGCCGCTGGCAAGGCGATCCTGCACCACGCGCTCCAGCATGCGCGCGACGCCAAGGCCGCGATCCACGGCGTCATACAAGGCCGCGCCGCTATTGCTGCTGAAACTGCCGTGCACTTTGACGGCATAAGCGCCATGCGGTCCCTCGAAATACCAATGATTGGCGCCGGCCTGCAACGAATGCACCAGGCAATTGTGCCGCTCCAAATCCTTCGGCGTTTCGGGATAGCCGGCGCGAGCGAAATAGGCCGGGGTGCCGCAGATCAGATAGCGCATATGTCCCAGCGTAAAGCGCGTCAGGCTGGTTTGATCCCTCAGCGGCTCGCGCTCCGTTGATAGGCGGATGGTCACGTCGATATCCTGCTCGATCACATTGACCGTATCGCCCGGCGCCAGCACGAGTTGCACCGAAATATCGGGATAAAGTTCGAGGAATCGCGCGACTGCCGGAGCGACGAAACTATGGCCGATACCGAAGGTCGAGTGGACCTTCAGAGTTCCCTTCGCGCCCGCGCCCAAGGCGGCAGCAGCGACTTGCGCCTCCTCCAATTCGGCGACGATGGTGGTCGCTCGGGCGAAAAAGTCCGCCCCGGCGTCGGTCAGCGACAGTTGCTGGGTCGAGCGATGCAGCAACTGCACGCCGAGCGTCTCCTCCAGCCGTGCCACATGCTTGCTGACTGTCGATTGTGAGACATTCATCTCGGCTGCAGCAGCGCTGAAGCTTTTGCGCTGCACCACGCGCAGGAAGGTCTTGATGTCGCTGAGATCCATGCCGGTATCCGTGAAAACGCCCTGGCCCCATTTATCCCTGGTGGCCTGCCCCTTTATATCCGAAACGGAATGAACATTATTCGTAGAGCGAGGCGCCAAGATTGTATAATCATATCGCTCCAAAAGAAGACTAAAGAACGACATATAACAGGGACATAGGGCGCCGTGATTCAGTCGCTCCGAGAGATCAGCCAGCCGACGCGCGAGCTCAGCGGTTATATCGCGGAGGCGCGCCTGCGCGCCCTGCCGGTTGAGGTCATCGAAAAGGCCAAACACCATATCCTGGATACCGTCGCCGCCATGGTGTCCGGTACCGGCCTGATGCCCGGTCGCATGGCCATCGCCTTCGCCGGCAGCCTCGGCGGACCGGCGGAGGCCTCCATCATCGGCACGCCGCTGACGGTCTCGATGATCAATGCGGCCCTCATCAACGGCATGCTGGCCCATGCCGACGAGACCGACGATTCCCACGCGCCATCACGCAACCATCCGGGCTGCGCCGTGATCCCCGCCGCGCTGGCCGCGGGCGAACGCGCGGCTGTCAGCGGCGACGCCTTTCTCAAAGCCGTCGTGCTCGGCTATGACGTCGCCGCGCGGCTCAATTACGCGCTCGGCGCGGAAGAATTCGCCGCCGCCTCGCGCAGCACCCACAGCTTCGGCGGCACCTTCGGCGCCGGCGCGGCTGCCGGCGCGCTGCTCGGCATCGACGCGCTGCAGGCCCGTCATCTGCTGTCCTATTGCGCGCAGCAGGCCTCCGGTATCGGCTGCAACGTGCGCGACTCCGAGCATATCGAAAAGGCCTTCGATTTCGGCGGCATGCCGGCGCGCAACGGCGCAACGGCTGCGGCCATGGTCGCCGCCGGCTTTACCGGGGTCGACGACGTGTTCAGCGGCGAGCGCAATTTCTTCGAGGCCTACGCGGGGAAAGCCGATCCGGCGCAACTGATGGACGGCCTGGGCACCCGCTACGAGATTCTCGGCACCAACATCAAGAAATGGTGCGTCGGCTCGCCGGCCCAGTCGGCGCTGGACGCCATGACGCAAATCATCGACGCCATCGGCCTGACCGGTGCGGAGGTCGACAAAGTCGTCATCCACCTGCCGACGCGCTCGGCCCGTACCGTCGACGGTGCGCCGATGCCGGACGTCAACGTACAGCACCTCCTCGCCGTGCTGCTGATCGACGGCAAGCTCACGTTCGAGTCGGTACATGATCATGCGCGCATGAAGGATCCACAAGTGCTCAGCTTACGCAAACGCATGACCATTCAGCCGAGCGAGGAGCTGATGCATGCCAGGCCACGCCGCCAAGCCATCGTCGATGTCACGACGCGCGAGGGCGTCCATGTCTCGCGCCGCGCTGTCGCCGTGCGCGGCACTGCCGACAATCCCATGACCCGCGCTGAAGTCGAGGACAAGGCACAAGATCTGATGGCGCCAATTCTCGGCATAGACGCCAGCACAAAGCTGATTGAGGCTCTGCGCGGGCTGGAAACGCTTAAAAGTCTGGCCGACTTGCGGCCTCTCTGGCAGCCATCCGGCACAACGCCGCTCCGTAGGTCCGCGCCATGACGATGCTGCTGTCGAACGAGGACATCGCCGCGATCCTGACGATGCCCGACTGCCTGGATGCGATGGAGATCGCCTACAAGGATCTCGGCACCGCTCATGGCATAAACGGCGTGCGTTCGGAAATCCTCACCGCGACCGCGCGCGACGACGCGCTCTATTCCCTTCTGACCATGGACGGCGTGATCCCGAGGTTCGGCATCGGTGCGGTCCGCATCAATTCCGACATCCTGACCTGGCCGAAATCCGACGCCGGCCTGCGCCGCGTCAAGGTGCCCGCCGCGCCCAACCAACGCTATGTCGGCCTCGTTCTCTTGTTCAGCACCGAAACCGGCGAGCCGCTGGCGATCTATCCCGATGGCGAAGTGCAGCGCATGCGGGTCGGCGCGACCTGTGGTCTCGCCGCCAAATATCTCGCCCGCGCCGACGCCAGCGAGGCCGCCATCATCGGCTCCGGGCACCAGGCGAGCGGCCAAGCCATGGCGATCTGCGCCGTGCGCCCGATCAAGCGGCTGCGCTGCTACAGTCCCAACCCCGCCAGCCGCGCCGCCTTCGCCGAAGAGATGCGCAAGCTACTGAACGTCGAGACCATTGCCGCACTCAGTTTGCGCGAAGCGGTCGACGGCGCCGATGTCGTCATGTGCGCCACCAACAGCATGCAGCCGGTGTTGCCCGCCGATCATCTCGCGCCCGGAATGCATGTCAGCACGCTCAAGCGGCTGGAGCTGGACGCCACCACAGTCGGCCGTGCCGATGTCGTCATTACGCATGTCCGCAAGGCGATCTCGCATATCCTGCGCGGTGAAGGCGCCGATCTCGCCAAGGACACCGAGCATCAGAAGGCGGCCCTCAGTTCGGCGTTGAAGCAGGACAGCCTGCCGGAATTGTCCGACCTGCTGCTCGGCCGCACGCCCGGCCGCCGCAACGCTAGCGACATCAGCGTTTTCCTCAATTATTCCGGCCTCGGCTATCAATTCGCTGCGACCGGCTACGCGATCTATAAGAAGGCGCAAGAAACCGGCATCGGCCGTCGCATCGACACCGATTGGCTGACAAGCGCCCTGCCGTCATAGGAGAGACGATTCCATTACGACACCGTGACCGGCGCATAAGCCGGCACACTAGGGAGGTTACAATGAAAACGACGCTCAACCTGCTCGCCGCCGGCGCCTTGCTTTCGGCCGCCACGGCCCTGCCCGCCGCCGTTCACGCCGAGGACTTCTATAAAGGCAAGACGGTCAATTTCTTTATCGGCTCGGCAGCCGGCGGCGGCTACGACACCTATAGCCGGTTGATCGCCAATCACATCGGCCGCCATCTGCCGGGCAAGCCGACCGTGGTGGCGCAAAACATGCCGGGCGCCGGCAGCATCCGCGCCGCCAACCATCTCTACAACATCGCCGCCAAGGATGGCACGGCGATCGGCATGGTCGACCAGGCGCTTTACTTGAACCAGATTCTCGGCACGCCCGAATTGAAGGCCGACGCGCGCAAGTACAACTGGATCGGCCGCATCCTCTCGAATAGCGCGGTGCTATTCGCCTGGCATACCGCTGATGTGAAGACGGCGGACGACACCTTCAAGCACGAGTTGATCATCTCGACGACCGGCGCCGCCTCCAAGCTCAACTGGACGGTGATGAACAACGTGCTCGGCACCAAGTTCAAGATCATCAATGGCTATACCGGCAGCAACGAGAGCCGCCTGGCGATGGAGCGCCGCGAGGTCGATGCTTTGAGCATGCCTTGGTCGCTATTGAAGAACGATGGCGCCGAATGGCTCGCGACCAAGAAGATCAACCTGCTGCTGCAGACCGGCGCGGACAAGCATCCCGAATTGCCGAACGTGCCGCGCATGATCGACTTGGCGAAGACCGATGCCGATCGCCAGCTAATGGAGCTGTTCTCCTCGCCGTCGACCATCGGCCGCTCAGTCGTCGCCCCGCCGGGCCTGCCGGCCGAACGCGTTGCCGAACTGCGCAAGGGCTTCATGGCGGCGATCAAGGACCCGCTGTTGCTGGCCGACGTGGAAAAAGCAAAACTGGAGCTCGACCCGCTGTCCGGCGAAGAGTTACAGGTCGCGATCAGCGGCGCCGGCGACTTCCCGGAAGCGCTGATTGCCCGGGCCCGCGCGGCGGCCAAAGACTGATCGGCGTCAAGCGAACGAGCGGAGGCGAATATGTCGAAGATGGAAACCATCACCGTGGGCGGCAGCCCGATGGAGATTCTCTATGACGGCCCGGCCGACAGCAAGGCGCGTCCGGGCATTCTGCTGATGTATCACCGGGGCGGCTTCGACGGCTTCTCTGCGCTCGTCGTCAAAACCCTGGTCGACGCCGGCTATCGCGTTGCCGTGCCGGACGTCTCGCATCGGACGGCGCGCAGCGTGCCGATGAAGGACCGCAAGCAGTACTTCAAGGATGCGGAAGTCATCGCCGATATGAAGGCGAGCTACGAATTCCTCAAAGCCAAGCCGGAAGTGCTCGGCGGCAGCATTACGCTGATGGGCCATTGCATGGGCGGCCGCATGGCCTTCCTCGGCGGCGGCGCGATCGACGGCTTCAAGGCGCTCGTCGTGTTCTACGGCGGCGGCGTCATGCTTCCCTGGGGGCCAGAAAAGCAGACACCCTTCGATCTGCTGAAAAACATCCGCTGCCCGGTGATTGGCTTCTCCGGCGGCCAGGACACCAATCCGTCGCCCGAGCAGATGAAGCAGATCGCCGCCGAGCTAAAGAGCCACGGCGTGCGGCATGATTTCCACCTCTATCCGGATGTCGGCCATGGCTTCCAGAATCCCGAGCACGGGTCACCCGAGGAACAGGCCGCCGCGAAAGATTCGTGGGAAAAGGCCTTCCGCTTTCTAAAACAAACGATGCCGGCCTGACGGTGAGGGCCGGCTACTTGCCGGTCTTCACCAGTTCGGCCTGGCCAGTCTTCTTGGCCATGTCTTCGCGTGCCTTGGCGCGGCGCTCGCTGAAGCGTTCGACGAGC
This sequence comes from Rhodospirillaceae bacterium, assembly GCA_947474495.1. Lineage (GTDB taxonomy): Bacteria > Pseudomonadota > Alphaproteobacteria > SMXQ01 > SMXQ01 > CAMAVH01. The sequence goes on from CANJIM010000051.1 coordinate 10,891, forward strand.
TTGCGCGGCAACGTCGATTCGCTCCCCGGCTTGCCGGGATACCGCTGCGAGCCGCCCCAGCCGTTATGCGTCAGATCGAAGATCACGCCATTGGGATCAGTGAACTTCACTTCGTAGAAACTGCCGCCGACCGGATCGGGCTCGCCCATAATCCATTTTCCGCCCGCCGCCTCGACCTTGGCGCGGGTTTCTTCGACGTCATCGACCCAGATGCCGATGTGGTGGATGCCGACAAAATCCTTGCCGGTGCCTTGCGACACTTCGTCGGATTTGTATTTCAGCAGCGCGATATTGATAACGCCGTCAGAGATATAGCAGCCCTCGGCAAGCCGCGAGTCCGTCTCGCCGACGAACTTGAAACCGAAGGAATGAATATAGAATTCGGCGGTCGCCCACGGATCCGGCACCGACATCGCGAAGTGGCGTAATTGTCCGACCGGTTCAGTCATGGTTCGCTCCCTCTGAAATGTGGCGGGGCGGAAAGCCCGCCCCGCCGTATCTACGTTGTCGTCCGTTTACGCCGGCTGCAGGAAGATGCTCTGTGCCATGGCCTTGAACGGATCGGCTTCCTTGGGCAACAGCACCGCGCCGCTGCGCACCTGATAGGCCTTGGGCGTCTCAACGCCGAGCGGCGCCTTGCCCTTTTCCTTCAGCTGCAGCGCCTGCTCGATCATTAGACGACGCCAATAGACGATGGCGGCGTCCGACGCACCGAGCAGCTCCTTCGAGCGGTCGGTGATGACGCCCATGCTCTCCTGGACGCTCATGTCCTGGATGCCGACGCCGACGATGCCGGTGTAGTTCTCCTTGCGCTGCATCTCACGATCCAGCTTGTAGGTGTTGTCCTTGTTGGCGAGCGGCCGGAAGTTCTCGTCCACCGCGGCGTGAATCTGCGCGCCGCTGCCGTACTCTTCCCATTCCTCGTCCGTCAGTGGGCGCTGCGGGTGCCACGAGAAGGTGTAGGCCCAGCAGGTCGTGTCGTCGATCGGCACCCAGAAGTGGCCGGTCAGCGGACGCCCTTCGGCGGTCGGGATGATGGTGAAGGCGGGCATCAGGAACTGCGACAAGCGCCAGTAGTATTCGGTGTCGCTGGCGATGCGGCGGGCGCCGATGGCGAAGCCGTAATCGGTCTTGTGGATGTGGAAGCTCGGGCGCGTGTCCTTGACCATGTAGATCGGACGCTGCACGAGATGGCCTTCCTTGGTCGTCGTCGCCGCCTGCACCTGAGTGAAGGCGCGGTGCAGGAACGAGACGTGGCTCGAATCGAGGCCGCCTTCGACGGCCTGGGCCCAGTTGTTCTCCTGCAGACGCTTGGTCGCCGCGCGATGGGTCGGCGGCACCGCCGTCCAGTCGAGCAGCGGAATGTCCTTCGGCTCTTTCTCCTTCGGACCCATGTAGGTCCAGATCACGCCGCCGGCCTCGCGGGTCGGATAGGCTTTGATCTTGGCCTCTTTGATCAGCGGCGTGCCTTCCGGCTCGGCCGGCAGTTCAGAGGCCTGGCCGGTGATGTCGAACTTCCAGCCATGGTAGGTGCAGCGCAGACCGCACTCTTCGTTGCGGCCGAAAAACAGATCGGCGCGGCGATGGGCGCAATGGCGATCCAGAAGGCCGACGCGGTTCTGCGTGTCGCGATAGGCGACAAGGTTTTCGCCGAGCAGGGTCACGCGCTTGGGCGGACCGTCGACATCCAATTCCGAGCTCAGCAGGAAGGGGATCCAAAAGCTGCGAAACAGGTCGCCCATCGGGGTGCCGGGGCCGACGCGCGTTAGAACCTCATTTTGCTCAGCAGTAAACATTGTCGATCTCCATGTCTAACTCAATGTCAGGGAGACGCCATCAACGCCGAGGGGCGCCGGCATCTCGATATTCAGGCACTCTACCGCGACTCTTGAAGTCGGCGGTTTGACATATATCAGGAACTTGGCATCAGGAACTTGGCGGCTCCCGCGGCTCTCTCGCGACGGCTTGAGGATACTCCCGCGAAAAAAGGGCGGACAAACCACATTTGCACGTCCGGCGCATGAGATTTGCGAAAAACCATCCCGTCTCGGTCGCTCCCTCCCCTGTCGGAACAAGCATCCCGCATATGTCTGGTTTCATTGTCTTGCAGGATGCATGCCCAGTCCGGCAGCGTGGAGCAGAACCTTTATTTGTTGCAAGAGCACGACTTATTCAGCCCACTCATAGTTGAGGGATTTCCTTTGTTCTCACGGCCTTAAGCCCCTTGGCTGTTACTGGCGCCGCTTGCCACGTGAGGCACGGGGGGAACGCGGCGGTTGAAGGCCTGCCGCTATGAGTTTTCGGCTGTGACATCACACTTCATGGGCGGCCACGACCAATGATCATGCGCTCGCTGGACAGAATTTGGGCAGCAGCGGCCGCTCAGCCGCTCTAAACCGTCTGGCGGCGGATGAAGGCAATCATGTCGGCCAGGGCCTTTTGCGAGGCCGGCGTGTCGGGCGTGTTGGTGATGAAGGTGTGCTTCTCGTCCGGATAATGGATCAACGTCATGTCGCCGCCGGCGGCCGCGTAGGTCTCGGCGAAGCGTTCCGACATGCCGGGCGACAGGATGGTGTCGTTGGTCCCCTGGATCAGCAGCGTCGGCGGCAGGACCGCCGCCTCGCCGTCCGCCACGATGCGCTGCGGACTGCCTTCGGCCATCAAGGCCTCGCTCGGCCAATAGCGCTCATGGCTCTGGATATGGATGTCCATCTTGTTGGCGATGGCGTAGCGGTAGCGCGCCGGCGGATCGGACACCGGCCAGCATAGGATCATGTAAGCGATACGCGCGCTGGCGCCGTCCATCTCGGGCGTATGGCCCTGGCGATATTTCGGATCGTCCGGATTGAGCGCGCTCAGCGCCAATTGATGGCCGCCGCTCGAGGTGCCGACGCCGCCGATCCAGTCCGGGTTGATCCCATACTCTGCCGCATGGGCATGCAGCCAGCGGATCGCGAAATTGATGTCCGCCACCGGCAACGGATATTGCGCGTCCGGCGGCATGCGGAAATCCAGCCCCATGACGAAGATACCCGCCGCCGCCAAGGCCTCGTCGATGCGGACGTTGGTCATGCGCGTCTCCGAGCACCAGCGTCCGCCATGGGCGTCGACCACCGCCGAGAAGGGCCCCGCGCCCGCCGGCTTGTACAGCGTCGCCGTCAAGGCGATGCCGGCAGGACAGTGGTAGACGATGTCTTGCGTGGTGAAAGACACGCTCAGTTCACCGCGTTCAAAATATCTTTCAGCCGCTGCGGCGTGATCGGCAGTTCGGTGATCGCGCCGGGTCGCTGCAAGGCGTCGTCGACCGCCGCCGCCAGCGCCGCGCCGACACCGGTGATGCCGCTTTCACCGCCGCCCTTGATACCGAGCGGATTGCGCGGGCTCGGGGCATCTTCGTAAAGCAGCACCTCGACCTGCGGCACGTCATGCAGGCTGGGTAGCAGATAGTCGGCGAAGGTGACAGCGAGCGGCTCGCCCGTTTCGCTATAGCGGAACTCCTCGAGCAGCGCGCCGCCGAGCCCTTGCGTGAAGCTACCGACGATCTGGCCGTCGACCAGCATGGGATTGACGGCGCGGCCGATATCGAAGGCGGCGACATAGCGCTCGATATGGATGCCGCCGGTCGCGCGGTCGACCCGCACCTGGGCGATATGCATGCCGTAGGGATAGACCTGATGGTCGACGTTGAACCAGCCTTCGTCCGCGAGGCCCGGATTCTGCCCAGGCTCCAGCAATTTGGAGCCTGGCCCCAGACGCTTAGCGATATCGCCGAGCGTGATGGAAGGGCCTGCCGGATTATCGCGCTCACCGATGACGCCGTTCACGATGTCCAACTCGTCAGGCGTCTTTTGCAGCAGCTTGGCCGCCGCCGCGAGCGCCTTGGCGCGGATTTTCAACGCGCCGTTATGCGTGGCTGATCCGGTCATGACTGTGGCGCGCGAGGCGTGGGCGCCGATGCCATGTTCGATGCGGTTGGTTTGGCCGTGCACGACGCGGACCTTTTGGTAATCGACCCCGAGCGCGCCGGCGCAGATCTGGGCGATCACCGTCTCGAAGCCCTGGCCGACCGAAGCGCCGCCGGTGATGACCTCGACATAGCCGCCGGGCTCGACGGCGATCTTCACGCCGTCGCTCGGGCCGAGACCCGCTTTTTCCACGAACATGGCGATACCGACACCGACCAGTTCACCGGCCGCCCGGCGTCGCGCGGTCTCGGCTTTCATCTCCGGCCAACCGGCCTTGGCCAGCACCTTGTCCATCAGGCCGGCATAGTCGCCGCTGTCGTAGCTGATGTCCTCGCCGAGCGCTTGCAATGGCCGATCGTAAGGCATTTCCGCCGGCGTGATCATGTTGCGGCGGCGCACTTCCACCACGTCGAGGCCGAGCTGCATGGCCACCGCATCGAGCAGGCGCTCGCGCACGAAGGTGCTCTCGTAGCGGCCCGGCCCGCGATAGGTGGCGCAGGGCGTCTTGTTGGTCAGGCGGACATGGGCCAACGCGCGGTAGGCGGGAATGCGGTAGGGGCCCGGCAAGATGCCGGCGGTCATATGCGGCACGCGCACGCCGTGGGTGCGCAGGTAAGCGCCCTGGTCATGGAAGAACTTATCGTCCATGGCAAGGATACGCCCCTCGTCGTCGACGGCGGCGCGGATCTGGTGGCGCTGCTGACGCGAATGGTTGGTCGCCATCAAATGTTCGCGGCGATCCTCAATCCATTTGATCGGGCGGCGGAGCCGCAAGGCCGCGAGACAGACGAGGATATCCTCGGGATAGATTTCGCCGCGCACGCCGAAGCCGCCACCGACGTGATATTCGAACAGATGCATGGCCTGCAAACTGCGGCCGAATAGCCGCGCCAGGGCTTCGCGGTTCTTGTGCGGCACTTTGGCGGCGCCGTGCAGTTGCAACACATCACGCGCCGCATCATAGACGCCGATGGCGCCGCGCGTTTCCAACGGCACCCCGGTATGGCGGCCGACGGATAGATCAAGCGCGACGACATGCGGCGCCGTGGCGAACACCGCATCGACATCACCGTATCCCTGGGTGATCACCGTCGCCTCGCTGGACGCTGCCCCAGGAAAGGCCACCGGGGTTTCGGCGGCATCGAGCAACACCGGCAATTCGTCGAGCTCGACCATCACCAGATCGGCAGCATCTTCGGCCAGATATTCGCTTTCGGCGAAAACGACGGCGACCGGCTCGCCGACATAGCGCACCCGGTCCTTCGCCAGCACCGGCTGACGGAACACGGCCAGCTCGGGAATCGGGCCCTCGCGAAAATCGATTGGCGGCACCTCGGCGATGTCGGCTGCCGTCCAGACGGCGATGACACCCGGCAACGCCAATGCCTCAGAGGCGTCGATCGAAACGATCTTGCCGTGCGCTTGCTGCGCGCGCACCACGCGCATGTGCAATTGACGGGCGAAATTCAGGTCGGCGACGAAGCGCGCCGCGCCGGTAACGAGCGGCGGATCTTCGATACGGGTAACGGACGCGCCCACGGTCATATTACTGTTGTCCTGCAAAAATGGTTTCGTCGATGTCCTTGCCCATGGCGGAAGCAACGCCCGTGGCTTTGATTTCCTGCAGCCACATGGCATGCACGCGCGGATCCTGGTCGGCAAACTCAATCTGCCGACCGCCCTCCTTCACGCTGGTGTCCATGCCGCCCTCGATGCCTTTGCGCCGAGTGCCGAGGAAGGGATAGCGCCGGCTGCCGATGCCGATGGCAAGATAGCGTGCTGGCGCCGGCGCAGTGTTGAAATGCTGGTGGAACATCCAGTCGGGCGGCGCGTACATCACGCCATGACGCCACGGGATGTTGACGAAGTCTTGCTCGCCTTCATACCAGAACAGCGAATAGCCGCTGCCGGTGACGGCGTAGATATGGATGCCGTCGCCGTGGCGGTGCGCCTTCTTGTATTTCGCTGCCGGAATTTCCGACGTATGGGCATGCATGGTGCCCTCGGCCAGGATGAAGGACAGCGTCGAGGAGCCGCTGCCGCGCGCCTCCCAGGCCTTGAGCTGGAAATTTGTCAGGTCGGGGACATAGTTGGTTTCCCACATGTCGCGGCCGGGCGCGACAGCGATGAAGTCGCCCTCGCCCTCGAAATGCTTGGTCGCGCCGGCGCGGTCGGCAAAATTGAATGGATTGTCGAACACGAACTCATGGTTGTGAAACAAGTTCATGACCAGCGGCAGGTCGTGGGTGCAGGCGAGCAAGGCGCGCTCGCGGCCCGAGCCATTGTAATGGCGATAGCGCATATTGAGGGGCAGCGCGAACATGCTCTTCGGCCCCCACTCGAAGGTGTGCTTGCGACCGTCGGCTAGCTCCACCGTCGTCGAGCCGTGGCCTTCAAGCACATAGACGACGTTCTCGAACACGTGCTTCTGCGGCGCTGTGGTCTTGCCCGGCGGGATGTCGAGGGCATAGGTCGAGACGAAATCGCCGCGCCCCTTCACATGGATGAAGGCGCCCTTAGCCTCCATGCGGTCCCAGCGTCCGGTTTCGACCGCGAGCATATCGATACCGAAATCCTCATAGACCGGCAGTCCCTCGCCCGCCGTCCAATCGAGGTAGGGATCGAGAAGAAACTTCTTCGAATGATCGGTGAGGCCGTCGCCTGCGGGCATGGTCCGTCCTATTCGGCGATGGCGGCTTTGGCCTTCTCGACGATGGTCGGCGAGGTGGCATAAAGCTCGCCGATCATCTTGTCGATCTCGGCGCCCGGCGTCGGATCGATATTGACGTTGAGCTTCTTGGCTTCGGCGAGCAGTTCGGCGTCCAGCATAACCTTGTCGAAAGCTGTCCGCAGCGCCGTCTTGCGGTCTGCCGGAATCTCCGGTGGCGCGGCGAAGGGACGCGCCATGTCGGGGCCGAGGATGAGCTTCACCGTCTGCAGCTGTTCGGGATCGGTGATCGAATCGATGATGCGCGGCACGCCGGCGAGGCGCGGATCGGACTTCACTGCGGTCTGCACCAGGATGTTGACCTTGCTCTCGCGCAGATTGTCGCCGTAGGTGTTCTTGTAGCTCTCGTAGGAAACGCCGCACGTCCCGTCGATCTCGCCGCGCTCCATGGCGAGGCGGATTTCGCTGCCGCCCGGATAGCCGGTCACCAGCTTCACATCGGCCTTGAACACGTTCTTGATCATGCGCGCGAACATGTCGGTGTAGTTGGTCGCGCCGTCGCCGCCGACGATGTACTGCTTCGTCATGACGTCGCTCCAGGTTTTGATCTGCGACGTGTAGCGCGACAGGCAAACCGTCACGTCGGCAGTCATGCTGCCGATCCAGGTGAACTTGGTCGCGTCGATCGCCTCATGGCCGAACACCGGCGCCATCACGACGCCGCGCCCGAAGGTCGCCAGGGTCAAGCCGTCCTTCGGCGCGATGGAATAGAGATACTGGCCGGACTTCATACCGCCGGCTCCCGGCATGTTCTGCGTCACGAAGCTGGGCGCGCCCGGAATGTAGCGGCCCATGTGACGGCCGAGCAGGCGGGCGTAGATGTCGAAACCGCCGCCCGAGGTGTAGCCGACCACCATGTTGATCGTCTTGCCCTTGTAGAAGCTTTCGACGCTCGACTGCGCCTGCGCATCAGACCCGATAGCGATCCCCGCCATCAGCGCCAAGCCCATCCCCAAAGCTCGCCATGCCATCCGACGCATCCTCATTCCCCTCGTCCGAGATGTATTTTAATTGGGATAAATCCAATTTTCAGGATAGTGCGCCAGTGAAAGCATTTATGCAAACCCATTGCCAGAGCCGTTACGGAAAGCCCAAGGATCGCGGGACATAATATTGCCCGCGCGCCCAGGGCCTTGAGGGCGAAACTGCCCGATATGAGGGGGGCGAAGGCTAGATACCATTCCGCCCTCCGCACCGCCAAACGGGCCGCTCAATGATCTACGGCACGGCGTGACGGTCCGCGCCGCGCCTGGCCATTCGCGCCGTTTTTATTCGGCGGCCGACTGCGCGTTGAATCGATCCTTGCCGACAAGACCGCGCACGTAATCCGCGTTCTCCACGCTGGCGTCCACCACCGCATTGACGATGATCAAGTTTGGGTACGTCTTGTCCGCCGCGCCCCGGGTCACGTTGGGCGGCAACTTGCCATGCGCCACATCATCGATGGCCTGACGCAGCAAACGGCGCACGCCAGCAATGATGACGTCGCCGGCCCCAAGATTTTCGCGTGATCGATCCTGGATCGGCCCCTGCGTCTCCGCGGCAAAGGCGTCGTGGACCATGAACAAGGTGCCCATGCCGGTGAAGGTGCTCGTCTTCATCGACTCGCGGTCCTGTAGATAGCGATTGGCTTGCGTGCGGATCGGCATGTAGCCGGGCCCGATCTCCGTCTTGTTCTGCTCATCATAATACTTGCGATCGACCGGCGCAGACCGCTGAAATTGGAAGCCGAAACGCCAATGATGTGTGTCGTCGATCGGAATGCGCCAAACAGCGCTGTAGCCATCGCCAGCTTGGCGCCCCGCGATGCAGGCCAGCGACGGCAGCAGAAAATTCGTGACGCGCAGATACTTTTTTCCACCATCCATTTCGCGCTCCGAGAAAATCCGCACGCCATAGTCGGTCTTCTCGAAGCTCAGCTTGGGGCGAATATTGGCTTTGAAATAGGAGCCCGAATCGCGGCCCGCCTCGCCGCCAGGCACGGCATTCGCCGTCGGCGCGTCGGTCATTCGACGATGGAGATAGGAAACGTGCGACGGGTCGAAGTCGCCTTCGCAGGCCTGCAGATAATTGCACTCGAGATGGATCTTGTAGATCGAACGGTGCGACGCATCGATTTCGAGGAATTCGTACTCCGGGAAATCCGGCGGCGCGCCTTCGCCCATGTAGGAGAACACCACCCCGGCCTTCTCGACCACAGGATAGGCCGGATGTTTAACCTCGTCCTTGTAGGTGCTGTTGGCCGGTTCAGCGGGCTGCTCGATGCATTTGCCCGTCCGATCGAACAGCCAACCGTGATAGAGGCACCGCAGGCCGCCATCCTCGATACGGCCATAACTGAGATCTGTGCAGCGATGCGGACACAGCCGGCCCATCAAGCCGAGCTGTCCGTCTTCGCCGCGAAATAGCACCAGGTCTTCGCCGAGAATCCGCAACGGCACCGGCGCGCCGCCTTGCGGCACCTGCTCAACCAGCGCGACCGGCAGCCAATATTGCCGGAACAGCTTGCCGCCCGGCGTACCAGGCCCGGTTTGCGTCAAAAGATCGTTCTGTTCTTTGGTCAACATGGCGAAACCCTCGTCTTGTCAGGGTGATGAAAAAATTCAGATACGCAGGCCCAGGCGCTTACCGGTCCAGAAAACGGCGCCGGCCACGCCGCATGTGATGAGCACGGTAATGACGCCGACGATAGATGCCGCTTCGAAGATGCCATCGCCCATATAGTCGATCTGCAGCATAGCGAGCGGCTTGTTCTGATTGGTCACCAACATCGCGATATTGGCGACATTGCGCGTTGCTGAGGCGAAGATCAGCACGGCGACCGAGACCAGCGCGCCGCCGACGAGCGGTAGCACGATCCGCCTGAACGTGTAGGTCCAAGAGGCACCCGCCAAAGTCGACGCCTCTTCCAGATCGACGCCGAGCTGGATCAAGTTGCTCTTGATCAACTGCACGCCGGTGGTGAGGCTGGCGAACAAGACCGCGATGATCAGGACGCCGATGGTGCCGTAGAACGGCGAGAACAACGGCAGGCGCAGGAACATCGACAATAGGCCGAGGCCGAGAATGACGCCGGGGATGCTGGCCGGCAACCAGGTCAGCGTGTCGATGGCGCCGCGTCCCCAAAACCGCGTGCGGACCGAAACATAAGCGATGACGGCGGCTAGCAAAGTGCCGATGCCGGACGCCCAAAGCCCCAACTCGAAGGTATTGGCGACCGCCCCCAAAAACTGCGAATCGCTCAGCACGCGCTGCCAATGTTTCATCGTGTAGGGCTCGGCCAACTCGAAATAGCCGAATGCCTTCATGAAGGTGCCGACCATGAGAAAGATCAGCGGCACAACGGTCAGGCAGAGCGAAAACAAGCCAACGCCGCCGAAAATTGCCCAACGCCATTTGCGCAGCCGCAATGGGTCGGACTTGAAGGCGCTATTGAACGTGACGTAGTTGCGTCGCAGGCTGATCGAACGCTGCAGCAGGATGAACGGCAACATACCGGCGAGAATGCTGACGCCGAGCACGGTCGCCTGGCCGAGTGCCGGTGGGTCATCGTGGATCAGCTGATAGATTTTCGTACTAAAGACGTGGAAATTCCACGGCGTGCCAAGAATCAACTCGATCTCGAACGACTCGAGCGAGCTGATCAGAGAGATGACCAGAGTGATCAAAATCGCGGGCAGCAGCACCGGCACCACGATCTTGCGCAGGGTGTAAAAGGTGCCGGCGCCGGAGATGCGCGAGGCCTCTTCCAAAGACGAGGAGACGTTGCGGAAGGACGGCACCAGGAAGATAAATTTAATGGCGATCGCTTTGGTCATCAGATGCGCGAAAATGATGCCCCAGAAGGAATAGATATTGAATGGCGCGGCCGCGAGGCCAAACCACCCCTTTAACAGCTTGTTGAGCAAGCCATATTGCGGGTCCAGTAACAGGATCCAACCGAGCAGCACCGGCAGGGTCGGCATGAAGTAGGCGACCCAGGCGCAGCCGATGATAAAGCCTTTGCCCGGCATGTCGGTGCGCGCCACCAACCAGGCGAGCCCGATGGCGATCGGCAGCGAGATGCCGATCGTGACGACCGTGCGATAGATCGTGTTCATCACCGCGCGGACCAGCCCCGGCTCAGACCAGACCTTGATCCAATTATCGAGCGCGGCCGCCTCACCGCCGCCCGGCCGAGAGACGATGAACGAATCGTGGATCAACAGATAGATCGGATAGAGCACGAACACGGCCAGCAGCCCCAACAGGGCGCAGCGGGCGATCGTCCTGCCCGACAGTTTCGCAGGCCACGTCGCCGATAAGGCGAAGACCGGCGAGCGAGAACGGGCCATGTCTCGACTCATGCTCTCACAGTCATTCCTGCTCGATCCTGCGGCTATTCAGCCTGTTTCAAGCCGCGCGAAAACTTGCGCCATTCCTCATAGGCGGGCAGCATTTCTTCCGACTGCGTATTCACGTAGTCGTTGATACGGGCCATATCGACGACGGTGGCCAGTTCGCCCGGCTTCACATCGGTGCGGCGACTATTGTAATTGGCCGCGTCGGCGATCGCCGATTGCGCCTTCTGGGTCAGCACCCAGTTGGCATAGACCTTCGCCGCGTTGGGGTTCGGCGCGTTCTGAAAGGCGATCAAGCCGCCGAAGCTGCTGGAATATTTCTGCGGCCCCTGTAGCGGCACGACATTTTGCGCCAGCCCCGTCTCCTTCATGTTGAACAGGATGTTCGAGGTCACGGAGAGAGCGATGGGATAATTGCCGCGGATCAGCCAATCGATCTGCTGGCGATTGTTGCTGGTGACGACGATGCCATTCTTGACCAGGCCGTTGATATAATCGGCCCCATATTTCTTGTCGTTAAGCAGCAACGCAAAGTTGTTAGAGGCAGAGCCGCCGCGCCAATCGAGCGTCGTGATCTTGCCTTTGAACTTCGGGTCGGTCAGCTGCTCCATGCTGGTCAGCTCGGACTCCTTGATGAAGTCGCGATTGACCCAGGCCAGCGGGCCGCCGACCAGGCCAAAACCGATGAAATATTTGCGCGCTTTGTCGGAAAAGATCGCGTCGTAACCGCCGGCCCAATTCTTGTCCCCAGTCACGTCGGGCAAAACGATCATGCTGCGCAAGTCAGCGATACGGTCGCCGCGCGCCAGCAATTCATAGGAATTGGTATCGGGGGCACTGATCCGCAGGTCCCATAACGATTTGCCGAGCTTCTGTTCCTGCTCGTAGCGCGGCCAGAAATCGGCGCCGTTGGCCGAGGTGAACTCCGCCTTAATGCCGTAATCCTTCTCGAAAGAGGTCAGCGCTTCGCGCCAGCCGTTGCCGACCGGACCTGAGATGACGACCTTGCCTTCCTTCTTCGCCGCGGCAACCGTCTTGTCCCATTCGGCCTTACCCGCCCAGTCCTGCGCTTGCGCCGACATGGCGGACGCCGCGACGAGACCCGCCGCCAAAACCAGGCGGCGCACGTTGCTCAAGGTCTCCCTCATGATCTGCATCCCTTTCATCGTGACGCCCTCGCCGCCGACGCGTGAGCGGCGCTACCTGTCATCTACTTACAAGTGAGATGGCTCGCGGCGACCTCTCCGTCACCGCGAGCCAAAACCATTACTGCGCCGCGACAGCCGTCTTGCCGACTTTCGCAGTGTCGATTTTAAAGAACTTCGCCGCGTTGTTGCAGAAGATGTCCTGGCGCTGCTGCTCGGTCAGCCAGTCGATCCCTTTCACGTAATCCTCGACGTTGTCGTAGGAGCGGCCATCCGGACGCTTCGCCATGCCCATGCCGGGGCATTCGGTGCCGAACAGCACCTGGCTGGGGCCGACGACTTTGATCAGGCATTCAATGCCCTCCTGCGAATACATGCAGGTATCGAAGTACATCTTGCGGAGATTGCTGATGAAATCGCCTTCGATCGGAATGCGCGGGCCCTTGTTGCCCTTGAGGTCCGGGCAGGTCGACGCCTGAAACCGACCGACCTGATAAGGAATCGCGCCGCCGCCGTGCGAAACGAGAATCTTCAGGCTCGGGAACTTCTCGAACACCTTGCCGTAGATGAAGCCGGCGATGAACTCGGTCTCGCCGAACAGGAAGCCCAAGTGCAGCGCCAGGCTGTATTTGGTGTGGCGCGGCATGGCCGAGGAGCCAGGATGCACGAACAGCGGAATGTCGTGTTTGCTGGCGGCTTCGTAGATCGGATACCAGTATTCCTCATCCGGCATCGGGCCGGTGCCGCGACGCGAGATGTCGACATTCAGCATGCTGCCGACGGCGCCGAGACTCTTGGCACGCTCCATCTCCTTCACCGAGGCCGGAATGTCCTGCAGCGGCATGGAACCGACGAAGCGGAAGCGGCCGTTGCTATCGGCGACGCCCTTGGCCATCGAATCGTTGAACGCCTTGGCCTGGCCGATACCGATATGGGCGTTCTGGTCATGCGCCTGGGTGAACGGCGGCTGCGAGATGATCTGCATGTCGTAGCCGCGCTCTTCCATAATGCGGAAGTGCACGTCGTCGTCGCCCTTGGCCGTTTTGAAATCGCCGTAGGTGTGACCGTAGAGATGGCCAAACACGCTCGCGAGCACGCCGGACGCGTGATAGTGGGTATGCGCATCAATAATCATGGTCGTCTCCCTTTCAGAAACCGTTGCTGTTGTTATTCCCAGATGGCAAAGCCCATGCCACAGCCGACGCCGTCGGCGTTGCGGTAGCAGGGCACGTAGTCGATGACGCGGGCGCCGCGATTCATGGCGCCGGCGGCGATGATCCAATTGCGGATTTCCGAAGTGCCTTCGATCAGCACGTCGGACGGCATAGCCGCGAGGTATCCCACATCGTTGCGTTCGAGCGCGGAAAGAAAGGCGCCGTCGAGCGTTTCGTCGATTTTGGTGTGGCTGAGGCCGCCCGAGGCCAGCAAGACGACCCGCTGGTCGCCCGGCAACGCATCGACAACCTGGCGGATCGCCTGGCCGAGCTGCAGGCAGCGCTTGGCGCTCGGTGCCGGCGGATAATAGGTGTTCACCATTAAGGGTAGAATCGCCGCCTGCTTGTCGGGCATGACGAACTTGAGCGCGCGGCCGAAAGCATGGCCGAGCCCCTGCGTGTCGCGCGTCGAGCGCGACCAAGCAGGATCGAAGCCGGCATCCATCAGACCCGCGAGCAGCCCTTTGGCCACGCCATCGTCGACCAGATAATCGTCCATCTGGTCATGACCGGATTCGCCGAGATAGGTGAAGTGGCGCGTCGCCGCGACTTTAGGACTGGTGTAGAGCACGAAGGGGGGCATGTTATCGTCGAGGATGTTTTCATGCTGATCGTCCCCCATCACCAGCAGCACATCCGCCTTC
>CANJIM010000052.1 GCA_947474495.1 Rhodospirillaceae bacterium
AGCCTCGGCTACCGACCGCCGGCCCCGGAAACCGCGACGCTGCCATTGCAGCCTTCCGGTTCCGCTTCGCTCCACCTTCAGCCGGCAATGGCGAAGGAGAGACGAATGCACTAACATTCTACCTGGACCACTCGATGGGGGCCGATCAGCGTTGAGATGGCCGAAAACGGCGTCGAGGCTTTGCGGATGGTGTCGGAGAATCCGCAAAAATGGGATCTCGTCCTGACCGATTGGGCGATGCCGCAGATGGCAGGCGACAAATTGGCTTTGGCGGTCCATGGCTTGCGGGCAGATCTGCCGATCATTCTCTGCACGGGGCGCGGTGATAAAATCGAACAGTTTGCGGCCTTGCCTCTGGCGGCTATTCTGTCAAAGCCGGTCTTCGGCAAGAGTTTGATCGAGGCTGTCGACCGCGCGCTGACACAAAAAGCGGCGGCATAACGGCCTCTTGATGCCGCTTTTCAGCGGCTGAGGCTGGTCATGCGTATCGTCGTCTACGCCGATTTTGTCTGTCCTTGGTGTTATATCGGCAAGCGCCGCCTGGAGCGCGCCGAAGCGCTTTGGCGTGGCGCTGCCGGCGTCATGGACGAAGATTTCGAACGGCAATGGCGCCCCTTTCAGCTCAACCCGACGATGCCGGCCGAGGGCATGGAGCGCGACGCCTATTTGAATTGGAAACTAGGCGGCCCAGAACGTGTCGCCTTCATTCATGACCGTTTGGCGAAGGAAGGCGTCGCTGAAGGCCTGCGCTTCGCCTTCGACCGCATCACGCGCATGCCGAATACACTTGCCGCGCATCGTCTGGTCGATTGGGCCCAACGGCGCCCTGCGGGGGAGAATGCCGGCGATGCGCTGGTCGAGGCCTTGTTCGCAGCCTACTTCTCAGAAGGACGGGATATCGGCGATCCGGGCGAACTGACGGCGATCGCTGCCGACCACGGATTGCCGCGCGCCGAAGTAGAGAGCTATTTGCGCGGCGACGCTGGATTGGAGGCGATGAGAGAGGCCGACGTTCAGGCCCGCGCGCGTGGCGTTAACGCGGTGCCTTGTTACGTCATGGGCGACAGCTACGCTTTATCGGGCGCGCAGCCGCCGGAGGTTTTCTTGCGGATGTTCGAGTTCGCGCGCGGTCAGAATGCCCATGGGGCGCCCGATTAGCTTGCGGCGCGCGCGGCAGCTTCCGTTTCGGCCAACAGCGCGTCGCGCAGGCGCTTGACGCAGGCCTCCGCTGCCGGCGTCAAGGCGCCGGGATGGCGAATGAGGGTGATCGGCACTTCATGCTGCGGCCGGATCGGCAGCACCCGCAATTGCTTTAAAGCAACTTCGGCGGCGGCACAGCCACGCGGCAGCACGGCAAGGCCGACGCCCGACGTGACCATGAGCTTTATGGTGTCGACGTCATCGGCGCGGGCCACCACATTGGGCAACAGGCCCTGGTCGGTGAACACGGTCTGCACGAATTGGCCGTAGCCGATGTCCGGCTCATTGACGATCAGCCGCTCATCCTTCAGGTCGGCCAGGTTGATGGCACTCGCCCCGCGTTTGCCGATCGGATGGTTCCACGGCACGATCAACGCCATTTCGATGCTGCCGACGCGTTCGCTGACCAGTTCTTCCGGCACGCTGCGCGGGTCGGACTGGATGGCGATGCCGGCGTCCAAGCGCCGCTCTAGTATGAAGCGCTGAATGCGCCGGGTCGTCGCCGTGACGACTTCCAGGCGGATGCGGGGCAGCATGTCAGCCAGGCTTTCCATGACGCGCGGCACGATGTCCTGGGCAACGCCCGAACTAAATCCGATAGTGAAGGAGCCGCGCGGGCCGTCGCCACGCAGCTGGCGGGCGGTCTCGGAGAGGCCCAATATGCCCGCCATCGCCTGTTCGGCATGTTGTAAAAACGTCCGGCCGACATAGGTCACTTCGACGCCCCGGCCGGTCCGCTGGAACAGCTCGAAGCCCAATTCGGCCTCCAGCATGCGGATTTGCTCGCTGACCGCCGGCTGGGAGACGTTCAGACGGCCGGCGGCTTTGCTGAAACTGCGTTCGCGCCAGACAGTTAGGGCATAGCGCAATTGACGGTCATTCATCGGTCGTCACGGCTTTTTTGGGGGAATTTGGGGCCACCGGGGCGGCCAAAACTTGAGTTATAAGGTAAACTTATATTAGTATTTGTAAATCCTTTTTGCTTCGCTGGTGGCCCGTCCATACGATCCGCACGACTAAATTTTCGCGCTGACCCATTCAGCTGACGACGCCATCACAGGCAACAGGAGAGAAGATATGCGCAATGGTTATCGTATTTTGGACGTGGACGCTCACGTCACGCCGTCCCTTGAGGTGCTGCATCGCTATGCGAGCGATTCCGCCAAGGCCCGTTGGGACGAACTGAAGCCCTACGTCAAGGCGATGAACTCCCCGGCAGGTCGCGGCCATCCGACGACGACCTGGCACACCATTAAGGTGAACCCGATTGCGTACGATCGCATCGCCGGCCAGAAGCCGGGCTATGTGAAGCCCAAGGGCGGCACCGCCGTCGAAGGCCGCGTGCAGAACGTCTCGACCGAGATTTGCCATGAGAATATCCAGCACGACAACCCGACGGGCCGTCTGGAAGACATGGACAAGGAAGGCGTTGACGTCAACGTGCTGATCCCCGGCACCTGGGCCCCCGCCTCCTCCGCTCTTGAGCCGGGCCTCACCGCGGGCATCTACGACGCCTATCACAACTACATGCGCGACTTCTGCTCCGCCGACGTGAACCGTCTGCGCGGCCTCTTCCTCGCTCCCGGCCACAACATCGAATGGGCCGTCAAGGAACTGAAGCGTATCGGCAAGGAAAGCTGGGTTTCGGCTGTGTGGCCGTCGCTGCCGGAAGGCATGCCGATCGACGATCCGGACCTGAACCCGCTGTGGGAAGTCATGAACGACCTGCATCTGCCGTTCATGCACCACTCGTTCTTCTACGAGCCGCCGTACTTCCCGGGCGCCCGCGACATTTGGGGCAATGCCGCCATTGCCCGCACCGCCGCTCACCCGTGGGGCGCCCAGCGCGCTCTGGCCTACTTGATCGGCGGCGGCGTTCTCGACCGCTATCCGAACATTAAGGTCGCCTTCGCCGAAACCGGTCACGGCTGGCTGCCCAACTGGCTGCTGCGTCTCGACAGCCAGTTCCACTACGTGAAGGGTGTCATTCCGAAGCTCAACTATCTGCCGACCGAATACGCCAAGCAGGGCCGCATTAAGGTCTGCATCGAGGCTCACGAAGGCCCGCTGATGACCAAGGCCGTCAACGACGTCCTCGGCGACCAGTGCCTGATGTACGCGTCGGACTTCCCGCATCCGGAATCGGCGTGGCCGCACCACGTCGACAACGTGATGAAGTGGTCGAACGT
Organism: Rhodospirillaceae bacterium; assembly: GCA_947474495.1. Taxonomy (GTDB): domain Bacteria; phylum Pseudomonadota; class Alphaproteobacteria; order SMXQ01; family SMXQ01; genus CAMAVH01. The sequence goes on from CANJIM010000052.1 coordinate 3,390, forward strand.
GCTCGGCGACGCCTCGATGCGCAAGCTGTTCGGCACCAACGCCGACGACTACTTGCGTCCGGTCTAAGACCACTTAGATCAACCGCTATAGAGAGAGGGTGGCCGGCTATGATGGACTTTGAGAAAGCGTTGAAGTTCGTTCTCAAGGCGAAATCAATTGGCCTCGAAGAAAAAGGGGCCGAGGTCAGTGTCGCGATCACTGACCAGGCCGGCCACCCTGTCCTCGTCGCGCGCGGTAAGAGCGTTTCCTGGCACGGTCCCTACATGGCGACCGGCAAGGCGCGCCTCGCCGCCGCGTTTCTCAAGCCGACCGAAGTGCTGATGGAGCAGTGGGCCGATCGCGCCTACTTCCCGATCAGCCTGACAGAGGTGATCCCCGGCGGGGTCACGCTCAATAAGGGCGGTTATCCGATTTTCGAAAACGGCGAATGCATCGGCGCGATCGGCGTCGGCGGCGGTTCGCCGGCGGTCGACGATTACGTGGCGAAGGCCACCGTCACGGCCTTTAACGGCCACCGGCCGGCCGGCGATTCGGACTAGGACGTTTTTGCGTCCATCACATGAATTTTTCTTACTGCCCTCTAAATTCTAAGAGTGGCAGTTTTCGTGTTTTACTAAGGGGGCTACCCAATGGCGAAGAAGCAGGCGATCCGCACCGATAAGGCGCCGATCCCGACCGGCCCGTTCAACCAGGCCATTCGCGTCGGTAATATGGTGTTCACCTCGGGCCAGGCTGGCCGCAACCGGGAAACCGGCAAGATGGGCGACATCAAAGACCAGGCGCGCCGCTCGATCGGCAACATACAGGCCGTACTCGAGGCCGCCGGCAGTTCGCTGAACGACGTCGTCAAGGCGACGATTTTCCTCAAAAGTGCGAGCGATTGGAAAGCCTTCAACGACGTCTATATCGAGATGATGCCGGAGCCGTTACCGGCCCGCACGTCTGCGATCGTGGAACTGAAGAACCCGGATATGCTAGTTGAAATGGAAGTTGTGGCCGTCATCCAAGACTGACGTCTACCCTGTCGCCAGAGGGCTCCGACCAACATCGGGCCCTGACATTTTTTGCAATGCGCCGGTGAGACTGCGGGCTCTTTCCGGCCGATGACCCAACCGCAAGGAATGCCAAGATGCTTCGTGTCGTCAATATCAAGAAAACCTTCCCTGTCGATCAGGGCGCGCAAGTCAACGCGCTGAAGGGCGTCTCCATCGACGTTCCCGACGGCGAGTTCTTCACCCTGCTCGGCCCCTCCGGCTCGGGCAAGAGCACGGCGATGCGCTGCATCGCCGGTCTCGAACATCCCGACGAGGGCGAGATCTACATCGGCGAGCAGTGTGTCTTCTCGTCGAAGCGCAAGATCATGGTGCCGCCGGACGAGCGTCCGATCGGCATGGTCTTCCAGTCCTACGCCATTTGGCCGCATATGGACGTGTTCCATAACGTTGCCTTCCCGTTGATGTACGGTTCGTCCGGCCCGAAGCCCTCGAAGGAGGAAATCCGCAACAGCGTCGACGAGGCGCTCAAGCTGGTGCAGCTTTCCGGCTACGGCGATCGCCCGGCGACGCAGCTCTCGGGCGGTCAGCAGCAGCGCGTCGCCCTGGCGCGCGCCATCGTCCGCCGGCCCCGCCTCCTCCTCCTCGATGAGCCGCTGTCGAACCTCGACGCCAAGCTGCGCGAAGAGATGCGCGTCGAAATGAAGGAAATGACGACCAAGCTCGGCATGACCTCCTTCTTCGTCACCCACGACCAGATCGAAGCCCTCGCCCTGTCCGACCGTATCGCCGTCATTATGCAGGGCGAGATCGTCGAAATGGGCAGGCCGCACGACGTCTACACCAAGAGCGACAACAAGCTGGTCGCCGCCTTCCTGGGCACGACCAACACGCTGGAAGGCCAGATCACCGGGACCGGCTCCGACACCAAGTTGGAAACCGAGATCGGCGCCCTCACCCTCGGCGCTCGCCAGAACATGACGACCAGCGGCCGCGCCTCCGTCGCCATCCGCCCCGAGGCGGTCGATTGCCTACGCGAAAATCCGGGCAGCGGGGCGAACGTCTACCAGGGCACGGTCAAGCGCACGATGTTCCTCGGCACCTTCATCGACGGCGAAGTGCAGATCGGCAGCAAGAGCCTGCGTGTCAGCTTCAACCCGTACAACACCTTCTCGCCCGGCGAAAAGGTGTTCGTCCGCATCCCGCCGGAGCGTTGCCAGCTCATCGACTGAGCCTGCGGCCTTCGCGTCCGTCCGACCTCTCAACACCCCGAGAGGCAGCCCCGCCCCCTCTAACCAGGTGGGCGGGGCTTTTTTATACGCGCGGCGCATCGGCTCAGAAGATGGAGACTCGGCCTTCCCACCACCAGGCCTGGACTGAACCGTCGGTCACAGACTGTGGGGCCACGATATTTGATGGATCCACAGCCGGGGGAGCCGACCGCTAGGGCGCGATGCGCCAGCCAAAAGAAAAGCGCCGGTCGAGGGAGCCCGACCGGCGCTTTGACGCGGAGGCTGTCAGCGGGCGTTAGTCCTGCTGGCGGCTCAGCTTGGTGACCAGGAAGCGGCCGCCGACGGTGAAGACCGTCAGCACGACGATCAGCACGATGCCGATCGCGGCGGTGCGGCCCGGATAACCGTCGTCCCAGTTCTGGAACATGATGACCGACAGCACGGCGTTGTCGCGCCCGGTCAGCATGACGGGGATCGAGAAGTTGCGCAGCGCGTGCGACGCCACCCAGATCCATCCCGAAATGAAGGCGGGCATCAGCAGCGGCAGGACGATGTGGCGCAGGATCGACACCCACTTCGCGCCGGAGGTCTTGCCGGCCTCTTCCATTTCACCGGAAATCTGCGCCAGCGCGCCGTTCATCGTGCGGCTGCCGAACGAGATGTAGCTCACGGTCAGGCCCAGGATGACGAGGATGAGCGAACCGTAAAGCTGCAGGCTGGCGAGCGGCGGCTGCAGGAACAGGAAGATGAAGGCGATACCGATGATGACGCCCGGTAGCGCGTGCGGCAGGAAGGTGATGGTGTCGAGCAAGGCGCGGCCTCGCATGCGGCCGCGGATCGTCACCCAGGCCATCAGCAGCGACAGCAGCATGGTCACTGTGGCGGTGCCGACGGCGAGCCACAGGGTGTTGATCGTGCCCTTCCAGATGTCCGGATCCTCGAGCACAGCCTTGTAGCTGTTCAACGACAGACGCTGCCACACGCCGGGTGTGCTCGGCGGGATGTAGGTGTTGAGGAACGACGTCCACAGCAGGATGGCGGTCGGCGCGGCGATCGTCAGGATGAAGTAGAGGACGAACAGGCTGAAGCAGGGATAGCGCCACTTGCCGAGATGGATGATGCGCGGGCGATAGCCCTTGCCGGTGATAGTGGCGTACTTGCCCGCCTTGCCGACGATGCGACGGTAGAAATAGACCATCGCGATGCTGAGCAGGATGAAGGTCGCGCCGAGCGCGGCCGAGGTGCCGTATTGCGGCGGCGAGAAACGCTGCGTCGAGAAATAGATGAACGACGGGAAGGTGTAAATCTGCGCCGGCAGGCCGATGACCAGCGGCACTTCGAGCGATTCCAGGTGGCTCATGAAGTTGTACATGGAGGCCGCGAGAATCGCCGGCGTCAGGATCGGCAGGAAGATCTTGAAGAAGGTGACGCGGTTGGTGGCGCCCGACGTGCGCGCCGCCTCTTCCAGGTTCGGATCCATCGTACGGAACGCGCCGACGATGATTAGGAAGGTGGTGGTGACGCCGCGGATGCCTTCGAGGAAGATCATGCCGGTCAGCGTATAGACGTTGAACGGCCCTTCCCGGCCCATGTCGAGGCCGAACAGCGAGAAGAAGTCGCGGATCCACACGTTGAACAGGCCGATGCGTGGGCTAAGCAGGAAGGTCCAGGACATGGCAAACAGCAGGCCCGGCACCGCCATCGGAATCAGCATCAGCGCCCAGGCGACGTTGCGGTAGGGCATGTCGGTGCGCTCGGTCAGGAAGGCAAAGAACACCGCCATGCCGACCGAGATGATCGTGCCGAAGATCGCCATGATCACGGTGTTGAAGAACATGCGGTAAGTCTGCGGATCGCCGTAGGCGCGCATGTAATTGTTCAGCGTGAAGGGGCCCGGATCGATCAGCGTGCCGGAGCGGAAGCTGAAGATAATCAGAGTGCAGAACGGCACCAGGATCAGCAGGACGGTGAAAATCACGCCCACGGCCGGGAGGATGTATTGGCGTTTGCCATGCAGGAAACCCTCTTTGGGCATCGCGCCGGCGTCGATAGCGGTCATTCGTCTAAACTCCTCAGGCTCTCTGTGTCTGTCGGATGGTCATCCCTGCCCGGCTGGCAGAAGCCCGGCGACACCGCCGGCAATGGAAAGTAGTTTCGCGTCAGTCCCGTGCGCGCCCATCAGCATCAAGCCGACGGGGGCCTCGCCGGCGCGGTGCGCGGGCAGCGAGATGGCGCATTGATCCAGGAAGTTGCCGACCGACGTATTGCGTAATGCCAGGAGATTGGCACGCGTGAAGGCGGCGTCGCTGTCGATCAGTTCCTGCAGCTTGGGTGCGACGATGGCGACGGTCGGCATCACCAGGGCGTCGTAGGGCGCGGTGATAGCGGCGACGCGCGCGATCAGGTCGCGGCGCGCGGCCAGCAATTCGATGTAGTCGGCAGCGCTTTGCTCGGTGCCCTTCATGATGCGCACGCGCACGCGCGGATCGTAGCCGTCGCCCTGGGCCTCCAGCAGCTTGCGGTGCCAACTGTAGGCCTCGGGCGCTGAGAAACCGCCCTTGGAATTGATCTTGGGCAGTTCCAGAAGTTCGCTCAGCGGAATCTCTTCGACGATGGCACCGGCTTTGCGCAACGCCGCGAGCGAGGCCTCAAAGGCGGCCATGACGGCTGGCTCCACGTCGTCGAGCACGAAGCTTTGCGGCACGGCGAAACGCAGGCCCTTGACCGGATGGGCCGGCGGCACCGGGGCGTCCTCGCGCTCGCCGGAGATCACCGCATCGATGATGGCGCAGCAGGCGGCCGTGCGGCCGATCGGACCGATCGAATCGAGCGAGAAGGAGAGCGGCACCGCGCCCTTGAGCGAGACGCGCTTGGCGGTCGGCTTGAAGCCGACCAGGCCGTTGAAGGCCGGCGGAATGCGCAGCGAGCCGCCGGTGTCGGTGCCGAGCGCGGCGGCGGCCATGTCGTCGGTCACCGAGATCGCGCCGCCCGAGGTCGAGCCGCCCGGCACGCGGCCGGTCTTGCGGTCGTAAGCGTTCAGCGGCGTGCCGTAATGTGTATTGATGCCGATGCCCGAATAGGCGAATTCGGTCATGTTGGTGCGGCCGATCAGCACGAAGCCGGCAGCGCGCAACTTGGCGACCGGCGGCGCGTCTTGCGTCGCCGGCGCGGTCTTGGCGAGCACGGTGGAGCCGGCGCGCGTCACCTGGCCCTGCACGTCGAACAGGTCTTTGACCGAGATCGGGATGCCGGCGTAGGGCGACGGCGCGACGCCGCGCTTGCGCTGGGCGTCGGCGAAGTCGGCCTGGGCGCGGGCGCCCTCGGCGTCGACCTGGAGGAAGACGCGCTTGCCCTCGCCGGCCGGATCGGCGATGCGCTCCAAACAGGCATCGACGAGCGCGCGGCTCGTCGTGCGCCCGTTTGCCAGATCCTCGGCCAGTGCCTGCAGCGGTTTCACGCGATGACCCCCGACGCTTCCGTTAGACCGGATCGTAGTAGTGGATTTCGAGCAGCGTGCAGCCCGTCTCGGACTTGAACGGGCCGTGGATGGCGCCCGGCGGACGCACGGCGTAGGTATCGCCGGTGAACGGGCGGCCGCCCTTGCCCTGGGCGTCGTTGCCGACGATCAGATCGCCGCGCAGCAGGTAAACCTCTTCCCAGTAGTCATGAACGATGGTCGAGGTCGAGAAAGCGCCCGGCTGGAATCGCAGCAGGCGCGTGCGCGTGCCGCGCTTGTTCACCTCATCGAGGCCGCCGGAGATAATCTTCTCATCGACGCCCGAACCGGGCTTGTAGCCGGCGGGCGCTTGCCAGCCGCTGTTGAGATCGACGGCACGGAATTCGTCGTGAATTTTATTCACAGGCATCGCAATTCTCCTGACTGATACGGTGCGTCGCTTATTCGGCGGCCTTGCCGAGCTTCTTTTTCGCAAGCTCGGTGTCGAGGTCATAGCTACCGAGCATCTTGTCGAGCAGTTCGGTCGAGCGCTTCCAATCGTAAGTGCGGAACGAGTGGCCCTTGGTGACGAAGGTCGCGCCGGCGTAGAACATCTCGTACTGGGTGTGGCGCGAGCCGAACTCGGAGCCGACGGCGTCCCAAGCCAGCTTGTAGAACTTCACGCGCTCCTTGGAGCCTGCGGCCGGCGACTGCTGCGTCTTCATGATGAGATCGTTCAGCTCGGGATTCGCGAAGTCGAGGATCGAAGACGGCAGCATGATCATGCCGCCGCCGGCGAGATCGCGCAGCGTATTGACGATTTTCGGATAGAGCTGTTGCGTCAGAACTTGAGCGGTGTAGAGCGTGTGGCGGTCCGGAATAAAGTACGGGCCGGTCTGCTTGCCCTTGGCTTCCATGGCGGCGACGAGCGCCTCGACCATCGCCACTTCGGCGGCGAGCTGGCCCAAGGTCTCCTTGACCTGCGGGAAGTTGAGGATGCCGTTCATCTCGGCGGTGCGGTAGGCGATGCCAGCGAGGAAGCGCAGCTTCACCATCAAGCGAACCTGCGCTTGGTAGTTCTGATAGACGTGCGCCGGCGTCGCATGGAACTGCTTGAGCGTCATGGCGACGTCCTGGTTCACGAACACGCGGTCCCACGGCACTTTCACGTCGTCGAAATAAATCAGCGCATCGTTTTCGTCGAAGCGCTTGGACAGCGGGCTGTCGAACACGTTGTCGGCGCCCTGCTCGTAGGACTTGCGCGACATCAGCTTGAGGCCCTTGCTGTTCATCGGGATGACGAACGAATAGGCATACTTTTCTTCGCCGGGCTGCAGCGGCTGAATGCAGGTGACGAGCACTTCGTTGGCCATGATGCCGCCGGTGGCGAGCATCTTGGCGCCGCGGATGGTCAGGCCCTCGGCGTCTTCATCGACGATACCGGCGGAGAGGAATTCATTGGTCTGGCCGGCGGCGGACTTCGAGCGGTCGGCCTGCGGATTGATGATGACGTAGGTCAGATACAGGTCGTTGTCGCGCGCATAGCGGTAGTAGTCCATCAGCGCGCCGGCGCGGTCCTTGTTGTATTCCTCGAACACCGAGATGCCCATCGCCATGCCGGTGATGCAGGAGGCGACATGTTCGGGCGAACGGCCGAGGAAGCCGCCGCTCAACTCGGCCCAGGCTTCCAGCGCTTTGCGGCGATCGACAAGGTCGGCATAGCTGGTGGCCATGTGCCACATCTTGTGCGCGACAGTCTTGGTGTCGGTCACATAGGTCATTAGCTCCTTGTTCTGCGGCGCCGACTGGAAGTCGTAGAGGCCGGCGATCGACTGGATGGAGCTGCGAAAAGCGTTGTGTTGGGTGACGTCGCCGGCGAGTTCACCGTTGATGAAGACTTGGCGACCGTCGCGCAGCGAATCCACATGCTGTTTGCCGTTCTTGATCATCGCTTTGTTTCCTTGGGCTTTGGACGTCGGTTAAAACGTATGTGCAGTTCGAAAAGTTTTACGTGTGGCAGTTGTTCAGATCAGGCAACGCCGCGCTGCTCGTCTCCGACGACGGAGTAGCGGCCGCGGAAAAAGGCCAAGGGTTCGCTTTGCGGCTGCGTGGTGAAGCGCACCACGCGCACGACGAAGATCACATGGTCGCCGCCGTCGTAGGTGGCATAGGGGGCGCATTCGAAATGGGCCTGCGCGCCGGTCAGCAGCGGTGCGTTCATGTAGCCGGGCGTCCAGGCGGTATCGGCCCATTTGTCGGTCTGGGCGCGGGCGAAGCGACCGGAGATGTCCTGCTGGTTGCGGCTGAGGACGTTGACGCAGAAGCCCTTGGCACTTTCCATCGCCGGCAGACTGAGCGCCTGGCGGGCGACGCTAAACAGCACCAGCGGCGGATCGAGCGAGACGGAATTGAACGAGTTCATCGTCATCCCGATACGCTCGCCATTGGCGCCCTCGGCCGTGATCACCGTGACGCCGGTCACATACTCGCCGAGTGCGCGGCGGAAGGCGACGGGGTCGAACTCGTTGTTCACGTCATCGGTCATGGCCTGTGCCCTCACCCGCGCAGACGCGCTTTGGGCGCGCGGGCGCCATCGGCGCCGCTTTGGCTGTAATAGCCGATCAGCGCAGTCGCTTCGTCGGCGGCCTGGATCAGATCAGCGAAAATCTCGTTGAGTGCGCGGAAGCGCTTGGCGTCGAGCGGCTGGAACAATAGATCGTTCACGTCGCGCTGGATCGGCGCCAAGCCCTCGAGCAGCTCGCGGCCCTTGTCGGTGACGCGCAGATGCACGCGCCGGCGGTCCTGCGGATTGGTGCTCTTTTCGACCAAGCCGCGCTTGGCGAGCTGGCCGGTCACGATGGTGAGGAACGAGCCGGATAGGCCGAGATGGTCGGCCACGGTCTTGACGCCGACGCCATCCTCGCCCTCCAGATGGGCGATGGAGATCAGCGCGGTATATTGCACGCCGGTCAGATCAAGCAGTGCGCCGAAGCCCGAGCGGCAGGTTTCCAGGCGGGCCGAGAAGGCCAACAGGCGGTGGACGAGCTGGCGGAATTCGCCATCAGCGCCGTCGGTGAGAAGATCGCGGCGCGAGACGGTCAAGGGCGGACGCGGGTCGGCGCTCTTGTCCGGAGCTTCCGTTTTCGCCGCGCGACGGCCGTTGCCGATGTCCATAAGTGGTCCCCGTATCCGCCGTCCTCGATCAAGACGGTGCTCGCCTGTCGATCAGGCCGAGATAGCTTTGAAACTTAGCAATATGCTAAAGCTATCTGACATGTCTTGTCAATGTCGCGTAAGGCGGCATAAGTCACAGATCACGCGATAGCCCCCGGTCGCCGGATCAAGATTAAGATCGCAGTCTAATCATCTGTAAATACTTATAAACTGGAGATACCCATGAGCAGTGTCCGCCTCTCCCTCAGCCTGGAGAGCAAGTCCGGCAGCGAAATCCGCAGCGTGCAGATCGACCAATTGGTGATCGCCGGCTGGACGGGCCGCAACAAGGCCGCCATGGAGGCCCATATCGAGGAGTTGGAGAAGCTCGGCGTGGCGCGTCCGAAGTCGACGCCGATCTATTACCGCGCCGCAGCCATGATGCTGACGACCTCCGATTCCATCGAGGTCGCGGGTCCCGACAGCAGCGGCGAAGTCGAGTTCATGGTCTTTAGCCTGGCGGACGGCCTGTGGGTCGGCGTCGGCTCCGACCATACCGACCGCAAGCTCGAAACCATCGGCGTTACCTGGTCGAAGCAGGCCTGCCCGCATCCGGTCGCCAAGACCCTGTGGCGCATGGACGAGATCGCCGATCATTGGGACCAGATCATCCTGCGCTCCTACGCCATCGAAGGCGGCAAGGACGTGCTGTATCAAGAAGGCCCGGTGACGGCGATGCTGCCGCCGCTCGATCTGATCGCCAACTGCACGATCGCCAAGAACAAGGCCCTGCCCGTCAATACTGCCATGTATTGCGGGACTTTGCCGGCCAAGGGCGGCATCCGCCCGGCCGAAGGCTTTGTGTTTGAACTCGAGGATCCCGTGCTGAAGCGCAAGGTCAGCCATCGCTACATGACGAAGGTTCTGCCCATCGAAGGTTGAACCGGTCCGCTCTGAAACGACAACGGCGGCGTCCGCAAGGCGCCGCCGTTGGCATATCTGCGCAGTCATACAGCTTGGGCGGTGGCTTCGATTTCGAGATTCTTGTCGGCCGAGGCGAGACCCTCGACCCAATCGAGCCGTGCGCTTTCGATTATTGGTTTTAGCGGAAGAACTCGCGCAGGCGCGCGGTCGAATGCGCCCGCTCTTGCGCCAGGGTTTCGTCGTCGACGGTGAACTGCTTGAGGCCATGACGCAAAGGGTCATAGGGCATCATGACGTCCGGCGGGTCGACATCCGGATTGGCCGGATAATATTGATCGCCGCGCAGGATTTCCTGCGCCTCGCGGTCGAGCATGAAATCGATAAACAGCATGGCGGCATGCGGGTGCGGCGCCTTCTTCAGCAGGACAAGATAGTTGTCCCGCGCCAAGACGGGGTCCTGCATGGTGGCGTCGAGCGACGCGCCAGCGGCGCGCAAGGCGGCGACCTGATGCAGCGAGGCGCCGAGCATGAGGTAATGCTTGCCGGTCATCACGCCATCGAGCGTTTCGCGCGGCGTGCCCAGTTCGGTCGCGACGATCTGCTTGCTGAGGCGCTGCAGATAGCGGGTCGCCCGCTCCTCGCCCCACAACCGGCGGAAATAGGTGACAAGCACCGGCGCGCCGCTTTCCTGGCCGTGGTTCCAGACGATCTTGCCGCGCCATTTGGGATCGAGCAGGTCTTCGTAGCTGTGCGGCGCTTCCGCCGCGTTCACCAGCGCCGTGTTGTAGGCGATGCCGTAATAGGCATAGCGATAGGCGGCATAAAGCCCTTGGGGCTCCTGAAATTCCTTTGGCAATGCGTCGATCAGCGGCGACCGGATGGACTGCGCCAGCCCCGCGCGCTTGAGATCGACGATGGCATTACCAGCGACGAGATCGTTGCGTGGTGGAGCCTTGCCGGTCTGTTCGGCGAGGACGCGTTGCAGCACCTGGGCACCGCCCATGCGTTGGCCCTCGACGCGCAGATAGGGATATTTCTTCATGAAGGCTTTGGCGAGCTGCTCGCGCATGTCGTCGCCAACGTTGCCGCTCCATACCACAACACCCTCCTGGCGCGCTCCGGCTTCGAGGGTGGCTTGGCGATTGGGGCCGCTCAGGTTGGCAATATTTTCAACAGTCGCGGCTTCGGCCCGCAGGCCGACCCCGAAAACGGCGATAAAAACGGCGCAAGCGAGAGCGCAGGCAGTCAGCGGCCTCATGGAAGTCCCCCCAATGTCGGCCGCTTAAGCGAAGCCGTCAGACCTTGGCGGGCAGAATAAGGCACCTTCCGGTCCGTGTCATGGTTCGCGTCATCGCCAACAAGAAACGGGCCGGCAACCCGTTTGGTTGCCGGCCCGGTATAGGGTGCGAAACGCGAGGAACGCCCAGGAGCGTCGGGGAACCGTTAGTCTTGAGCGGCAGCGTGGTCGCTTTTGCCGTCCCGGTTGAAGAATTCCGATTGCGGGTCGGCGGCGACCATCTCCTTGATGCGCTCCCACAGGTGGCGGCGCAACTCGACGAATTCCGGCCGGGCGCGCGCATCGTAGTCCCAGCGCGGATGCGGGAGATCGACCTTGAGCACTTCCGAGACTTGGCCGGGTCGCGGGCGCAGCAGGACGATCTCGTCGGACAGCAATACGGCCTCATCGACGCTATGGGTGACGAAGACAACCACGGCCTTGCGCTGATGCCAGATCTTCATCAGCTCGAACTGCATGAATTCGCGGGTCTGGGCATCGAGCGCCGCGAACGGCTCGTCCATTAGGAGGATATCAGGCTCGGAGACCAGGGCGCGCGCCAGGGCGACGCGCTGCTTCATGCCGCCCGACAGCTCAGAGGGGTAGGATTCGGCGAACTTGCGGAGCCCGACCATTTCCAGGTAGCGCATCACGCGCTCGTGGATTTCATCCTTGCCCATGCCGTGAAGCTGCAGCGGATAGGCGACGTTCTCGTGAATCGTCCGCCACGGCAGCAGGCGGAACGATTGGAAGACGAAGCCCATATGGGTGCCAGGAACTGGCGGTTGGCCATGAACCAGGATTTCCCCTTCATCGGGCCGAATCAGCCCGTTCAGCATGCGCAGCAAGGTGGTCTTGCCGCAGCCGGACGGGCCGACGAGGCTGATGAACTTGTTCTTGCCGATGTCGAGCGAGACATCGCGCAGCGCGAGGATGCCTTCATGCGAGCGGTGCCGTTTGAACATCTTGGTGATGTTGCGAACGGTGATCGCAGGCTCCTCCGCGGCGGACGTGGACACGGGCAAGGACTGGACTGTAGTCGAGGACATGACGCTCCTGTTCAGTAAGGCGAACCGCCGGCTGATTTTCTATTGGCGACCCGTCGCGGGCTTTTTAGCGACCCGTCGGGTCAATGCCCGGATAGACGCCATCGGCCTTCAGCACCTTGTCGATGACGCTGGTGTCGATCCAGGCCGCCGGCTCGACGCGCTTCAAGCCCTTGAAGTCGTCGTTATTGGTGTAGAGGTCGTCGGTCGTGTACTTGGCTTCGGCCATGTTCAGGCCGCCGTTGACGTCCCAGTTTTCCTTGTAGGCATCGGCCAGGTACTCAAGCGTGGCGCGATCGACGTTCGGCAGCGCCGCTGCCATGCCGTCGACCCACAGCTTCGGATTCTTGGCGAAGTCGCGCGATGCCATGATTTGGGCGCGGACCACGGCTTCGACTTCCTTGGCCTTGCTCTTGGCGATGTCGGTGGTCACCACGTTCAGCTTGGAAATCAGCGGCGCGCCTTTGTAGTAGTCGGCCTGGTTGACCAGGATGCTGAGGGCGCTTTTGTCGGGCATGCTGGTCCACACGCCGATCGAGATCGTCGTGGCGTCGACCTTGCCGGCGGCGAGCGAGGTGGCGCGCACCGGCGGCTGGCCGATGGCGAGATATTCGAGCTTGTCGACGTTGACGCCGAGCTTCTGGAGCACAGTGCGGGTCAGCGAGTAGTCGACCGCGCCGACGCGCGAGACGCCGAAGGTCTTGCCCTCGAGCTGCTTGGGCGAGGTGATATCCTTCTTCACGGCGATGATGAAGGGCAGCGCCTTGTCGGGCGAGATCACGCCCTTGAGCTGCATCTGTTCACGCGCGACTAGTTGCACGGCGACGTCGAAGCCGATGTTGGCCATGTCGCCTTGGCCCGAGCGCAAGGCAGCGACGGCGGATGGCGTCTGTTGCACGCGAACGATCTCGACGTCGACGCCTTCCTTTTTGTAGTAGCCGAGCTGTAAGGCCATATCGATGACCGAGTTCGGCACCAACGGCGGTTCAAGATGCGTGACGATGATCTTGAAGGGCGCGGCGTTGGCCGGCGCGGCGAAGAAGGCGGCGCCAGCGAGCAGCGCGGCGGCGAGGCTCAGTTTACCCAGTTTCGATCCGATCATGGCTCTTAGTTCCTTTTAAAAAGGGTTATCTCGAGAGGAATGACGCCGCCGATCTGGGGGATGAGCGGAGGCCTAGGCTGTTACTTAGGCTTATTGCATGTCCCAGAATACCACAGGGCACATGCCGACGCCCTTGACGGGCTTATGCTGAATGAAAGTCGGCTTGGCTTCTTCGACGACGCCGAGCACGGTGACGTAGTTGAGGAATTCCGCGGTGGAATTGCCCTCTTCGATCAAGCGCGGCACTGTCAGGGTCTTGAGAATCTGGTCGCGGTTGCCTTCCTTCATCTGCTCGATGATCCAGCGTGTGAAGTCCATGTTGTACTTGCCCATCTTGGGGCCGCCAACTTCCACGGTGAGATTGAAGGAGCCGATGACGGCGACGCGTTGATTGCCGGGCCAGGCTTCGATCGAGCGGCGGATAAACTGCCCGAGCTCGTACCAGCGCTGGTTCGTCGCGATCGGGTAGCCGAAGGCGTTGGTCATCACCGGGACCACGGGAATGTCCTCTTCCGGGCGGACGAAGGACAGCGGCACGGTGAAGGCGTGGTCGATCTTGAATTCGCGGACCTGGGAGAACTGAATCCCCTGCTCCACGCCGGCGCGCAGCAGGTACTCAGCGAAATCGAGCTGCACGTTCGCCTTGTAGCTCGGCAGGAACATGATTTCCGATTCGTACCAGAACGGACCTTCGGCGGTCGGCGCGATGCCGACGGAGAACGTCGGCATGTTGTCGAGAAAGAAGTTGTCGAGATGGTCGTTGGCGACCGCCACGATCATGTCGGGCTTCGTCTCGGCGAGCATCTTGCGCACGTCGGCGAACGCCGTGTAGAGCGCCTCCAGGTCATTCTTGTCGGCCTGGTCGCGATTCCAGAAGATGCGAGGATTATGGGTGGAAGCGACAACGGAAACGATTTTAGCCATAGCCATTACTCCGATGAGGTCGGCGTGCGTTAATTGCGTTCGCTGCTGTTGTAGCGCCAGCGGCCCATGCGCCGCTCGAGCACTTTCAAGCTCTGCATCAGGCAGACGCCGATGATGGCAAGCGTGAAGACGACGACGAAATAGGGCGCCATGCGGAAGGTGTTGCCGTAGATCGACAACAGGCCGCCGAGGCCCTTCACCGCCGTATAGAGTTCGGCAACGACGGTATTGATGAGGGCGAGCGACGCGCCAACGCGAAGGCCGGCGATGATGTAAGGCAGCGCCCCCGGCAACATGATGGTGCGGAAAATCTGCGATTCCTTGGCCCCGGCGGAGCGCGCCATCTCGATCAATTCGCCGTCGCTGTTCAGCACGCCGGCATAGGTATTGATCAGGATCGGCATGACGGCGCCGAGGAACACCACGACGATCTTGGCTTCGTAACCGAGACCGAGGAAAACGATGATGAGCGGAATGAACGAGACGCGCGGCGTCGCCGCCAGGGCGTCGACGTAGATTTCCAGTGTCGAGCCGAGGACGCGGAAACCGCCCATCAGCAAGCCGACGGGAATGGCGACTATGGCCGCGACGACATAGCCGGCGAGGCAGACCAAGATGCTGTCCATCGCCGCGCGCGGCACCGTGCCGTTGCTATAGGTCTGGATGGCGGCCTGCCAGGTTTCCAGAGGCGTCGGTACGAAGTTTTGGCCGACCATCTTCGCGACAGCCCACCAGACGACGAGAAACACAAGAAACGCCAGCAAGCGCCAGACGTTAATATTCACATGGCTGAGGCGCGGACCCCAATGGGGCCGGCGTTGCGGAAGCGGATGAGCTTCCCCCGGACTGCTCATCATTCTCTCCTTAAGCCGGCGTGCCGGTGGTCGCTTCGGTATGGGGGTAGTAGTCGTACCAAACGTTCGGCACACCCTGGATTTTCGGCACCACGTTCTCGATGTACCACTCGCGCGGGTTCAGCACGGCGGAGAGATGGAACAGAAGCACTGGATGCGTATGCAACGCCCAGAGTTTTGGGAAATCGCGATTGATGAGGGCGTTGCGCTCGTCGTCCGTCAGGTCGAACGGCGCGAGGACCGATATGTCGCCTTCGCGAAACGCCATTGTCTTGTCGCGATCGACATACACATGGTGGATGGCACGATTGAGTTCGTAAACGGACATCGCTGCGGACTTCCCCCTCAAAGATCCGGTCGCCATCGGCCGCGGATGCGCCCGAGGTTGGACCGTTCTAACGAACGCGTCGGATGTAGGTTAGCGGTTGGTGTCGAGGCTGTAAGAGCCGTTTTCCAACAAAACTTAGGTGCTCACAATTTAAGCATTTCGCCAGCGCGAAAACAATTTAAGCAATCGCCAAGTCGCTAAACGACCTCAACGCTACGATAGCCAAACGCTAAATGCCTCATGTTGTGAAGGCTAAGAGTATTTCAGGATTGCTCTATAGGTGACACCTATATCCCCGATCGGTTATGCTGGTACTACCCATAAGGTGAGGATTTTTACCTATGAATGATCGGCAACTCCGATATGCCATCGCAGTGTGGCGCGAGCGCAGCTTCAGCCGCGCCGCCGAGAAGCTCGGCGTTTCGCAGCCCTCTTTGAGCGAACAGGTTCGCCTGCTGGAAGACGAGTTGGGCTTTAGCCTGTTCGACCGGTCGAGCCGCGGCGTCGAGGCCAGCATCAACGGCCGCACCTTCCTGCAAAACGCCGATGACGTCGTCATGGGCATGTCCGCCCTGAAGGACCTGGCGCGCGAGCTGCGCGGCAGCCCGGGATCGACCATTCGCGTCGGCATCTGCTCCGGCATCGCCAATGCCATGGTGCCTGAAATCGCCAAAGTCCTACAGGCTTTCAGCAGCAGCATCCGACTGGATTTGGTGACGACCACGACGCGCCGTATCCATCGGTTCGTCGAACTGCAGCGCCTCGACGTCGGCCTCTTTCTCGAGGGCGACCCCAAGAGTCTGCCGCATGAATTGCGCGTCACCCGCCTATCGGAGACCGACCTGATGCTGCTGGCCGCGCCTAGCCATGCCATCGCTGCGACGGCCGGGCCGGTCGATCTCGCCGCCATCAGCGGACATCCCTTCATCGCCAACGAGACGCGCATCGGCTACGGCCGCCTGGTGATGGCGATGTTCGCGGCGCAAGGGCTGTCGCCCAACATCGTCGCCGATTGCGACAATCTCGAATCGCTGAAACTGATGGTCGCCTCGGGCGCCGGGGTTGCCGTGATCCCGCGCATCGCCGCCGAGCGTGAAATCGCTGCTGGCGAATTGGTGGCCCTGCCCTTGCGGCCGCGCCGCCGCGTCGCGCTGCTGCTCATTCGCCGTAACGAGACCATGCCGCCGCGCGTCGAACAATGCGTCGAGCATCTGACGCAAACTCTGACCGACAACGGGACATTGACCCCTGCTTGAGCCCCTTTTGTTTAAGGTCAAGCGCGTGAAGCGGATTGTCAGTCTCGCCCTGCTGTTTGCGGTATGGGCTTATCCCGCGCAAGCCGAAGTGACGGTGCGCGGCGATAGCCTTTTTGTTGACGGCAAAGCCTTTCAGGCGCGTGGCGCTTCCGGCCAGACACGCCTCGCCGAATTGAAGGCCCGTGGCGCCACCGTGGTGCGCACCTATGGCGAAGAAAGCCCTGCCGTGCTGGCGGAAGCGCAGAAGCTCGGCCTTAAAGTCATCTTCGGATTCTGGCTGGAGCATCCGCGCCGCGGCTTCGACTACAACGACCGCACCAGCGTCGATCGGCAATTGGCGGCGTTGCGCGCGACGGTCCTGAAATACAAGAACAGCCCTGCCCTGCTCGCCTGGGGTCTCGGCAACGAGGTTGAATCCGAACTGACGGACGACTCGATCGTGTGGCCGGCCATCGGCGAAGCGGCGCGTCTGGTCAAATCGCTCGATCCGGCGCATCCGCGCATGGCGGTGCTGGCCGAGGCTGGCGGCAGCAAGATCGCCAAACTGATGAAGGCAGCTCCCGACATCGATCTCCTCGGCGTCAACTCCTACGGAGATGCCCTGCTCGATCTGCCCTCACGGGTGCGCGCGCAAGGCTGGACCGGGCCTTTGATCGTCACCGAACTTGGCGCCGAGGGCCAGTGGCAGGCCGGCAGCAAGCCATGGGGCGCGGCGGTCGAACTCACCAGCACGGAGAAGGCGGCGCGGCTGCGCCGCTATTTGCATGAACTGGGCCCCAAAACGGCCGGCCAGATTCTGTTCTATTGGGGCCAGAAACAGGAGGTGACGCCGACCTGGCACAGCCTGTTCCTGCCGTCGGGCGAAATGATCGAGGCGGCCGACGTCATGAGCGAGTTCTGGGGCGACCCAGGAGCGAACAAGGCGCAAAACCATGCGCCGCGCATCGTCAGCTTCGCGCTCGCATCCGGCGCAGACAGCTTTACCGCCAGCACGCCCTTCAGCGCGCGCGTCACAGGTCTCGATGCCGACCGCGACGCGTTGCGCGTCGAATGGCATGTGATGGCGGAAAGCCGTGACTTGCGCAAAGCCGGCGATATCGAATCCGTGCCGCAAGATTTTCCCAATGCGGTACGCAACCGCAAAGGTAGTCAAAGCGAGTGGAGCGCGGAAATCGCCGGCCTCTCGCCGGGCGCTTATCGGCTGTTCGTCGTGTTGCGCGACGGCAAGGGCGCGGCCGCCACCGGCAACCTGCCCTTTCTGATCCGCTAGGCCCGCTGCGTCGCGCGCTGTAAAGCCATGCCGGTGATCATGGCGGCGACGAACAACCATGTTCGCCAATCCCCGAAGGCCAAACCCGCGAGCGCTGGGCCTGGGCAATAACCGACGAGCCCCCACCCCGCGCCGAACAGCGCCGCGCCCCCGAGTAGCCGGACGTTGTTGTCCCGCCGCTCGGGTATGGCGAAGCTGGTGCCGAACAGCGGTCGGGGACTGCGCCGCGCGGCACCAAAGGCCGGCGTAGCGACGAACAGGGCGCCTATCATCACCAGCGCGAGGCTGGGATCCCAGTCGCCGGCGATATCGAGAAAGGCCAGAACCTTAGCCGGATCGATCATCTGAGAAATGGTCAGGCCGAGGCCGAAGAGCAGCCCGGCGATGAGGGCGACGGCGATGCGCATGATCAGGCCGCCCCCGCCAAGAGATGGCGCATCACATAGACCGTGGCGATGCCGACGGCCATGAAGACAGCCGTGGCAATGAGCGAGCGCGGCGATAGCCGTGCCACGCCGCAAACGCCGTGCCCGCTGGTGCAGCCGCCGCCAAGGCGCGTGCCATAACCGACGAGCAGGCCGGCGGCGATCACCGTGAGAACCGAAACATCGATCGTGATCGTCGGACGCGGCATGATCAGTGCGAACAGCAGCGGGCCGGCGATCAGCCCGCCGACGAAGGCAATTCGCTCGCCGCGATCCGTCGTGCCGCGTTCAAGCAGCCCGCCGAGAATACCGCTGACGCCGGCGATGCGGCCGTTGAGCAGCAGAAGCAGCGCCGCGGCCAGGCCGATGAGGGCGCCACCAAGCAGCGACGAGATGGGCGTGAAGTTACCCATCCGCCGATCAGTTCCACGGGCCCAGAAGCGTCTCGCCGGTATAGCTGTCGCTCAGGGCATCGAGCGTTTCGGGCCAGACGCCCGGCTTCACCGGGCGGCGTTGCGATGCCGGACGGGCTTTGCCGTCCCAGCCGATCTGCTCCATGTAGTAGTAGAACTGGATCGCTTGGCCGTCGCCGTCGATGGCGAAGAAGCTGTAATCGATGCCAGGATAGAGCTCGTTCGGCAGCTCCTTGATCTCGACGCCGTTCTGCTTGAGGAAGTCCTTGGCTTCGCGCAATTGGCGATAGTTTGCCACCTGGACGCCAAAGCTCGCCAGCTTGGTGTGTTCGGAGAGGCCGATCTCCTTGCGCAGTTCGATGGGATAAAGCGCCATCGAGTGATGCTCGGTGTTGACGCGAAGAAACACGCAGCGATGGCCCTTGTAGGTGATCTCTTCCGTCACCGTGAAGCCGAGCGAGTCGCGGTAGAATTTGAGCGACGCTTCCATGTCGGTCACGAACAGGCGGACCGGGCCGATGCGGGTGATCTTGAACGGCCGCGCCAGCAGGATGCCCTGGGCATCGTATGTTTCCGGCAGCGTTTCGCTGTGGCGATAGCCGCTGCGCGGGTCCATGCCCTTGGCGATGGCGTCGTTGACCTCGGCATATTCCGAGCGGTGCGGCAGCGTCGGGAATTCGTGATACTCGCCATCGTGCATGGTATGCGGCTTGGAGTAGCCGTCCCAACCGATCTGCTCGATGCCGTAGTAAAGCTCGTTCTGGAACCAGTCCGGATCCATCAGGTAGGTGTGCCAGTTCGAACCGGGCATATCGCGGCCGCGCCGTACCATGTTGTTGCCGCCCTCAGCCAGCCATTTGTCGGCTTCGACGACTTCCTCCAGGCTCTGCACCTGCCAGGTTATCTGGTTGACGGTCACATCCTTGCGCCAACGGCCGAGACGATCCATCGCGCCGCGGACATTGTGGTTGTAGAGCACGAAGGCATGGTGATCGGACTGATAGCGGAAGAAGTAGCCGTGATGGTCCCCGAAGTCCTTGATGGCGTCGGGCTTGGGCTTGCCGCCGAGCGGATCGCGGACGTCGACGATGCGAAAGCCGAGCAGGTCGCGGTAGAAGCGTTTGCCCTTTTCCATGTCGACGACATTGATGCCGAAATGGCCGAGCCGGCGAATCTTGAACGGCCGGTCCATCAGCACGCCGCCGACATTGAACTTTTTGCCGGTCACCTGGGTCGCCATCGTCACGTCTCCTGAATATATTACTGGCCGCTTCGCCGCATCATAGCCGAATCGACCCATACGACCAGCCCCTGCGCCGCAGTCTATCGGCAACAATTGTTAGCGGTTCGGGAGATTGGCCGGGATGGTGGCCTCCTTGCCGAGCGTCCATAATCCTGGAAATGCTTATGAGGAATAGCTCAACAGAATCTCGCGCAAGACTTGCGCCGCCAGCTCGGCATCCTCGGCGATGATGGTCTCGCGCGGACTCTGGCTGATGCCGCCGTTACCGCAGCGCACGAACAGCATGCCGACGTCGGTGATGCTCCCGAACATGACGGCGTCATGCCCCGCACCACTCGGCAGGCTGTGGACCGGCACCCCAGCTTTGACCGTAGCGTCGGCGATTCGCTTGAGCATGGCTGGCGCGCAGGTGACGGCCGGCGTACGCAGGAGGTCGACGCTATTGATCGTCACTTTGCGGCGGGCGGCGATGGCCTCCATCTCGCGTTCGATATCGGCCAAGGCATCGTTGCGGACGGTGTCATCGCCGGCGCGGATGTCGAGGCTCAGCTCGCAGCGACCGGGAATGACGTTGGCCGCCCCGTCCGGCACGGCGAGTTGGCCCGTCGTGCCGACGAGGCCGGGTATGGAGGAGCAAATTTTTTCGACGGCGAGGATGATTTCGGCCGCCGCTGCTGCTGCGTCGCGACGATAGCCCATCGGCACGGTGCCGGCATGACCCGACTCGCCCGTGATCGTTATTTTGCGGCGCACGGCGCCGGTGATTGCTGTCACCACGCCTAGCGGCAGACCGGCATTGAGCAGCACAGGGCCCTGCTCGATATATATTTCCAGATAGCCCAGCAGGTCTGCAGGCTTGCGCACCGAGTCCGGAATTTCATCCGCCGGCAGGCCGGCGTCGCGCAGCGCCTCGGCGAGAGTGATGCCGTCCTTGTCCTTGGTGGCGAGCACGGCTGGATCGAAACTGCCGGCGACGGCGCTGCTGCCGAGATAGGTGGTGCCGAATCGCGCACCTTCCTCGTCGGAAAAGGCTATGATTTCGAGATGGAACGGCAGGGCGTGGTCTTCGGCTTTGAGGCGCGCGACGACGGCGATCGGCAATAGAATGCCGAGTCTGCCGGCGTAACGGCCAGCATCGCGCACAGTGTCGTAATGGGAGCCGATGATGAGCGTCTTGGCGTTCGGATCTTCGCTGGCCCAGCGGCCGACGACGTTGTTGAGGGCATCGACCGAGGCGCGCAGCCCTGCTTCGGTCATCCATTGGCGCAATTGTTTTGCAGTTGCCCGGTGTGCCTGGCTCAGATAGGCGCAGGCCAAGCCACCGTTCATGTCGCTCCAGCGCGCCAAATAGTCGGCGCGGGCCATGATCTCTTGGCCGATGGACAGGGCCGTTTTTGGAGTGCGGATGGACATGCGCCTCACCTTGCCATAGGGCCCGAAGGGCGTCGATAGATCTAGGACCATACCCGCTTCGCGATGAATGCCGACGAGCAGATTCGAGCC
>CANJIM010000053.1 GCA_947474495.1 Rhodospirillaceae bacterium
ACCGGCACGAGTAAGGCGCGGCAAGGCCTGTTCCTGCCGCTGGCGCTTGGCGGCCTGGGTCTCGCCGTCCTTTCCTTCGTCCTCTCCGGCCATGCGGCGACGGCGCAGCCGCGCTGGATGACGGCCCCGGCCCTGGCCCTGCATGTCGCCGTCGCCGGTCTCTGGCTCGGGTCGTTCATGCCGTTGTTGCGGGCGGTCCGACATCGCAACAAAGGCAGCCTGCCGCGCATTTCCGCCTTCTCGCGGGCCATGAGTTGGACCGTGCCGCTGCTCCTGCTGTGCGGCGCGCTCCTCGCCGCCGTGCAGTTGCAAAGCTGGAGCGCCTTCGCCGACAGCCGCTATGGCGCGATCCTGCTGGTGAAACTGCTACTGGTCGCCGTCTTGCTCGCCATGGCGGCAAACAACAAATTCCGCCTGACGCCGGCCTTGCGACAAGCCGCGAGCGGCACGGAGACGCTTCTCGCCGGCGCGATTCGCGGCGAGATCGCCATCGGGCTCGCCATCCTGGCGGTCACGGCGCTGCTGTCGCAGACCGTGCCGCCACGCTCGCTTAGCGAGCACATGAGCCACGACCATGGCGAAGCGCTGCGCGGCTACAGCACGGTGGTGACGGCACGCGGCGGACGCATGGCGCTGATCACCGTCGATCCGGCCGTCGCCGGACGCAACCAGCTCGACGTGCGCTTCGTTACCAGCGAAGGACGCCCCTTCTCCCCGCTCGAGGTCAAAGTCGCGCTGGGCCACGAGCTTGCCGGCATCGACGGACTGGGACGGGCATTGCAGAAGATGGGCGACGGGCATTACCGGCTGACCGGGCCGGAATTCGCGCTGCCAGGATCGTGGCGGCTGCAGATCGACGCGCTGATCACCGATTACGAGCAGGCCAGTTTCGTCGCGGCGATTCCGATCGCCCGCTAGCCGCCGGCGGCGATGCGCTCGGTGACGCCTTGGCCCGCCAGATAGCGCGTCGGATCGACCGAACGGGTGCCCTGGCGCATCTCGAAATGCACCTGCGGCGCATCGACGCTGCCGCTGGATCCGGCGCGGGCAATGGCCTGGCCGCGCCGCACCTTGTCGCCGCGCTGCACCAGCAGTGTCTCGTTGTGGGCGTAAGCGGTCACCCAGCCGTTGGGATGGCGCAGCAGCAGGAGATTGCCGTAGCCGCGCAATTCGTTGCCGACATAGACCACTTCGCCGTCTTGCGAGGCGCGCACTGGCGTGCCCTGTGGCACAGCAATGTTGATGCCTTCGTTGTAAAGCCCGCCTGCCTTGGGGCCGTAGCCTGACAGCACATTGCCCTGGACCGGCCAGATGAAGGCGGCAGCCGGCGCGGTAATCGGCGCTTCGGGCGGCGGCGCGGCGGCCTGCGGCAAGGAGGCCACCGGGCCGGGCGACGATGCGGACGACGAAGGCGCGCCGGGCGCTTCGATGGGATCCGCATTCAGGTTAGGCGAGACGGAGGTGACGCTCGACGATCCGCCGACGCTTCCCTGCCCCTGCGGCTGTGCCGGCGGGCGCGGCAAGCTGGCGACGACGGCCGCGTTGGTCGCGACGGTCTGGCCGCCGGTCGTCGTCGGCAGCAGCACCGGCTGGCCGACATAAATCACATAGGGCGCTTCGATGTCGTTGAGGCGCACCAGCTCCTGGGCGCTGACGCCGTAAGCGCGCGCGATGCTGGCGACCGAATCGCCGGTCGCCACCTGGTGGAAGGCCTGGCGCGGCAGAGTCAACGTCTGGCCGACGCGCAGCACATAGGGCGGCGCGATGTTGTTGGCATTAATGATGGCGCGGATCGGCACATTGGTGCGGCGCGACAGGCCGTAGAGCGTGTCGCCGGATTGCACGGTGACGGTGCCCGCCGTGGTGAACTGGGCGGCGGCCTTGCTGACCGGCGGGCGTTCGGAGGCAGGACGCGCAATCGGCACCGCCGTGCCGCGCCCGAAATACATGGCGCTGCGGTCATCCAGCGGCGCCGGACCGCCCTTGCGCGCGCAAGCCGACAAGGCAGCGGCGGCGCAAAGCAGCAGGATCAGTCCGGTGTGGGGGCGAAGCGCGGTCATGCCGAAGATTCTAGGGAAGCGCCGGGGTTGCGGCAATGGGCGTGCGGCTAGGCCCGCTTTTCTTCCGAATCGCTGACCAGCGGCACGAAACGGACGGGGAACAGCGGTTCCTGGGTATATCCCTCCGGCGTGCGGCGGATGCGCAGGACCTCCTGGTCGGAGCTGCGGCTGCCGACCGGTACGATCATCACACCACCGATGGCGAGTTGGGCGATCAAGGCTTCTGGCAACTTAGTGCCGGCGGCGGTGACCATAATGCGGTCGAACGGCGCCTGCTCGGGCCAGCCGCGCGAGCCGTCGCCGGCGATGGCGGTCACATTGGTCAGGCGCAGCTCGCGAAAGCGCGCTTCGGTGGTCTTGAGAAGGCTTTTATGCCGTTCGATGGAATAGACGCGGCGGCAAAGCGGCGCAAGCACGGCGGTCTGATAGCCCGAGCCAGTGCCGACTTCGAGCACCTTGCAGCGGTCATTGAGTTCGAGCGCTTGCGTCATAAGGGCAACGACGATCGGCTGGCTGATCGTCTGGCCCTCGCCGATCGGCAGGGCGATGTTCTCGTAGGCCTGGTCGAGGAATTGCGGCAGCACGAATTTTTCGCGCGGCACGCGCTCGATGGCCCCGAGCACGGCGGCGTCGGTGACGCCGAGCCGCCGGAGCTCCATCAGGAGCCGGATCACGCGGGGCTCGCCCCCTGCCGGGCCCCGCTTGCTCATAACACTGTACGCTGCTGAATCATCCGAGAGCCTTACGCATGTTACGCAGCATCTTCTCTTGTGTGAGGTCGAGACGCAATGGGGTCACGGAAACGCAGCATTCATTGATGGCGGTGATGTCGCTGACCTTGCTGGCGCTCTTTTCGGTGCGCGGCCCACCGATCCAGTAGTAAGGCCGACCGAACGGATCCGACGACTGCGTGATGGTCTCGCGCACCCGGCGACGGCCCTGATGCGTGACCGTGACACCCTTGACGGAGGCCGTCACCAGATCGGGAAAATTGACGTTGATCAGGCTGTCGCCCGCCCAGCTCATGCGGAGCAGCTTGCGGATCAAGTCCGGCGCCAGCGTCTCCGCCGTCGTCCATTTGGTCTTCTGGCCCTGCGTCGTGACCTGGCTGAGCGCCATGGCGCGGATGCCGAGCACGGCCCCCATGGAGGCGGCGGCGACGGTGCCGGAATGGGCGATGTCCTCGGCGAGATTGCTGCCGTTGTTGAAGCCGGACAGCACCAGATCGGGCGCCTTGTCTTCCAGGATTTGCAGCACGGCGAGCATGACGCAATCGGTCGGCGTGCCGTCGACGGCGAAACGGCGCGGCGCCAGTTTCTTGACGCGCAGCGGCCGGCGCACGGTGAGCGAGTGGCTGGCGGCGCTCTGCTCGACTTCCGGCGCCACCACCCAGACGTCGTCGGACAGCAGCTGCGCCACGCGGGTCAGCGCCTTGATCCCCGGCGACTGGATGCCGTCGTCGTTCGAGATGAGGATGCGGAGGCTCTTGGAGGGGGCCTTCGAGGAGGCTTTACGCGTCGCTGTACCGGCCATATTGCGTTCCCTGCCTAATTGGCGGCTTTTATGAGGTCGATGCCGCCCATGTAGGGTTTCAACGCCTCGGGAACGCGAATGTTGCCGTCCGCGTCCTGGTAGTTTTCCATCACGGCGATCAGCGTGCGGCCGACCGCGAGGCCGGAACCGTTGAGCGTATGCACGAACCGGGTGCCCTTCTCGCCCTTGGCCTTGAAGCGCGCGTCCATGCGGCGGGCCTGGAAGTCGCCGCAGTTCGAGCAGCTGGAAATTTCGCGATAGCGGTTTTGGCCCGGCAGCCAGACCTCGATGTCATAAGTCTTGCGCGCCGAGAAGCCCATGTCGCCGGTGCTCAGCGTGATGACGCGATACGGCAGGCCGAGGCGTTTCAGCACCTCCTCAGCACATCCGAGCATGCGCTCATGCTCGGCGTCGGACTGTTCCGGCGTGGTGATGCTGACCAACTCGACCTTGTCGAACTGATGCTGGCGGATCATGCCGGTCGTGTCCTTGCCGGCCGCGCCGGCTTCGGCGCGGAAACATTGGGTCAAGGCAGTGACGCGCATCGGCAGAACGGCCTCGTCGAGAATCGACTCGCGCACCAGATTGGTCAGTGGCACTTCGGCGGTCGGGATCAGCCAGAGGTCGGCTGAGGTCTTGAACAGGTCGTCGGCGAACTTCGGCAACTGGCCGGTGCCGAACAGGGCATGGTCGCGCACCAGCACCGGCGGCCGCACTTCGCGGTAGCCGTGCTGTTCGCCGGTCTGCAGATCGAGCATGAACTGGCCCAAGGCCCGTTCAAGACGCGCCAATTGCCCGGAGAGCACAACGAAGCGCGCGCCGGAGATCTTGGCCGCTTTTTCGAAGTCCATCATGCCGAGAGCGACGCCGAGATCACCATGCTCCTTGGCTTTGAAGGCGAAGGTGGCCGGCTCGCCATGCTTATGGCGCTCGACGTTATCGTTTTCGTCCTTGCCCGCCGGCACGTCATCCGCCGGCAGGTTGGGAATGGTGGCGAGCATGGTATCGAGCGCGGCCTGCTCTTCGCCAGCCTTGGCCTCGGCGGCGGCCTGCGCGTCCTTGCTCTTGGCGACGGCGGCGAGAATGTCGCTGGCGTCCTCGCCCTTTGATTTGCGGGCGCCGATCTCCTTGGAGAGCTGGTTGCGCTCGGTCTGGATCGCCTGGGCGCTGGTCAGCGTCTCGCGGCGCGCGGCATCGAGCGCCAGGATCTGCGGCGACAAGGGCGCAAGGCCGCGCCGCGCCAAAGCGGCGTCGAAGGCGGCGGGATTTTCGCGGATCGGCTTAATGTCGTGCATGGCGGCGTCAGGGGCTCGTTGTTCGGGTCGGCACTTATAGGCCTCACGCGAATCGCCGTCTAGAGTCGGCCTTTAGGAGCCGTATTCCGCCTCTTCGGCCGCCTCGCGGGCGGCGCGGTCGCGCTCGATCATCCGGCTGGTCAGGATCGAGATTTCATAGAGCAGATAGACTGGCGCGGTCAGCGCCAACTGGCTCATGACGTCCGGCGGCGTGATGATCGCCGCGACGATCAGGATACCGAGGAAGGCGTATTTGCGCTTGCTGGCGAGCATCTTGGAATTGACGATGCCGATACGGGCCAGCAGCGTCAGCACCACCGGCAGCTGGAACGACAGGCCGAAGGCGAAGATAAAGCCCATGACGAGGGACAGATACTCGGAAACCTTGGCTTCCAACTGAATCGGCAAGTTGGTCTCGGCACCGCTGGTCTGGAAGCTGAGGAAGAAGTGCCAGGCGAGCGGGAAGATGAAGTAGTAAACGAGCGCCGCGCCGGCGAAGAACAGGATCGGCGTCGCGATGAGGAACGGCAGGAAGGCCTTCTTCTCGTGTTTGTAGAGACCTGGCGCCACAAACATGTAGATCTGCGTGGCAATGACCGGAAAGGCGATGCAGAAGCCGGCCCACAAGGCGATCTTCACATAGGTGAAGAAGGTTTCGGTCAGGCCGGTATAGATCAGCCGCGCGCCCTGCTGGTCGCCGTAGGCGATGGCCAGGGGCTTGACCAGGAAGCCGAAGATATCCTCAGCGAAAAAATAGCAGCCGACAAAACAGACGAGCAACGCCGCGATGGAATACATCAGGCGGTTGCGCAGCTCGATCAGATGCGCGAGCAGCGGCATCTTGTTGTCGTCTGGATTCTCGCTCGTCTCGCTCATTACGGGGAAGGCCCTTTGTAGGACGTCTGGCCCGGCTCAAGCGGCGCTTCGGGCTTCTTGTCCTCGGCGATCAGATCGTCCGGCAGCGCGCGCGGATTGGCGGCGGGCGGCGCGATCCCGGCTTCGGCATCGGCATTGGCGACCGCCACCTCCTCCGCGCTTTTCGGCGCAAGTTGCGCCGCCGTCGGATCGAGGCTACCGACATCGGTCATCGCCTTCATCTGCGCGTCCATCTCGCCGGTCGGGTCGATCGCGTTCTTGAGACGGGCGGCCGGATCAAATCCGTGGATCGAATTGGAGATTTCCTTGCGCACGTCGTCGACCCCGGACTGGCGCGCCATCTCTTCCATTTGGTCCTGGAAGTTGCGCGCGACGCTACGGGCACGTGCCATCCATTGGCCGACCGTGTGCAAGACTTTCGGCAGGTCCTTCGGGCCAATGACCAGGATCGCCACGACGGCGATCACCAGCATTTCCATCCAACCGATATCGAACATGACGGGGTACTCGCGCCGAAAGTCGGCGGACTGGTCTTAGACCTTGGAGGCCGGGTCTTTGTCGGTGACCTTCGATTCGACCGGCTTGGCGTCGGTCACGGTCGATGTCGGAGCGGCATCGTCCTTGATGCCTTCCTTGAAGTTCTTGATGCCTTTTCCGAGGTCGCCCATCACGCGCGGCAACTTGCCGAAGCCGAAAATGATCACGACTGCCAGCAAGACGATCAGAAGATGCCAAATGCTGAGGCCCATCATCGCTACTCCTTGTTGAAAGCCACCGCGCTTATGCGCTGGGCGGCGTGCGTTCGTCCGACGGCTTACCCGCCGAAGCGTCAACCGAGCCGCCGAGGCTCGACTTGAAATTCTTGATGCCCTTGCCGAGGTCGCCCATGACGGTCGGCAACTTGCCGGCGCCGAATATAATCGCGCCGACCAATAGAATGAGGACGATTTCCCAAATGCCGAAGTTCATGCCGCACTCCGTTCGGCCAGGCGGGGGAACCCCGGTCCGGCAAGGCGCGCATGATGGCAGAACGCGGCGAATCCCGCAATGCAGGCAATGGGATGAGACCCGTCACAGGACGGCTGCGGCAGTCCTGTAAAATGCCGGTTTAGCGGCTCTTTTGGCGCAGC
The DNA here is from genome assembly GCA_947474495.1 of Rhodospirillaceae bacterium. Classification (GTDB taxonomy): domain Bacteria; phylum Pseudomonadota; class Alphaproteobacteria; order SMXQ01; family SMXQ01; genus CAMAVH01. The sequence continues at coordinate 6,895 of CANJIM010000053.1, forward strand.
GGGAACACGAAGGTCTGGGCCCGCTCCAATGTGACAGCAACGTGATCGCCGATCTTGGGCATGTAGCGGCCTGGCACGCGCGAATGGAAATGCAGATGCTGGCCTTCGAAGCCGCCGAAGCAGAGATGGATGAAGCTGGCGCGGCGCAGCATGCGGGCGTCGAGCACATGGGCGCTCGCGGCGCCCTCGGGCAAGGCGCCGTCCAACGGCGTGACGCGCAAAGCCTCGGGCCGCATCAGCACTTCGACAGGCGTGCCGTCGCCGAGATCGGGCGCCGATATGAGACCGAACGGCGTCGCCACCATTTTGGCGCGCACGACGCCTTCGAGCCGGTTGATCGAGCTGAAGAAGGTGGCGACGAAGGCGTTGGCGGGCGCGGTGTAGAGCTTATCGGGAATGTCGATCTGCTCGACGCGACCTTCGTTCATCACGACGATGCGGTCGGCCATATACATGGCCTCTTCCGGATCGTGGGTGACGATCAGCGTCGTCGTGCCGCTATCCTTCACCACATGCAGCGTTTCGTCGCGGATGTGGGCGCGCAAGTTGGAATCGAGGCCGGAGAACGGCTCGTCGAGCAGCAGCACGCGCGGCTTGGGCGCCAGCGCGCGGGCCAGCGCCACGCGCTGCTGCTGGCCGCCCGACAGCATATGCGGATAGCTCTCGCCATAGGCGCTCATGCCGACCTGCTCCAACACCTCGCCGGCGCGTTGGCGTTTGGCGGCGGCGTCGAGGTCGGACAAGCCGAACTGCACGTTGCGCAGGATGCTGAGATGGGGAAATAGCGCGTAGTCCTGGAACACCATGCCGACGCTGCGCCGCTCGGGCGGCACATGCAGGCCCGGCGCGGCGACGGTCTGACCGGACAAGGTGATGCGGCCCTGCTGCAATTCCTCGATGCCGGCGGCCAGTCGAAGCGCGGTGGTCTTGCCGCAGCCGGAGGGACCGAGCAGGCAGAGCAGTTCTCCGGGCTTGGCGTCGATGGTGACGTTATCAAGCACGTGGGTATTGCCGAAGGCATGGCTCACGCCTTCCAGTTTGAGAATGTCGTCGCTCACGCTCGCTCCATCACGCTCTTATCCATCACCGATTCGGCGATGCGTTCTTGTTCTGTCGCTTCCGAACCGGGGCGCGATTTGGCGATGGCGATCGATAGCATGATCACCGGCACGATGCCGACAGCCACGATGGCCAAAGACGGTGCCGCCGCATCGGCGAGCCGCTCGTCGGAGGCCAATTGATAGGCGCGGATCGCCAGAGTGTCAAAATTGAACGGTCGCAGCAGCAAGGTGGCCGGCAATTCCTTCATCACGTCGACGAAGACGAGGATCGCCGCCGTCAGCAGGCTACCCTTGGTGATCGGCAGATGCACTTGAAGCAAAGTGGCCAATGGCCGATGGCCGAGCGTGCGCGCCGCGTCGTCCATATGGATCGTCACCTTGCCGAGACTCGCCTCGATGGCATTGAAAGACACGGCGAGGAATCGGACCATGTAGGCGAACAGCACGGCGACGACCGTGCCGCTCAGCACCAGGCCGACCCGCACGTCCCACTGGGCGACGGTGAAATCGTTGATCCACGTGTCGAACTGCGACAGCGGGATCAGCACGCCGACCGCGATCACCGCGCCGGGCACGCCGTAACCCATGGCGGCGATGCGCGTGGCATAGGTCGTGGCGCGCGAGCGGCGCAGCCGCAGGCCATAGGCCATGATCATGGCGATGGCGACGGCGAAGACCGCCGCCAAGCTCGCCAGGACAAAACTATTGCGCGCCTCGGCGTAGAAGCGTGCGTCGATGATGCGCGGGCCGGTCTGCCAGGCCCACATCGAAAGCACGACGGCCGGAATCACGAAGCCGATCAGCACCGGCAGGCCGTTGGCCAGCACTGCAAGCGCCGCATGATGTCCGTTCAGACGATAGCGCGGCAACTGGCGGTATTTGCTCGTGGTGTGATGCACCTTGCCGCGCCCGCGCGTCAGGCGCTCGAGCAGCACCAAAAGGCCGATGAACAGCGTCAGGACCGCCGCCAGTTGCGCCGCGGCCGCCGGCTCGCCCATGCCCATCCAGGTGCGGTAGATGCCCGCGGTGAAGCTGTTGACGCCGAAATATTGCACGGTGCCGAAGTCGTTCAGCGTCTCCATCAGGACCAGCGTCACGCCGGCGGCGATCGCCGGACGGGCCAGCGGCACGGCGACAGCGGAAAAGCAGCGCCACGGGCCGCAGCCCAGCGTGCGGCTGACTTCGAGCACGCAGACCGATTGCTCGAGGAAAGCGGCGCGGGCCAGCAGATAGACGTAGGGGTACAACACCAGCGTGAGCATGACGATGGCGCCCGGCAAGCTGCGCACGTCCGGATACCAATAGTCACCGTGCTTCCAGCCGGTCAGTTCACGCAGCAGGCTTTGCAGCGGGCCGGCGAAATCCAACAGGCCTGTGTAAGTATAGGCGATGACATAGGCCGGAATCGCCATGGGCAGCAGCAGCGCCCATTCGAACAGGCGGCGGCCGGGAAACTCGCAGAGCGTGACGAGCCAGGCCGTGCCGACGCCGATCACCGTCGCGCCGATGCCGACGCCGATCATCAGCCAAAGCGATGTGGTGATGTAGCCGGGAAGAACTGTGCTCGCCAGATGCTGCCAAATGCCGTGACTCGGCACGAAGACGTAGGACAGCACCACCAGGATCGGCAAGGCGATCAGCGCCGCCATGACGAAGGTGAAGGCCGTCCAACCGCTCAAACGGCGGTGACCCTTGGGAATGGGCACGGCGGACTCTCGGAGGCTTGAACTGGTCATCGAAACTTTGGCACCTGGCGACGGCTTGGCGCGGAGACGAACATGAAATGGAGGGGAGCGCCTACTGGCGCCCCCCTCTTATCGGTGGCTGGCCACCCAACGGCGGTAGAAAGCATATCCACTGGAGAGAGAGCCACAGGGAAACGCCAACGCCGAGCCTGCCACCGACCTCTAACCTCGCCGGCGATCTTTGCCGAAGAGGTCCTTAGCTTTGCAAGTGCTTCGCAATTGCTGTCCTGAGATCTTATGTAACCGCCCGTCGTCCTAAGCAAAATAACTGATTTGATTGAACAGATAGTTTATTCGGTTATGGCCCGCCAATAGTCAAATTAAAGGGCGGTAGAGCCTGCGGCCCGACCGCCCTTGAGGTTATTTCCAGCCGGCGCGGTCGAGCAATTTGACCGCTTCGCCGTTCTTTTCGGCCAGCACCGAGACATTCAGCGGATCGCCTTTGAACGTGCCGTACTTGGCGATGACCGGCGAAATCTCGGCATCGCTACGCACCGGATATTCAAAATTCGCGGCGGCGAAAACTTTCTGCGCCTCCGGCGTCGTCAGAAACTCGACGAACTTCACGGCGTTGGCTTTGTTCGGCGCATACTTGAGCACCCCGATACCGCTGATGTTGACGTGCGTGCCGCGTCCGTCCGAGCCGGCGCCCTTCTGGTTGGGGAAGAACAGGCCGAGCTTGTCATATTCCCCTGGCTTGCCGGCGGCGATGAGATGGCCGACGTAATAGGTGTTGGAGATGGCAAGATCGCCCTCGCCCGCCATCATCGCCGTGATCTGATCGCGGTCAGCACCCTTCGGCTCGCGCGCCATGTTGGCGACGATGCCCTTGGCCCAGGCCTCGGCCTTCGCCGCGCCGTCGGCTTCCATGATCGAGACGACGAGCGACTGGTTGTAGACGTTGCTCGACGAGCGCACGAGAATTTTGCCCTTCCACTTGGGATCGGCGAGATCCTCGTAGGTCGACAGCTGCTCGGGTTTCACGCGGTCCTTGTGATACATGATCACGCGCGCACGGGTGCTGAGGCCGAACCAATGGCCGTTGGACTCTCGCAAATTCGCCGGGATCGCCTTTTCCAGCACCGGCGAGACGACCGGCTGGAACAATCCTTTCGACTGGACCCGGCCGAGAACGCCGGCGTCCTCAGCGAAGAACAGGTCGCCCGGGCTGTTGGCGCCTTCGCGCTCGATGCGGGTGATCAACTCGTTGCCGCTCGCCTGCACGACATTGACCTTGATGCCGGTCTGCTTGGTGAACTGCTCGTAAAGCTGCTGATCGGCCTCGTAATGGCGACCGGAATAGAGATTGACGACGCCTTGTGCGGATGCCGCCGTGGCGGCGATGAGGCTCGCGCCGAACAGTGCAGCAGCAAAGAAATTGCGAGTCATGTGCATCTTGTATCCTCTAGGTCGAGTTGTATTTTTATTATTCTATCAGTTGCGAGCGCGTCTTAATTGCTCGTCCCTCTTCGTCTACCGGAGCAAATCTGGCGTGGCAAAGCAATTATTTGTAAAACCGCAACAGATTCTAATCAGCAGCTAAACCTTTCCTATCTGACCGCCCGCGCAATCCGCTAGCTGAGAGGAGAATGGCGATCACGGATCGCCGCTCTGATCTGCATCAATCCGATCGAATTATTGCCAGCCCACGCGGTCCATCAGGCGCACCGCGTCGAGGTTGTTCTTGCCGATCTGGCTGATGTTCACTTGATCCATCTTGAAGCTGCCGAAGGCCTTCACGCGCTCGGCCGGCGCGACGCCCGCCACCACCGGATATTCCGAATTGCCGTCAGCGAAAACGCGCTGCGCCTCCGGCGTGGCGAGGAATTCGAGGAACTTCACCGCTGCGCGGCGGTTGGGGGCATAGCGCAGCACGCCGGCGCCCGAGACGTTCACATGGGCGCCGCGGCCGGCCCATCCCTCGCCCGTCTGGTTCGGGAAATAGACGCCGATGTAATCGAGGATCGGCACGCCTGGATTGGATTTGATGATGTTGCCGAGATAGTAGGTGTTGGCTACCGCGAGCCGAAACTCGCCCTTGTAGACGGCGCCGATCAGGTCGGTGTCGCCGCCCTTCGGCGCGCGCGCCATGTTGGCGACGATGCCCCTCGCCCATGTCTCGGTCTCGGCGATGCCATGCTGCGCGATCATCGCGGCGACGAGCGATTGGTTGTAGGTCACGGCCGAGCTGTTGACGAGCAGCTTGCCCTTCCACTTGGGATCGGCGAGATCCTCGTAGGTCGAAAGCTGCTCGGGCTTGATCAGCGCCTTGTTGTACATGATGACGCGGGCGCGCGTGGTGAAGCCAAACCAATAGCCGTTCGGCTCACGCAGGTTCGCCGGGATCGCTGCCTTTAACGCATCGGAATCGACCTGGCGGAACAGGTTGCGCGCATGAGCACGACCGATCACGGCGGCATCCGCCGCCATCAGGATGTCGCCCGGGCTATTGGCGCCTTCGCGCTCGATACGCTGGATCAGTTCGTTGCCGCCCGCTTGCACGACATTGATCTTGATGCCGCTCTGCTTGGTGAACTCGGCATAGAGCTGCTGATCGGAGTCGTAATGGCGCGCGGTGTAGAGATTGACCGTGTCCTGCGCGCGCGACGGCGCGGCGAACGACAGGACAGCGGCAAACAGCATGGGAAGCCCGAACAGGCTACGGGCGCGCAGCGAACGCATGACGACTCTCCGGCGGATGGGGCGGATATGGCTTGCGAATTAATCGCAACTTCCATCCTCGCACCGGAGGCAAACTCTCGGAATGACCGAATCGCGCCGTCAGCAAGAGTATTAATAGCTAACGGACAGTAAGAAGACCGTGAGGAAAGATCGGCTCAGGCGTCGGGCTTCTTCGGCGCGTCGTCCTCATCTTCGTCGTCGTCCGATTCTTCTTCTTCATCATCGTCGTCGTCGAAGTCATCGTCCTCATCGTCTTCGTCATCATCGTCATCCGACTCGTCATCGTCCGAGTCGTCGCCATCGGCATCTTCATCGTCCTCATCGGACTCGTCGTCGCCTTCGCTCGCTTCTTCATCGCTCTTGGCGATGACCGGTGCGCCATGATCGAAATCGGCGGCGGCATCTTCCATCAGGCGGTCATCTTCGGCGAGTGGGTTGCCCTCGCCGTTCTCGCCTTGCGGAATTTCGTCGTCGGTGAAGGGCAGCGCCGCATCGGTGATCTGGATCGCCGGGCGCTTGTCGAGCAGGCCGGCGGCCTTCAGTTCGTCCATGCCCGGCAGTGCTTCGAGGCTGTCGATGCCGAAATCGACGAGGAATTTTTCCGTGGTGCCCCAGGTGACAGGCTTGCCCGGCGTCTGGCGGCGGCCGCGCGGCATGATCCAGCCCTGCTCGAACAGCATGTCGATCGTGCCCTTGCTGAGGCCGACGCCGCGAATTTCTTCCATCTCGGCGCGCGTGATCGGCTGATGATAGGCGCAGATTGCCAGGGTCTCGATGGCGGCGCGCGACAGCTTGCGCGCCTGTGTCGCGTAGACGCGCATCATCGGCGCCAGGTCCTCGGCGGTGCGGAACATCCACAAGCCGCCGGCCTGCACCAAATTCACGCCGCGACTCGCATAGACCGCTACCAGCTCGGCGATTAGCGCCGGCACATCGGTGCCTTCCGGAAGGCGTGTGGCGATGACCGATTCGTCAAGCGGCTCGCCCGACGCGAAGAGCACAGCTTCGAGCAAGCGCACGAGTTGCGGGTCGGTCCCCTCTTGCTCGACGGTCTGTGCAACGGGTTGCTCGCCCTCTTGCTGCTCAGCTGGCGCCATCTCGTTCTCTTGCGGATCGGTGTCACTCATTCGGCTTGTCTTCTTGTTTGGAGACAGAATGTTCGGCGTCGTATTTGTCGGTTTCGGCCTGATCGTCGGCGGCGGACTTGGCAAAATCGGCCAGCGTCGCCTCATCGGATTGGCGCACGAAGATCGGCTCGTAGAAGCCCGACTGGCGCAGCATTAGTTTGCCTTCGCGCACCAATTCGAGCACAGCGACGAAGTTAGCGGCAAGCGCCGAGCGCATCACCAGGCTGTCTTGCAGGCCGGCCGGTAGGAAGGAGGACAGCGTCTGCCAATCGGGCATGCGGCCGAGCAGATCACGCAGCCGTTCGAGCGCGACCTCGACCGAGTAAAGTTCGGCTTGAGCGATCTCAAGCGGCGCCGCCGCATCTGTCTTGTTGCGGATGTCGCCGTAGGCGCGCAGCAGGTCGTAAAGTTTGGTCTCGAAATGGATCGTCGAGACCACTTCGACCTTCTCCGGCAAACCGCGCGCAAAGACGTCACGGCCCAAAAGCGACCGCGCGAACAGCCGCGCGCCGGCATCCTGCATCGATTCGAGACGCCGGAGTTGGAAGGCGAGCGCGGCGGCCATCTCGGCGCCGGTCGGCTGTTCGTCGTCGACGGCGGGCTCGGGCAGCAGCAGGCGCGATTTCAGATAGGCAAGCCAGGCGGCCATGACGAGATAGTCGGCGGCCAGTTCGAGGCGCACTTTGCTCGCCCGCGCGACGAAGGCGAGATACTGGTCGGCGAGCTGCAGAATCGAGATCTTGGTCAGATCGACTTTCTGATCGCGCGCGAGCGCCAGCAAAACGTCGATCGGCCCCTCGAAGCCGTCGAGATCGACGAGCAGTTGGCTTTCGGTGACGAGCGCGTCCACCGCCTGCGGATCGACGGGCTGGTGCGGCTCAGTTTCGGCGGGAGCGATCATAGGGGCGCGTGCGGCGTCCAGAAAGTGAACGAGGTCACGGGGATAGGCCCGTGATGTAAGCGATGAACCTGATGAGATAATCCACCGGAGGCCCCATCAGCCAGGGAAAAATATCGAGATTCGCGCCTATTTGTTTGCCCAGCAGCGGCAGGATGAACAGCGCGCCGATCAGGACGAACATGCCAAAGCGTTCCAAACGCGCGTAGCGGATCGCCAAAGGCAGCGGCAACAGGCCGGTGAGCACCCGTCCGCCGTCGAGCGGCGGGATCGGAATCATGTTGAAAACCGCCAGGACCGCGTTGATCTGCACCGAGTTTTGCAAGTTGTCCACAGCCCAGGGGGCGACCGTGCCGGGCAAGAACTCGGTCACGTAGAGCAGCAGGGCCGAAACGATGGCGAGCGCCACATTGGTCAGGGGCCCGGCGGCCGCGACCCAGATCATGTCGCGTTTCGGTTTGCCCAGGCGGCCGAAATTGACCGGCACCGGCTTGGCGTAGCCGAACAGGAAGGGGGCGCGGATCAGCAGCAGGATCGCCGGCAGGATGATGGTGCCGAAGCGGTCGATATGGCGCAGAGGGTTGAGCGACAGCCGCCCCATACGCTTGGCGGTGTCGTCGCCGAACTGCAGGGCGGCGTAGCCGTGCGCCGCTTCGTGCAAGGTGATGGCGAAGATCACCGGCAGCGCCCAGACCGAGATGCCGTAGAAAATCGGCTGCAGGTCCATGCCGAACATTAGCTGCGCGCCGTGGCGCTAAGCAGGCTTTCGACTTGCGCGAGCAAAGCGCTGCGATCGACCGGCGCCGGCTTTGCCACAGCGGCAGCGGCGCGCGCCAAGCGGGCGGCGGCCTGCTCCGTGACCGGCGCGCAGGCGCCGGCAACTGCCGTCATCTCCGCCATGTCGCCATTGCAATGGAGGACAAGATCGCAGCCGGCGGCGAGCGCGCCCTTGGTGCGGCTGGCAAAGTCGCCCGACAGCGCCTTCATCGAGAGATCGTCAGAGATCAGCGGCCCGTCGAAGCCGATCTCGCCGCGAATCACCTCGCCGATCACCTTGGCCGATAGAGTAGCCGGCGCGGAGGCGTCGATGGCGGAATAGACGACATGGGCCGTCATCGCCCAGGCGGCCTCGCCCGCCAGCGCCTTGAACGGCGCGAAATCGGTGGCGCGCAAGTCAGTCAGCGGCGCATCGACCACCGGCAGTTCGAGATGGCTGTCCGAGCGGGCGCGGCCGTGGCCGGGAATATGTTTGACGATGGGCATGACACCGCCGGCGCGCAAGCCGCGGCAGACCGCGCGGCCGAGCGCGATCACCACGTCCGGCGTTTCGCCGAAGGCGCGGTCGCCGATGATGTCGTGGGCGCCGGGCACCGGCACGTCGAGTAGCGGCAGGCAATCGACATCGATGCCGAGATCGATCAGTTCGGCGGCGATCAGGCGGGCATTGGCCTCGGCCCCCTGTTCCGCCGTTGTGGCGCCTTGCATCAAGGCTTCTCCGAAGCGGCGGCCTGGCGGCGCGGCGCGCCAATGGGGCGGCTTCAAGCGCTGGACGCGCCCGCCCTCTTGGTCGATCAGCACCGGGGCGTCGTCGCGGCCGACCGAATCGCGCAAGTCGCGCACCAGGGTGCGCACTTGCTCGGGCGTCTCGACGTTGCGCGCGAACAGAATGAAGCCGTAAGGCGCGGCCTTGCGGAAGAACGCCCGCTCCTCGTCGCCGAGGCGCGGTCCAGCGCAGCCGAAGATCGCGGCGAGCGGTCTAGCGGACAACGATGCAGCCCACGTTGCGGGCCTTGAGCTTATTGCAAAGATCGGTCGCGTCGGCGGCAGGGCCGGCCTGGATGCGGTAATAGACGCCGCGCTCGCCGAGATCGGCGGTCACCACGTTCATCGTGAGGCCGCCGAGCAAATCCCTGTTGGCGGTCTGGACGCGGACCCATTCCTTCTGCGCGGCGTCGGCCGAGCGCACGGCGCCGAGCTGAATGCGGGCAGCGCCTGAGGGAATCGGCGCGGATGGCGCGACAGCGGCCTGCTGCGTCGGTGCCGGCGTCGGTGCCGGGCGCGGCGCAAGTGCGGTCGGCGCCTGAGCCGGCGGCACGGCTTGCGACGGCGCCGGGGGCGCGACGGGTATCGGCGGCTGCGGCGTGGGAGCGACCGTCACCTGGCGCTCGCCGAGCGGCGGCGCCTGTAGGTCGGCCTGATTATTCGATGGCGCTGCCGCGGGGGCCGGCGCTTGCGCCGTCGGGGCCGGTGCCGGCACGGGCGCGATCGGCGCGGCGGGACGTGCAACCGGCGCTTCGGCCGGCGGCAACAGGCGTTCGATCTGCGGCGTGGCGATCTGGCCGCCCGGCGCGAGACGGTCGTAGATCAGCTTGTCTTGATTGGGCACGTCCATGCCGCCCGGCTGGTCGGGGCGGACCTTGGTCGGGCTATCCTCGGCCTTGAGCAGCGGCACCACGGCGTCGCTGCCGCCCGCCTTGCCCTGGTTGTAGGCGTGCCAGACGATGCCGACGAAGCCGCCGAGCGCCACCAGCACGACGAGGCTGGTGATCAGCCGGCGGCGGCCGGGCCGTTTGCGGCTTTCATAAGCGATGGAGCTCGGGCCCACACCGCGGGTCGAACCGCCGCCCGAAGGCCGTTCGAAGGTATCGTCTTCATCATCGTAACGGGACATCAACGCATCTCCTCGACTGGGGCGACACCCAACACGTCCAAGCCGGACGCGATCACCGCCGTCACGCCCCGCAAGAGGGCCATGCGTGCCTCGGTGATCCCCCGGTCGCCCGCCACGATAAAGCGGGCACCGATGTCGCTATTGCCCTTGTTCCACAACCCGTGAAACGCCGCCGCGAGCTCTTGCAGAAAGAACGCGACGCGGTGCGGCTCATGGGCTTCGGCCGCGCTGTCGACGATACGCGGCCATGTGGCCATCAATTTGATCAAAGCGATTTCATCCGGGTCGGTCAAGCGCGCCAAATCGGCCTTGGCTAGGCTGGCCGCGTCGGTCGCGAGGCCCGGAAAGGCCTCCGCCGCGTTGCGGAACACCGAATGGGCCCGCGCATTGGCATATTGCACGTAGAAGACGGGGTTTTCCTTCGACTGCTCGACCACTTTGGCGAGGTCGAAATCGAGCGCCGCGTCGTTCTTGCGCGTCAGCATGATGAAGCGCACCACGTCCTTGCCGACGCGGTCGACGACGTCGCGCAGCGTCACGAAGGTGCCGGCGCGCTTGGACATCTTCACCGGCTCGCCGTTCTCCAGCAGGTTGACCAGCTGGCAGATCTTCACGTCGAGATCGCCCTGCCCTTCGGTGATGGCCTTCACCGCGGCCTGCATGCGCTTGATGTAGCCGCCGTGGTCGGCGCCCCAGACGTCGATCTGGGTGGCGAAGCCACGCTGGTACTTGTCGAAGTGGTAGGCGATATCCGAGGCGAAATAGGTCCAACTGCCGTCGGACTTCTTGAGCGGCCGGTCCGTGTCGTCACCGAACTGGCTCGACTTGAACAGCACCTGCGGGCGCGGCTCCCAATCGTCGGGCGTCTTGCCCTTGGGCGGCTCGAGCACGCCGGTATAGATCAGGCCCTTGGCGTCGAGCGCCTGGAAGGCCTCCTCGACCTTGCCGGCCTCGACGAGCGCCCGCTCGGAGGCGAAGACGGCATGTTTGACGCCCATGGAGAGCAAGTCGGCCTTGATCAGTTCCAGCATGGCGGCGATGGCAAAGGCGCGTACCGCGGCCAGCCAGTCGGCCTCCGGCGCCTTGGCGAACTTGTCACCATATTTGGCGGCCAGGGCCTGGCCCACTGGCACGAGATAGTCACCGGGATAGAGGCCGGACGGAATCTCGCCGATCGTCTCGCCGAGCGCCTCGCGGTAGCGCAGATGGGCCGAACGGGCCAGCACGTCGACCTGGGCGCCAGCATCGTTGATGTAATATTCGCGGGTGACGTCGTAGCCCGCCTTCTCGAGCAGCCGGGCCAGGGCGTCGCCGACGACGGCGCCGCGCGCGTGGCCGACATGCATCGGGCCGGTCGGGTTGGCCGAGACATACTCGACATTGACCTTGCCACCCTTTTTGGGGGCCGAGGCGAAGCGCGGCCCGGCGGCGAGGATGCCGGAAAGCTGGTCGCGCCAGACGGTCTCGGCGAGTTTCCAATTGAGGAAGCCGGGACCAGCGACGCTCACATCGGTTACGTCAGGTAACTGCTTCAGACGTTCAGCCAGCTTGTCGGCCAGATCGCGCGGCTTGAGGCCGGCATCCTTGGCGAGCACGAGGGCGGCGTTGGTCGACAGATCGCCATGGCTGGGATCGCGCGGCGGCTCGACGGTGACGCGGCCGAAATCGAGACCGGCGGGCAGATTTAGAGCTTTCAGCTCTTGTTCAATATTTGACTTAAAGTCTCTGAAAATATTCATTTTATTCTTCGTTCTTTAACCACTCTCGCAACGCTTACGACAATCGCTCATGTTCCCGCAAGGCATAGCCGTCGGTCATGCCGGCAATATAGTCCGCCACCACCCGGGCCGTGCGCGGTGTGCCTGCGCCGTTGGTCCGTGCCTGCCATTCCGGCGGCAGGCCGTCCGGCTCTTGGAAGTACTGGGCGAACAGATCGCGCACCACCCGCTTGGCCTTCGAGGTCATGCGGGTGACCTTGTAATGGCGATACATGCGCTTGAACAGGAAAGCCTTCAGCGTCCTGTCATGCTCTTGCATTTCCTGGGAAAAAGCCACGATTGGGCGGCCGAGATGGCGTACATCGTCGGCCGATCCGGGGCGGTGCTCGACGAGGCGCTTGCGGGTCTCGGCCAGCAGGTCGCCGACCATCAGGCTGATCAGCTTGCGGACCGCCTCATGGATCAGGCGCGTGCGGTCGAGGCCGGGATAGTGCGCTTCGATTTCGGCGAAGACCGGCCCGACCAGCGGGACCTCGGCGAGGTCTTCTGGCGCGAACAGGCCGGCACGCAATCCATCATCGATATCGTGGTTATTATAGGCAATATCATCAGATAAAGCAGCAACTTGAGCCTCACAGCTCGCATAGGAGGTCAACTCGAGGTCAAACTCTTGATTAAACTCCTGAATAGGAATCGGCAAGAGACTAATATCCTTAGACTTACTTCCAGCGAGTAAAGGGCCGTTGTGCTTGACCACGCCCTCCAGGCTTTCCCAGGTCAGGTTGAGACCGTCGAAGCCGGCATAACGTTGTTCCAGTTTGGTCAGGATGCGCAGGGTCTGGGCGTTGTGGTCGAAGCCGCCGTAATCCTTCATGCAGCCGTGCAGCGCCTCCTCGCCGGCATGGCCGAACGGCGTGTGGCCGAGGTCGTGGGCCAGGGCCAGGGCTTCCGCCAGGTCCTCGTTGAGACCGAGCTGGCGGCTGATCGTCCGGGCGATCTGCGACACCTCCAGGCTGTGGGTCAGCCGGGTCCGGTAATGGTCGCCCTCGTGATAGACGAAAACCTGGGTCTTGTGCTTCAGGCGGCGGAAGGCAGTCGAATGGATGACCCGGTCGCGGTCGCGCTGAAAGGGCGAGCGGTCGGCCGCCTCCGCCTCCGGGTAAAGCCGGCCACGGCTTTCCGACGGTTTGCAGGCATAAGGCGCCAACCCTAGCGGTTCAGGGGGCGGCTCATAGGGCTCGAACGGCAGGCTCGTGGAGGCCGGGCGAAGCGGTTTCGTCATGCGGCGGACCCTACACCGAAGCGGGCCTTATTCCCAGTTACCAAAGGGTATCTTGGCAGGAGCAGGACGAGCGCTTACATAGACGTCATGTCGAACGCCGTCCTCACCGTCACCGAGAGCGCCGCCAAGCGCATCGCCGAGCTGACCGCAGCCGAAGCCCCCGGCTTCATGTTGCGCGTCGCCGTCTCCGGCGGCGGCTGCTCGGGCTACCAGTACGGCTTCACCCTGGACGACGCCGTCAACCCGGACGACAAGCTGTTCGGCCCGGACGGCGCCAAGGTCGTCATCGACGAGACCTCGCTCGACCTGATGGGCGGCGCGCAGATCGATTTCGTCGACGAACTGGTGGGCGCCAGCTTCACCATCAGCAACCCCCTGGCGAAAGCCAGCTGCGGTTGCGGCAACAGCTTCGCGCTGTAAAGGGCCCTAGCCCACCTTCACCGACATCATGCTAATCGTGCCGAGGTCGATGCCGTCGATCGGGAAGCTCGTCGCCTCGCCTTTGTCGCGCGCGCCGAGCACATAGAGCAGCGGCAGGTAATGGTCCGGCGTCGGCACCGACAGCCGCGCCGCTTCGCCGAATGTCTCGAAATCGATCACCGCGCCGTCGTCGCCTTGAGCGATGGCCGCGCGGATATGGTCGTTGAAGCCGGTCGCCCAGGCCGGCGCTGTCGCCACGCCCATTTTTTCACTATTGGGGCCCATCATCGCCGCGCGGTCGATCAGGCGCAGATTGTGCACGACATCGCCCGAGCCGAAGATCAGCACGCCTTCGTCGCGCAGCGGTGCCAAGCGCTTGCCAAGGTCGTAATGCCAGGCCGCCGGTTTGGTGCGGTCGATGCTGAGCTGTACCACCGGCACGTCGGCCTCCGGGAAGACATGCGCCAACACCGACCAGGTGCCGTGATCGAGGCCCCAGCCCTGGTCGAGACCGACGTCCATCGGCGCGAGGAGCTTTTGCACGCGCGCCGCCAGGGCCGGATCGCCCTCCGCTGGATAGCGATAGTCGAACAACTCCTGGGGAAAGCCGCCGAAGTCGTGAATCGTCTTGGGCATCGACATGGCGGTGACCGCCGTGCCGTTGATGTACCAATGCGCCGAGATCGCGAGGATCGCCTTGGGCTTGGCCGCGCCGAACCCCTTGCCCAACTTGGCCCAGGCGTCCGTGTAAGGATTTTGCAGCAGGGTGTTCATCGGACTGCCGTGGCCGACGAACACAGCGGGCATGCGCGCCATGAGGTCTTTCTCCCTCTGTTGGCGCGATCCTAGCGCCGATCAGGAAGATATGGGATCAGATTTGCGCGATACCAACCATGGCACGGGCCACTTCGCTTTCGGCCATCACCACATGGCTGGCGCCGAGCTGGCGCAGGCGGTCGGTTTCCTCGTCGGAATGGCTGCGCGCGAGGATTTCCAGCTGCGGATTGGCGAGGCGCAACTTCTCCACCACCTGCCCCGCTTCGAAGGCGTTGGGAATGGCGACGAAGATGCGCCGCGCGCCGGTCATGTTGGCGAGCGTGCGAATATCGTCCTTCACGGCGTTACCGGTGATCGCTTCGACGCCGATCTCGCGCAGCTTGGCGGTGCGCTCGCCGTTCTCCTCGACGACAAGGAAGGGCAAGCCGCGATCGCGCAGCGCCCGGATGATCAAACCGCCGACGCGCCCGGCGCCGATCACCACGGAATGGTCATACAACCCCGTCGCCTGCGGCGTCTCTTCCTCGGGCGCCGCATCCGGCGTGGCGGCGCTGTCCGGCTGCGCTTTCGGCAGCAGCTTTTCGATCATGACGAAGAACAGCGGATTGAGCAGGATCGAGATCAGCGCGCCGGCGAGGATGAGATCGCGGCCGCGCTCGGGCATCAGCTGCAAGCCGACGCCGAGGCCGGCGAGGATGAAGGAGAATTCGCCGATCTGCGCCAGGCTGGCGGAAATCACCAGGGCGGTGCGCGTCGGATGCTTGAAGGCCTTGACGATGGCGTAAGCGGCCGCCGACTTGCCGATCAGGATAATGAAGACCGTGGCGAGCACGGCCAGCGTGTCGTTGATCAGGATCGCCGGGCTGAACAGCATGCCGATGGAAACGAAGAACAGCACGGCAAAGGCGTCGCGCAGCGGCAGGGTCTCGGCGGCGGCCTCATGGCTCAGTTCCGACTCGCTCAACATCATGCCGGCGAAGAAGGCGCCGAGCGCGAAGGAGACATCGAACAATTGCGCCGCGCCGTAGGCGACACCGAGAGCAATGGCCAGCACGGCGAGTCGGAACAGTTCGCGCGACCCCGTATAGGCGATCTGATGCAACAGCCAGGGAATCGCCCGGCGGCCGACGATGAGCATGAAGGCGACGAAGGCGATGACCTTGCCGATCGTGATGGCGAGCGCCAACCACAGGCTGCTCTGATCGCCGCCCCCGCCGCTCTTGGTGAATTCGGCATAGGCCGGCAGCAGCACGAGGGCCAGTACCATGGCCAGGTCCTCGACGATCAGCCAGCCGACGGCGATCTGGCCGCGCTTGGTCTCGAGCAGACGCTTTTCTTCCAGGGCGCGCAACAGCACCACGGTGCTGGCGACCGAGAGCGCCAGGCCGAAGACGATGCCGGCCGGCACGTCCCAGCCGATCAGCAGCGCGAGCCCGACGCCGAGCGCTGTGGCAATGGCGATCTGCACGACGGCGCCAGGAATGGCGATGGCTTTAACCGCCAGCAGGTCTTTCGGCGAGAAATGCAGGCCGACGCCGAACATCAGCAGGATGACGCCGATTTCGGCCAATTCGAGGGCCAATGACTGATCGGCGACGAAGCCCGGTGTGTGCGGGC
>CANJIM010000054.1 GCA_947474495.1 Rhodospirillaceae bacterium
TGCCCGACGATCCTGCACAACGGCACCGAGGACAAGGGCATCCCGATGGACAAGGTCGAGAAGATCAAGGCCGCCCGCCCGGAAGTGACGGTCTACACCTACGAAGGCGCCGGCCACGGCTTCAACTGCGACGAGCGCGGCAGCTGGCATGAAGCCTCCGCCAAGCTCGCCCGCCAGCGCACCATCGACTTCCTCGCCAAGCATATCGGCTGAGGCAACTTCGACGCTGAAACAGAAACGGCGGCACCTCTAGGTGCCGCCGTTTTCGTTTGTATCAGGACTTCCTAGCGGATCGCGCCGGCGTCGGCCTTCTCACCGCGCTGCTTGGTGAAATAGTCCTTGTTGTTCATCACGCCCTTGCCGGCGACGACGATCTGATCGCCGGGCGGCTTGACCTGATAGAGCAGCACGGGCGCGTCGCTCTCATTGTGCAGTTGATAATACTGGTCGGCCGGGATCATCGCGCACATGCCTTCAGTCAGGTAATGCGTCACCGGCTCGGCGGTCTCGGTCTCCTTGGTGCGCAGGGTTAGCTTGCCCTTGAAGCAGAGGAAAGATTGCGAGGTGCCCTTGTGGTAGTGGAACTCGTTCTTGGCGCCGGGCACGTAGAGGTTGAGGGCCATCTGCAGGTCACCCTGACGAGCCAGCGATATGCGCTCGCGCGGGCCCGGCGGATTGGCCATGTCGACCTTGTCCAGAATATTGAAGATTTCAGCAGCCATGGTGATCTCCCTATTGCTTGGCAGATGCCGCGTATTTGTTCCAGATCTCGAGGAATTTGTCGGTCGCCACGGGATCTTCCGACGAGATGATCGGCTTGCCGACGATCTCATCCGGGAAGACGTGGAATTCCGCGCTCTGCAAACCCTTATGCACCGGCGGCGTGCCGAACACGGCGAGCTGCGCGATCTGGCCTTCCTTGCTGAGCAGCCAGTTGGTGTAGAGCCGCGCCGCATTGATGCCCGGGCTGCCCTTGAACACGGCAAGCTTGGAGAACTGCAGCGGCACCATGTCCGGGCAGTACCAGGCGACGGGTCCGCCCTTGTCCTGCAATTCTTTGATGCGCTCCGGATAGGCGGGCAAGGAGACATAGTTCTCACCGGCGCCGACCAAACCGATCGCCGCGTT
The DNA here is from genome assembly GCA_947474495.1 of Rhodospirillaceae bacterium. Lineage (GTDB taxonomy): Bacteria > Pseudomonadota > Alphaproteobacteria > SMXQ01 > SMXQ01 > CAMAVH01. The sequence continues at coordinate 1,129 of CANJIM010000054.1, forward strand.
AATGCCTTCGCGGCGGATCTGCGGCTTCAGCTTGGTGAAGAAATCGTCGATATATTGCAGCGCCCAAGCCTCGCCGTATTTTTCCCACAACGGCATGACCCAGAGATGCGGCAGCATGACCGCGCCGATGCGGCCTTGGCCGAGAATCGGCGTGTTGGGCAAATCGGCCCAGGTCTTCGGCAACTGCTCGCGTTTGATCAGCGTCGGATTGTAGGACATGCAATAGGGCCGCGAGCGGAACGAGAGCGCGCGCGCATCGGCGTCATGGGCGCCCGGCAAGGCGCTGTTGAACGTCGGGAGATAGTCGAGCTTCTCGGCGGCGTCGAGCTTGGTGAACTCCGACAGCGAGCCGTCCATGCTGCGCACAACCTCGAACAGGTAACGCCCCTCGCCGAACGCGAGCAGCGGGCGGATGACGCGCTCGTTGGCGCTGCCGCGCTGATATTCGATTTTGATAAAGGGGTAGCGTTCGAGGAACGGCTTGATCGCCTGGGCGTGGAGCGGCTGCTCGTCGGAGCCGGAGATGCGCAAGGTCGGCGTCTTCCTGGCGCCGTCGATCCATTCCTGGGGGACCGCCAGCTCCTTGTCGAGACCGTCGAGCTTGTCCTCGGTCAGCTTGAGCTGCTTGAGAAATTCCTGGGTGCTTTTCGGCAAATCCGCCGCGCCGACCGGGCAGGCGACGGCGGCAGCGATCAAAATCCCAGCCGCGCCCGCGAGGGCGCGCGCGGACCGAATAACGGCTCTCGGCATGACATAATCTCCCTGTTAGCCTCGTGGGCGCCTGGTTTTTTCCGCGCCCGCTCTTATGCTTAAAGCATTACGGCAAAAGGTTTCGACCGACTACACGGAGTTTGGGAATAACTGCTATTCTGGGCTTGCGCCGTCGTCGGCAGCGGCGCGAAACCGGACGAAAAGCATGGCGGCTTGCGCGACCGCCAGCCTTATAACAAGCGCGTCAAACAGGGGTGGCGGACGTCGTGGAGTATCTCAGCGATTTACGGGCGTTCTTAAAAGTCGTCGAGACGCGCAATTTCAGCGGCGCCGCCGGCATTCTCGGCCTGTCGCAATCGGCGGTCAGCAAGCGGATTTCGCGCCTTGAGGACAGTCTCGGCGTGCCGCTGCTCATCCGCTCGACACGCCACTTGTCGCTGACCGACGCCGGCACGAAGTTCTACGCCCATGCCGAACGCATCGTCGCGCAAATCGATGAGGCGCAACGGTCGGCCGCCGCCGCCCATGCCGATATCGGCGGACATATCCGTGTCCATTCCACGCTCGGCATCGGCCAGACGATCGTCGCCCCCGCCATCGCCGCCTTCATCCGCGCCTATAAGGACGTGTCGGTCGAACTGGTCCTATCGCCGAACAATTCGATCAATCTCATCCAGCAGAACGTCGACATCACCATCCGCCTGTCGAACGAGCGCGAAGCCCTGCTGCATCACACCAGCGTCGATCACGAAGTGATCGGCGCCATCCGCTATCTCGTCTGCGGCGCGCCGGCCTATTTTGCCGAGGCCGGCACCCCGGAAAAGCCGCAAGACCTGGCGCAGCATAATTGCCTGATCCTGTCGGCCCAGGCTGCCTCCGACGCCTGGGAATTCATCGGCCCCAAGGGCCTTTACGCCGTGCGCGTCGCCGGCAACTTCACCAGCAACAGCGGCGCCGCTCTCTATCATGCGCTGATTCAAGGCACCGGCGTCGCCCGCATGCTCGAACCGGCGATTCTCGACGAGTTGAACGACGGGCGCTTGGCGGAAATTTTCCGCGACTTCGCCTTGCCCGAGCGCTTTATTCTCGCCTATTACCCGCATGTCGCGGTGATTCCCCCGCGCAGCAGACTGTTTCTCGATTTTCTCAAAACGCATCTGGCGCAAAAGCTCGAAGGGCGCCAGCCCAGGGGTCCGGCACAGCAGCGGGAATAAGTCTTATTCGTTCTTAGCCGCTTTACGCTGCCGGACGGCGCACATAGTCTCCTCCCCAACAAGCCCGGCGGATCGGGCGAACGCCACGCCCGAAGGCGCGGCACAGGGAGGACGACATGGATCGCGCTGAGAACGAACTTTTGACCCGCATCGGCCCTGGCACCCGCATGGGCGCCGTCATGCGCCGCTATTGGTGGCCCGTCGGCTTTAGCCAGAAGGTTGACAAGGTGCCGGTGCCGGTTCGTCTGCTCGGCGAAGACCTCATCCTGTTTCGCACGCCCAGCGGCAAGGTCGGCCTGATCGACCGCTTCTGCGCGCACCGCCTCGCCTCGCTCGAACATGGCCGCGTCGAAGAAGGTGGCATCCGTTGCTGCTATCACGGCTGGCTTTACGACACGTCTGGCCAATGCACGCAAATGCCTTGCGAACCGGCCGACAGCACGCTCCACAAGGAAGTGAAGCTCGCCGGCTACAAGACGCAGGAGATGGGCGGCTTGATCTTCGCCTACATGGGCCCCGAGCCGGCGCCGCTGCTGCCCAACTATGATCTGCTGGTGCGCGAGGACATGGATCGCACCCTGTCCGCCGGCTACGAATATTGCAGCTGGCTGCAGCGCGCCGAGAACGGCGTCGACAAATATCACAGCATGGCGCTGCACGCGCCGGTCTACCCGTCCATCGCGCTCAAGCGCCCCGAGGACGTGCAATGGCAGCCCACCTGGTACGGCTTCCGCATGAGCGCCAAGTACCCGAACAAGGCCGAGAACGTCAGCCATTGCATCTTCCCGTCGCACACGCGGCGCTATGGCGCGCGCGTCGGCGAGCGCCCGTCGCACTATTTGCATCTGCGCGTGCCGGTCGACGACACCACCACGATCACCTGGTACGTCCGCGCCCAGGAAACCGAGAACGGCCGCAAGGGCACGGTGACGAGCAAGGAAATCGAAGTGCCGCAGCGCGGCGTCTACGAGCGCGTCGAGGACGGCTGGTGGCGTCTCGGCTCGCACGACCAGGATCGCGCCGCTCAGGAAAGCCAGGGCGAGATCACCGACCGCACCCGCGAATTCCTCGCCACATCGGATCGCGGCATCGTCACCCTGCGTAAGATGCTCCTCGATTCGGTCACCGCCGTCGAACAGGGCAAGGATCCCTTCGGCCTGCTGCGCGATCCGGCCATGAACAACATCGTCGCCTTCGACGCCCAGAAGAACTTCGCCGACACCGACAAGGACTTCTCCGGCCATAAGGCCGATCCGACCAAAGCTCTCGTCTGACAGCGTCTGACGAGGGCATAGCAAGATGACGGCTGATATCGCGCGGTCCGGTTGGACGGCGCCGCGCGACCGCCTTGGCGGGCTGATGCGCCGCATCAACCCCTGGCATTACCTGATGCTCGCGCTGGTATTGGTCGCGGTCGTGACGCCGCTCGTCTTTCTGATTCTCGGCAGCTTCTCGAGCGCGCGTCTGCCCGGCAGCTTCACGCTGCAAACGCTGACCTTCGCCAATCACATCAAGGTGTGGAGCGACCCCGGCACCTACGCCGTGTTCAGCAATACGTTGTGGTACGTCACGGGCAGCACCGTCCTCGGTCTTGGCCTCGCGGCGCTGCTCGCTTGGCTGGTCGAGCGCACCGATCTGCCCGGCAAACTGTGGATCTACGCCGCCGTGCCGATGACGCTCGTCATGCCGGGCATGCTGCAAGCCATGGCCTGGGTGCTGCTGCTGAGTCCGAAGATCGGCTTCGTCAACAAGAGCCTGATCGACCTCTTCGCACTCGATAAGGCGCCGATCAACATCTACAGCCTCGGTGGCATGATCTTCGTCGAGGGACTGCGCCTGGTGCCGACGGCCTTCCTGATGCTCGTGCCGCTGTTCAAGAGCATGGATCCGGCGCTGGAAGAAGCTGCCGCCATGTCCGGCGCCACGACGCTGCGCACCCTGCGCAAGATCACGCTGCGTTTGATGCTGCCCGGGCTGGTCGCCGTCACCATCTACCAATTCATCACCGCGCTCGAGGTGTTCGAGGTGCCCGGCATTCTCGGCCTGCCGAGCGGCATCTATGTCTTCAGCACGAAAATCTATTCCGTGCTGCATTCCGCCAGCTTCATCCCGAACTACGGCGAAGCCAACGCTCTGGCCGTGCTGTACCTGGTGGTCGCGGTTGTCGCCACGTTGGCCTATAGCAAAGTGATCGCCAAGGCCGAGCGTTACAGCATCGTCACCGGCAAGGGCTATCGGCCGCGCACCCAGAGCCTCGGCATTTGGCGCTATCCCGCTTTCCTGCTGATCGGCATCTACCTGCTCTGCTCGGTGATCCTGCCGGCCCTGGTGCTGGCCTATATCTCCTTCATGCCATTCCTGCAGACGCCCTCGATTGCCTCGCTGTCGCGCCTGACCTTGGCCAACTACCGCATGCTGTTCACGATGGACCGCATGGAGACCGTGCTGTGGAACACCGTGTTGATGACGGTGGTGACCGCGACGGCGACTGTCGCCGTGTCCTTCTGCATCTCGCTGGTCGTCGTGCGCAGCAAATTCTGGGGCCGCAAGCTTCTCGACCAGCTCGTGTTCCTGCCGCACGCCATCCCCGGCATCGTCATCGGCCTGGCCATGCTGTGGGTCTTCCTCAAGGTCGACAAGTTCGGCTTCTCGACCTTCGGCAGCCTCTGGACGGTCTGCATCGTCTTCGTCATCGGCTTCATGTCGTACGGGACGCGCGCCATGAACGCGGCCATCCTGCAGATTCATAAGGATTTGGAAGAGGCGGCGCAGATCAGCGGCGCGCCGCAATGGCGCGTCATGTGGCGCGTGTTCGTGCCCTTGCTGCTGCCGGCCTTCGTCGGCGTCTGGATCTGGACGACACTGCACGCCGTGCGCATGGCGGGACAGCCCTTGATCATGGCCGAGGGTGAAAAGAACGAGGTGATCGCGGTGACGATCTGGCACCTCTGGGGCGAAGGCCAAGCGCCGCTGGTCGGCGCTATCGGCACGCTGATGATCGCCGCCCTCTTGCTGCTGACGCTGCTGCTGCGCTTCGTCACCTTGCGCTTCGGCACCCGCACGCAAGGCGCCACCGGCGCCTAAGAGGCGGCGAGCGTTCCCGTCAGGGCCAGGCTCTCGCGCAATAGAACATCGCGGCAATCACGCTCCGCCTGCTCGCTCATGCGGTTGAGCGGCGCCGAGACATGGAGGCCGGCGATCACCGCGCCCGAGGGATCGCGCACCGCCACGGCGATGGCCACCGTCTGCGAGGCGCTGAGCGTAAATTCGCCGAAGGTCCGCGCATAGCCCTGCGCGCGCACCTGCGCCACGCGGGCCCGCACCGCCTCCACCGTCGTCAAGGTCGCTGGGTTGTAGGACACCAGCTTGGTGCGCGCGAGATAGGCCTCAAGGCCGGCATCATCCATGGCGGCGAGAAAGACTTGGCTGGCGGCGCCGGTATAGAGCGGCGCACGCACGCCGAGCTGCAGCGTCTGGGCGATGGCCTGGCCGCTATCGAGGCTGTCGATATTGATGCGGTGATCGCCGTCGCGCAGGCTCAGGATCACCGTCTCGTTCACCGTCTCGCGCACGGCGCGCATGAAGGGCCGCGCCTGCGCCCGGATGTCGAGGCCGCGCAACAGGCTATCGGCATGGCGGAGCGCCGCGAAACCGAGCGTATAGATGGCCGTCGCCTGGTTGTAGGCGAGCCAGCCCTGATCGACCAGGGTCGTCAGGATCCGAAAGACCGTGGCCTTGGGCAGAGCCAGCCGCGCGCAGAGCTGCGGCAGCGATAGCTCCGCCGTGTCGCGCCCGAAACAGGCCATGATGCGGCCAGCACGGTCGACGACACGCACCAGCTTCACATCCGGCCTACCGCCGGCAACGCTTTTGTCCGGCGCGTTCATGGCGCGTAACCCAGGCTGCGCGACAGCTTGGATGCGCCGTCCGTCACCAGAGCGACACAGCGGTCGCTCAATTCTTGCGTGAAGCGGTCGGTCGGGCAGGAGATCGTCAGCGTAGCGATGATCTCACCGTTATAGCTGCGCACCGGGGCGGCGACTGCGGCGGTATGCACGTTCACTTTGCCGGCGACGATCGAGGAGCCATCGCGCCGCGCCGCGGCGATGCCGTCGAGGATGGCTGGCCAATCCGCCGCGCCGTCTCCCGAGACGTCCGAGTGGCGCGCGCGATAGGCCGCGATCTCGTCCTCGCTGAATCCCGACATCAGCACCATGCCGGCGGCGCCGACATGCAGCGGGCCTTCGTGGCCCGGCTGGGTGATGCGGCGGATCGGCTGGGTGCTTTCGACGTAATCGAGATGCACGCGGCGGTCGCCGATGCGCAAGGAGAGGATCACCGTCTCGTTCACCGCGTCGCGGATGGCGCGCATGATTGGCACGGCGGCGCCGCGGATATCGAACTGGTTGCGCCGCACGTCGGCGAAGCGCAGCCAAGCGTAGCCAAGGCGGTAGAAGCCGCCGCCGTCGTCGACCAACAGGTCGTGCGCCGCCAGCGTGTCGAGAATGCCGCGCAGCGTCAGCTTGGGCACGCCGCTCTGCTCGGCGAGCTCGGCGAGGCTCTGACGCGGCCGGGCGCGATCGAACAGCGCCAGCACGCGCGCGGCGCGGGTGACCGCCTCGACGGCGTAACGGTTTTCGCCGGCGGCGATCGGCGGCGATTTCAAAGCAGGGCTGGCCACGGTGATGTCTTCGCTAGATTATGAAACGGCGAGGATGAGGGCGGGCGCTTGACGGCCCGTTGTCGGCTTTATATCATCACCTCTAAGAAAAAACGATACATCGTTTCATTTTTTACATAGCGATTTTCGAGGGAGAAACGCATGGCCACTGTCATGAAGACCACGGGCATGAAGACCCCGGATTCAACGACACCGGGTTCGCAAACCATGAAAATCACGCCCCTCTCCGCCGCCTGCGGCGCGGAAATCACCGGCGTGGATTTGACCCAGGATTTGACGCCCGAGACGGTCGCCGCCATCCGCCAGGCCTGGAACGACCATATCGTCCTGGTCTTCCGCGGCCAGAAGATCACCCAGGAGCAGCAGCTGCGCTTCGCCAGCTACTTCGGCAACCTCGGCAAGCGCAAGAACGCCCTATTCAACCCCGAGCTGCAAAAGCGCAATCACGGCACCCAACAGAACGACCCCAACGTGCTGCTGGTGAGCAACATCAAGGAAAACGGCGAGCCGATCGGCGCCTTCGGCGAGGGCGAGATGTGGTTCCACATCGATTCGGGCTATGCCCAGAACCCTTACAACTACACCTTCCTCTATGCGCTCGAATTGCCCTCGACCGGCGGCAACACGCAGTTCTCCAACATGTACATGGCCTACGACGCCCTGTCGCAAGAACTGAAGGAGCGTTACGCCGGCCGCAAGGCCCTGCATATCCACGAATACAAGCGCTCGGAAAAAGTCGAAATCGGCACCGATCTCAGCAAGGCGCCGCATTACTTCCATCCGATCTTTTCGACCCACGCCGAGACCGGCCGCAAGTCGCTGTTCGTCGACCGCCTGATGACGGCGCGCCTCGAGGGCTTCACGAAGGAAGAGAACGAGGTCTACCTCGAGGAGCTCTACGAGATCGGCGAGCGCCCCGAATTCATCTACGAGCATAAGTGGCAGCTCGACGATTTCGTCATGTGGGACAACCGCTGCGCCATCCATGCACGCACCTGGTTCCCACCGGAAGAACGCCGCCTGCTGCGCCGCTGCGCCATCGAAGGAGCGCCGATCCATGAATAAAGCCACCGCCCCCGAAAAAGCCGCCGCGCAACGCCTGCCGGTGTTCCAGCGCTTCATCGACGATCTGCGCGCCATCTGGGCCGCCGAGAGCGAGACCCAGACGCGCATGGAAAAAGCCAGGCCGCTGCTGGAAAAGCTCGTCATGAACGACGAGCTGAAGGCGCGCTCGTCCGACTGGCCCTCGACCGAAGGCGGCAAGAACCTACTGTTCTATGTCGACGACGAATTGGGCTTTGCCATCAACGGCGTCGTGCGGATGCCGGGCCGCCTCGGCAATGTGCATGACCATGCCAATGCCTGGGTGCTTTATGGCGTGCTCGACGGCACCGAATCGCTCGAACGCTACGACCGCGTCGACGACGGCAGCAAGCCGGGCTATGCCGAGGTCAAAATGTCGTCGGTCACCACCGGCAGCCAGGGCAAAGTCGATCTCGTGCCCCCTTACGACATCCATGCCGAACAGGGCGGCCCGACGCGCTCGGTCGCCGTCATCCTGCGCAGCCAGCGGCTCGGCGAAGGCACCGTGCTACAAAAGGGCTTCGACCCCAAGACCAACACGGTGACCGAACGCTACGGCCCCAAGCAGATTCCATACGACCTCTCCGCTTAACGGCTTCACGACGCCTCAAAAACAATAACGGGCCGCTCGCAGACATCTGCGAGACGGCCCGGTTCTCGTCAGGGCTTCACAAAAAGGGGATACCCATGCGCCACGCCATTCGCGGCCTGCTCGCCGTCTGCGCCGCCAGCTTCGCCGCACCCGTCGCCGCGCAAGACTATCAATTCAAGACGGTCAATCTCGTCGTCGGCGCGACGCCGGGCGGCGGCTATGACGCCTACACGCGGTTGCTGGCCCGCAGCTACTCCAAGTACCTGCCGGGCAATCCGACCATCATCGTGCAGAACATGCCGGGCAGCGGCAGCCTGAAAGCCGTGCTCTATCTCGACACCACGGCGCCGAAGGACGGCAGCGTCATCACCGCCTTCAACCCCGGCGTGATCGTCGAGTCGCTGGTGACGCCCGAGAAGATCAACTTCAAGCTCTCCGACGTCGCCTGGATCGGCAGCATCACCGCCGACTTGCGCGTCTGCTACGCCTGGCACAGCACCGGCGTCAAAAGCTGGGACGATCTGATGAAGCGCTCCAACTTCAACATCGGCACGCAGCAGACCGGCAGCTCCAGCTATAACAACGCAGCGACGCTGAAGAATCTCTACGGCGCCAAGATCAAGATCGTCACCGGCTATCCCGGCAGCGCCGAGGAACGGCTCGCCATCGAGCGCGGCGAGCTGGACGGCGGCTGCGGCGCCTGGAGCAGCAACCCGCCCAGCTGGCTGGCCGAGAACAAGATCACGCCGATCGTGAAATTCACGCCCGACGCGGTGCCCAACCTGCAAGCCGGCGTGCCCTATGCCGGCGATCTCCTGAAAAGCGACGACGACAAGACGGTGCTGAAATTGCTCACCGCCGCCGACGAGCTCGGCCGGCCCTACGTCGCCTCCAAGGGCGTGCCGGCGGATCGGCTGGCGCTCTTGCGCAAGGGCTTCGACGCCGCGATCAAGGACCCGCAGTTCGTCGCCGAAGCGGCCAAGGCCGACCTGCCGATCGTCGGCAGCGTCGATGGCATCAAATCGGAGAAGATCATCGGCGAGATCTACAACGCGCCGCCGCGCTTGATCGAGAAGGCCAAGGAGACGGTGCGCTAGAAGCGCGACGGCATCAGGCCCAAACGCAAACGCCCCGCCGGCTTCCCGACGGGGCGTTTTTGCATACAGGGCGCAACGCGAATCACTTAGCCGGGCATTTCTACGCCTACTGCTTGTCTCCTCTCGGCGCCGGTCAACCGGCGTCCCGCATGGCGTCGGCGACGCGCTTGAGAATGGTCTCGGGAAGGCCGTAGACCTGTTTGGTGATGCGGTGAATATCCTCCGGATCGACGAAGTTGATGTCGAGCGTCATCTTCTTGGCGTCGGCGATCAGCTCGGGGTCCTCGACCGCCGCCTTGAAGGCCTTGCGCAAAGCCACCAGGCGGTCCTCCGGAATTTCCGGCGTCACGAACGAACGACCGATCGACAGGCTGGCGAACACCGCCTCCAGGACAGCCTTGTCCTCGGCATTCTTGGCGAATTCCTGGATCAGCGGCACGTCCGGCAACTCGGGATCGCGCTTGGCGCCCATCTGGAAGAGGAAATTATACTGCCCCCGGGCGGTGCCGCGCGCCGCCCCCAGCGTGTCGAGGCCAATGCCGGACACTGCTTCGACCTCGCCGCGCTCCATCGCCAGCAGAATCTCGCTGTTGCCCTTGTAGCCCTTGATGATCTTCATCTTGGTGCCGAGCACGCTGTTGATCGTCGTCGGCATATATTCGGTCGTGCCGCCCGAGGCGCCGACCAATAGCTCCTTGTCGAACAACTCCTGCGCCGCCTTCACGCCCGCCGTCTTGTTGGCGATGGTAATGACGCTGATCGTCGCAGCGCTGCCGAGCCAGCGGAAGCCGTCGATCTTGTAGCGCACCTCCCGGTCGTCGAAGATCGGCCGGAAAATGATGCCATGCTGGACGATGCCGAAGGCCGTGCCGTCTTTCGGCGCGGTGGTGTAAAGCTGATTGGCTTCGATGACGCCACCGGCCCCCGGCACGTTGCGCGGCACGACGCTCGGGCTGCCCGGAATATGCCGGCCAATATGGCGAGCGACGAGACGGCCGTAAGTGTCATAGCCGCCACCGGAGGCCGAGGGGATGTAAAGCGATATCGTCTTACCGCTGTAAAAGGCCTCCGGCGTTTGCGCCGCGAGGCTGCTGGCGGCCATCATGACGGCCGCTACCGAACCTAAGCCCATCAGGGCCTTGCGCCATCTCATCGTTCCCTCCCCTGTGTCGTCTTTTATCGGCCTCTGCCGTCGTTGCGGCCGGCCAGCCTATGATGCGTCCTCGCTCTACGGCCTCCGGTTTCGCTCAACGTCCGTCGGCGTCCATGCCGGCCAGCACGTTGGCTAGCTTGGTCGTCAAGTCCTTCGGCGTCGCGATGATGTCGGCGACGAGCTTTTCCATCTGCGCGCCGCTCATCGTGTTGAATTCGAGCTTGGCCTTGGCGGCATCGGCCAAGAAGGCCGGGTCCTTGGCTGTCGCGTCGAACGCGGCCCTCAGAGCCGCCACACGCTCGACCGGCACGCCTGGCGTCGTGACCAGGGATCGGCCAATGGTCGCGGAGGTCGATAGAAGCTTGAGGAGAGTGCGGTCTTCCGCCGTGGCGCCGAGGTCCATCATCAGCGGCACGTCGGGCAGATCGCTGGCCTTCTCAAGGCCGATCTGCGTGAGAATGGTAATCTTCTTCTCCCGCAGCCAATCAGGGGTGACAGACTTCACCGAGGTCCAGGTGTTGGTGCGGCCATCAACCTCACCGCGCTCCATGGCCAAGTTGATTTGGCCGCCCCCCTGATAACCCGAGACGATCTTGAACTTGGTGCCGATCAGCAGATTCATCAATTTGGGTTGCTGCGATGAGCCACTGCCGGTGGCGCCGATCGTGACCTCGCGCTTTTTAGCATCCTCGATGCTCTTCACGCCGCTGGCATGCCAAGTGAGAAGCACGTTGGTACCGGTAATCATATTGCCGACCCAATTGAATTTCGTGACATCGAACTGAAATTTCTCGCCCAGCGCTTGTTGCAGCGGCAGCGATTGCTCGATAGTGACGATGGCAGAGCCATCCTTCGGCGCGATGTTGTAGGCATGGGTCGCGGCGTTGCGTCCGCCGGCGCCCGGCATGTTAAGCGGCAGCAGATTGGGCTTGCCCGGGATATGAGTCACCAGATAGCGGCAAAACAGGCGAGACGTGATGTCATATCCGCCGTCGCCGGCCGCGAAGCCGATGATCAAGGACAGCATCCTGCCCTTGTAGAACTCCTCGACGCTCTGCGCATCAGCAGCGCCGCCGCCCATCGTTGAACCCGCCGCCAGAACCGCGCCCAGCGTCAGCGCGCGAATCGTGCTTTTCAAAACAAGCCTCCGTCATATCTGCATCAGCAGCCGCCCGTTGATTCGGGCGATCCGCCTGTCTCTCAAAGCGTGGATTTTTCCAGGGCCGGACCGTTACGCTGCTCCGGATCCCAGGCGCGGGCGCGCTTGTCCTGCACCGACACGCTCAGGCGTCCGACGCTCTCGATGTCGATGGTCAACTTGTCGCCGTTCTGGATCGGCAGCAGCCCGAGGTGGTGCGTGCCCGTCGGGATCACGTCGCCCGGCTCGAGCGGGCAGACGGCGGAGGCCGCCTCAATCAGCTTGTCGATGGAATTGGCCATCTCGTCGGTGCTGAAATCCTGGCGCAGCTTGTCGCCGTTCCAGAAGCGGACGCGCAAAGCGTGTGGATCGCGGATCTCGTCGGCGGTGACGATCGCCGGGCCCATCGGCCCGAAGGTGCGATAGGACTTATGAATGTAGAAGCCGCTGCTAACGCCGCGCGCCGACACATCGAGAAAGCAGGTGTAGCCGAACACATACTGCATGGCGTCGGCCGCCTTGATGCGGTCGGCGCGTTTGCCGATCACCACGGCTAGTTCCGGCTCGGCGTGGAACACCCGCGCCTCCGCCGCCGGCAGATCGACGACCTCGTCCGGCCCAATGATCGTGCCATTGGCCTTAAGGAAAAAATCGGCCTTCGGCGTCTCGTGACCGTCCTTGTAGTTCTTGGCGGCGCACAGCAACTGCACAGGATCTGGCACCGGCTGGCGCAGGCGCACCGAGGAGAGCGGCTTGCCCTTGCCGAGCGCGCCGACCTTGGCGGCGATCTCTTTGTGCTTGGCGATGATGCCCTGCACCGCAGCGCGCGGGCTTTTCAAATCCTCGGCGGACAACAGGCTTGAGATGTCCACCACGCTGTCACCGATCAGGACACCGGGCTTGAAGTCGTCATACATCACGTAACGCAAGGGACTCTCCTGATCGCTTAGGCGTTTTCGCCGTTGAGGCCGAGTTTGTAGAGCTTGTTGACGTTGTCGCGGCCAAGCTTGCGCGCCAGGCCGGCCGGCAGGCCGGCGCAGTTCTCTTCGAGAATTTGCTCGGAACGCGGCCAGATGGTCTGGAAATGCGGATAGTCGCTGGCCCAGATGTAGTTGTCCTCGCCGTAGTAGGACGAGGTCAGCGTCACCGAACGGCTGTCTTCGAAATCGAAGTAGACGTTGTCGCGCAGGTATTCGCTCGGCAGGCGCTTGTAAAGCTGGAGATCATGGTCATAGGTGGCGCTGCGGCCGACGCGGTAATCTATGGCCTCCAGCACCGAGGCAGCGGCATTGACCTGGAATTCCGCGCAGACGACCTTGAGTTTCGGATGCCGGTCGAATACGCCGGAGAAGATCAGGTTGCTGACGAATTCCCAGGCCGCCATCGGCCCGCCGAGTCGATTATTCTCGAACTCGCTGCCGATGACGTATTTGCGCGGGTCGGTGTCGCGCTTGCCCAGGCCATGCAGCTTCATCGGCCGGCCCTGGCTCGAATTGGCATGCACGCTGAGCGGAATGTCGAGCTCAACCGCTGTCTGCCACAAGGGCTCGTAGATCGGCTCGTAATAGCCGCTGCCGATGATCGTGGTCGGGAGATGCACCGTCTTGCAGCCGCGCTTGACGTACTCGCGCATGTCCTTCACGGCGAGTTCGATATCGAGCACCGAGATCATCGGCGCCGGGATCAGCTGCTTCGGCGCGCAACTCGCGAAATCCATGATCCATTCGTTGTACGAGCGGAAGATCGAGCGCTGGAATTTGGCGTCTTCGAGATGGTAATTGTAGCGCGCCCAGCTCGCATAGATGATCGAGGCCTCGCAGCCGTCGCGCTCCAGCGCCTTCAGATAGGCCGGGCCATCCCAGTCCTCGCGGTGGTCTTCGTAGCGATAGGTTTCGCGGAACTGCGTGACTTTATTTTTGAAGGCGACCGGATCGTCATAGGCGGTCATCTGCTTGCGGCCCATCGGCTTGTCGACCGTATGGCCGAGCGCGAAATAGCCGACATGCATCGGGCTCAGGCCTTCGATCATGAACCAGAGACCCTTGCCGACGCCTTCGGGGTTCTCGACGACGCGCGGCGCCTTGTCGCCATATTCGCGCTGACAGCGCACGAAGGCGTCCGAATGCTCGACGATGTGGCAATCGGCAGAAATGAGCTTGAAGTCGAGCATTCGAATCTCCGCAGCGGACTGATGAGCTGCGGGCATTCTTTCACCCAGCTAGCAGGCGGGCGAGCCTTGGCGCCCCGTCAGCGGCGGTTTTTTGCGCTCTGCGTCAAGCTTTTGCGCGCAGCATCAAATCCCGTTCGCGGTTTCCGGTGCGCCTATCGGCGCAGCGTATCGCTCGGCGTTTCGCAGAACTGCGAACGGTAGTCGCGCGAAAATTGCGCGACGCTACGATAGCCATGGCGCTGCGCCACCTCGGCGACCCGCGCGGCAGAAGCCTCCTGGCGCTCGAGGACCGAGCGCGCGGCCATCAGCCGCATTGCCTTAAGGTATCTGGCTGGACTGCTGTTGCGGTAGGTCTTAAAGGCGTATTGCAACGTGCGGGGGCTGACGCCGCAAGCCGCCGCAATGGCACCGACGTCGATGTCGCGTGCGAGGTTTTCTCGCATGAAGTTCTCAGCGCGGCGCAGATAGAAGGGCACGATATTGGCGGTGCCGTCACACGGCACGCCGTTCTTCGACGCGAAGTTCTTGAGAAACAGCAGATGCAAGGTGCGTTCGGCCTGAGCCGCGAGCGCCGGCTCGTCGAACGACGAGGACTCCTCGCCGAGATCGGCAACCGCCGTGGCGACGAAGCGTGCCAGGGTCGCCATGCTCGACAGATCGACTACCGTGAGCGGCGCGAGATCGATCGTCGTGTCGGCGAAGGCGCCGAGCCGGTCATCGGCCATCATGCGCACCAAAGCGTCGCGCGTGACGAAGACGATCAGCATCTCGCAGACGCCGTGCCAGCGCTTGATCGTATGGCCGCCGGCCGCCTTGATCAGCACCTGGCCGGCGCGCACCCGCACGCGCGAGTCGCCCTGGATGGCTTCGCATTCGCCGCGCAATACGTAATGGAGGGTGACGTTGCCGCGGTCCGGCGCGCGCGCCGTGACCTTTTCGCAGTCGGTGTCGGAATTCCATCGCATGAAGCGGATCACCGTGCCGCCGAGCTTGACCTCGCAGGCGGCGAAATCGATGAAGCGCCGGGGATCGGCGACGCTGAAGCGGCAGCGGCCGTCGCTGACGTCGCCGATCAGGCGCTGCGCCAGGGCCATGCCGCCGCTGGCGAAATTCTTGCGGTGCGCCAGGCGCTGGGCGCCGTTGGCGAGCCATTCGGCAATATGCGCCGGACGCGAATCCGCGACATCGAATCTCATGCGAAGCCTCCCCTGCCGCCTGTTTTCGGCGGCTTTCTTGGGGACAGCTTACGCCCGGCAGAGGCGGACACAAGCGGTCAGACAGGCGGAGCCGCTGGCCCACGCAGCCCAAATGCAAAATGCCCCACCGGAGTGCCGGCGGGGCATTTTTGTGCGATGCGATGGGCGTTTAGTGCAGGTCTTTCCAGACCTTGCGCTTCCAGGCGAAGATCACGCCGGTCATCAGCAGAAGGAACAGCACGACCTTCACGCCGAGGCGCTTGCGCTGTTCCATTTCGGGCTCGGCGGCCCAGGTCAGGAAGGTCGTCACGTCCTTGGCCAGCTGCGGCACGGTCGTCGGCGTGTTGTCGGCATAGGTCACAGCGCCGTCGGAGAGCGGCGCCGCCATGCCGATCAGATGGCCGAGAAAATATTCGTTGTAGTTCATGCCGTCCGGCATGGTCATGCCGGCGGGCGCCGGTTTGTAGCCGGTGAGCAGCGCGTAGACATAGTCGGCGCCGCCGACGCGCGCCTTGGTGATCAGCGACAGATCGGGCGGATAGGCGCCGTTGTTGGCGGCGCGCGAGGCCTGTTCGTTGGCGAACGGCGACTTGAAGTGGTCGGCCGCGCGGCCCGGACGCATGACATATTCGCCCTGGTCGTTGGGCTCCTTGTCCTGCACTTCGACACTGGCGGCGATCGCCTTCACTTCGGCATCGGAGAAACCAAGCGCAGTCAGGTTGCGGTAGGAGACCAGGCTCATGGCATGGCAGGCCGAGCAGACTTCCTTGTAGATCTGGAAGCCGCGCTGCAGCGCGGCGCGATCGTAGGTGCCGAGCGGGCCTTGGAAAGACCAGGACTGCTTCGGGATCGTGATCTCACCGCCAGCGGCGAAGGCCGGAGCCGAGGCAACAACCGCGAACAGGCCGAGCGCCGGCAGCAGGGCGCGACGAAGATTGATCGACATTACGCTTTCTCCGTCTTGAGCACCGGCGTGCTTATGCTTTCCGGCAGCGGCCGCGGCTTCTCGAACTTGCTCACCAGCGGCAGCAGCACGATGAAATGCAGGAAGTAGTAGGCGGTCGCCAGGCGGCCGATCAGCAGCGGCGCGCCTTCGGGATGCTGCGCACCGCACCAGCCGAGCACCAGGCAGTCGGCCAGGAAGATCCAGAACAGCTGCTTGTAGATCGGGCGGAAGGTGGCGCTGCGCACCTTCGAGCTGTCGAGCCACGGCAGCAGGAACAGGATGAAGATGGCGCCGAACATGGCGATGACGCCGGCCAGCTTGTCCGGAACCGAACGCAGGATCGCGTAGAACGGCAGCAGGTACCATTCCGGCACGATTTCCGACGGCGTCTGCAGCGGATTGGCCGGCACATAGTTGACCGGCTCGCCGAAGAAGTTGGGCGCGAAGAACACGAAGCCGGCATAGATGACCAGGAAGACGCCGAGGCCGAACATGTCCTTCACCGTGTAGTACGGATGGAAAGGGATCGAGTCCTTGGGGTTCTTCTTGGTGTCGATGCCGAGCGGGTTGTTCGAGCCGTGGGTGTGCAGCGCGACGAGGTGCAGCATCACGACGCCGACGATGACGAACGGCAGCAGGTAATGCAGGCTGAAGAAACGGTTCAGAGTCGGGTTGTCGACCGAGAAGCCGCCCCACAACCACGTGACGATCGGCTCGCCGACCAGCGGGATGGCCGAGAACAGGTTGGTGATCACGGTGGCGCCCCAGAAGCTCATCTGGCCCCATGGCAGCACGTAGCCGAGGAAGGCGGTCGCCATCATCAGAATGAGAATGACGAGGCCGAGCCACCACAAGATTTCGCGCGGCGGCTTGTACGAGCCGTAATAGAGGCCGCGGAAAATGTGGATGTAGACCACCAGGAAGAACATGGAGGCGCCGTTCATGTGGATGTAACGGAGCAGCCAGCCATAGTTCACGTCGCGCATGATGCGCTCGACGCTGACGAACGCATAATCGACATGCGCCGTGTAATTCATCGCCAGGAAAATACCCGACAGGATCATCACGACGAGAACGATGCCGGCGAGCGAGCCGAAGTTCCACCAGTAGTTGAGGTTCTTCGGCGTCGGGTATTCCCGCAGCTCATGGTTCATGAAGGTGAAGATCGGCAGGCGATAGTCGATCCACTCGACGATGCCGTTCTTCTTGGGCGCGTTGGAGGTCGTGCTCATGATCTGCGCCCCTAGCCGATGCTGACGGAAGTGTCGGTGAGAAACTTGTAGGGCGGCACCGGAAGGTTGAGCGGCGCCGGTCCCTTGCGGATGCGGCCGGACGTATCGTAGTGCGAGCCGTGGCAGGGGCAGAACCAGCCGCCGAAGTCGCCGGTCGGATCACCCTGCTTCTGGCCGAGCGGAATGCAGCCGAGATGGGTGCAGACGCCGACCATGACGAGCCACTCGGCCTTCTGGGCGCGATCCTCATCCTTCGCCGGGTCGCGCAGCTCGCTGATGTTCACGGCGCGCGCTTCGTCGATCTGTTTCTTGGTGCGGTGGTCGATGAAGACCGGACGGCCGCGCCATTTCACCGTGACGCGCATGCCCTCGGCTATCGGCGAGATGTCCACATCGGTGGTGGACAGCGCCAAGGTGTCGGCGGCGGGGTTCATGCTGTCGATGAAGGGCCACAAGGCGCAAGCGGCGCCGGCGCCGGCGAAAGCCGTGGCGGCCAGCGCGAGAAAGTCGCGCCGGGTCTCGCCTTCGCCGTGACCCGGATGGCCGTGGGTGGCGCTGGCGTGTGCAGACTCTGACATGGTCGATACCTCTCTCGGGCCCTGAACGGGTCCAGGCCGCATAGCCCCGCCGGCGACCCCGCTGGCGGGCCCGTCATCCGACGATCATAGAGCTATCCGGCCGACTATCTGAACCGATCGCCGTGCCGTTGGAGCGTGCACGAAGGACCGGGCAAGGCGAGACTTGCGAGACGAGGGTGTAATATAAAATCGCGCCCAAGCAAAGCCCAAAACAGAACCGCGAAGCCCTCGCATTTGCTAGACATTCCAAGGCTTTCCCAGCCTTCTACACGCCTTGTCAGCCCCTGGAACGAACTGCCGTGAATCCGCCGCCCGCTCCCCCCGCAGATGACAGCGCCGCACCCCCGTCCGAGGCCTGGCCCCGGGAGGGGCTGCGCCTGGCCCTCTATCAACCCGACATTCCGCAGAACTGCGGCACAATATTGCGCCTCGCCGCCTGTCTCGGCGTTGCTGCCGACATCATCGAGCCCTGCGGCTTCGTGCTGTCCGACGCCCGCCTGAGGCGCGCCGGCATGGACTATTTGGGTCAAGCCGAGATGCGCCGGCACAGCTCCTGGGAGGCCTTCCGGCGTGTCCAACGCTCGAGCGGGCGGCGGCTCATCCTGCTGACCACCAAGGGCGACACCGCCTATCCCGACTTCGCCTTCCGGCCGGACGACGTGCTGATGGTCGGGCGCGAAAGCGCCGGCGTGCCGCCCGAGGTGGCTGAGGCGGCTGACGCCCGGCTGGTCATTCCGCTCAAAGCCGGTTTGCGCTCGCTCAATGTCGCGGTGGCGGCCAGCATGGTATTAGGCGAGGCCCTGCGCCAAACCGGCAGCTTCCCGCCCCGCTCGCCTTGCTAGACCCGAATCTCGATGGAATTCACGAAATGACAGCGGAAAACAGCCTCGAATCGCGAAAAAACCAGGCCAAAACCTGGTATGAGGCGCTACGTGACCGGATTTGTGCCGCTTTTGAGGGTTTGGAAGACGAATTAACCGGTCCGAATGCTGAAAATCGCCCCGCAGGCCGCTTTGAGCGCAAGAAATGGCAACGTTCCACTGGTTTGGGCGGTGATGAAGGCGGCGGCGTCATGTCTTTGATGCATGGCCGCGTCTTCGAGAAGGTCGGCGTCAATGTCTCGACCGTCTATGGCGAGTTTTCGCCCGAATTTCGCAAGCAGATGCCCGGCGCGGCGGAGGATCCGCGCTTTTGGGCCTCCGGCATCTCCCTGGTCGCCCACATGCGCTCCCCTCTGGTGCCGGCGGTCCATATGAACACCCGCCATATCGTCACCACCAAGGGCTGGTTCGGCGGCGGCGCCGACCTGACGCCGATGTTCCCGGAATTGGCGGAGACCGACAAAGCCGACTTCCACGCCGCCCTGAAGGCCGCCTGCGACAAGTTCGATGCGGACTACTATCCGCGCTTCGCCAAATGGTGCGACGAATATTTCTACCTGCCGCACCGCAAGGAACCGCGCGGCGTCGGCGGCATCTTCTACGATCAACTCGACAGCGGCGATTGGGCCACCGACTTCGCCTTCAACCAGGCGGTCGGCGAGGCCTTCCTCGAGATTTATCCCAAGATCGTGCGCCGCCACATGACCGAAGCCTGGACCGAAGCGCAGCGCCAACACCAGCTGGTGCGACGCGGGCGCTACGTCGAGTTCAACCTCTTGTACGATCGCGGCACCACCTTCGGCCTCAAGACCGACGGCAATGTCGAAGCGATCCTGATGAGCCTGCCGCCGGAAGTGGCCTGGCCTTAAAGGCCGCTCACTTGAACCAGGACTGCCAGGCCGGCCAGCGCTCCACCAGCCGCGCGATCATCGCGTAGCCGCGCGCAGAGGGATGGGTGCCGTCGCCGCCGCGCGCCAAGGCCCAACGGTAAAAGCGCGAGCGCGCCAATGGCGTGAAAATATCGAGGAACGGCACGTTCAGGTCGCGCGCGATATGGGCGTAGTCCTGGGTCAATTGCGCCGCGCGCTTGTCCTGATAATCCTCTTCGAGCGCCCATAGCGCGCAGGCGACATTGTGCTGGCGGCCGATCGGCGCCGGACTGAGCCACAGCACCGGCCAACGCGCCGCGGCGGCGGACACAATTTCGCGCGCCAGCTTGTGCGATTCGGCCGGCGGCACGCGAAAGAGGTTCTGCTCGTCGCAGGCCATGTCGTTGACGCCGAACGAGAAGACCAGCGCGCCCGGCGCCGTGGATGGCAGGCGCGCGTTGACCTCCGCCTGCCAGCGCGTCGCGATGTCAGCCGAGGTGTCGCGCCGGATGCCGAGATTGTAGAGCGTCACGTCATGGCCGCGCGCGACAGCCTTGGCGCAGAGCCGGCCCGGCCAGCCGAGCGTCGTGTCGTCGCGCGTGCCGTGCGTCAGCGAATCGCCAATGAAGCAGATGCGCAGTTCGGTCATGGGGTCTCTCCCCTCTCGATGGTATCGCGCAAGCGGGCCAGGCAAGCCTCGCGATCCGGCGCGAAGCCTTGTTCGATCCACCAATCCTCGACCGCCGCGAGCGCCTGGCCAATGGCGGCGCCCGCGAGGCCGAGCTTCAAAGCATCGTCGCCGCGCAACGGAAACAGCTTTGGCCGCCAGCAATCGGCGGCGGCGATCAAGCGCACGTAAGCCTGATTGTCGGCGTCACCCTTCGCGGTTTCTCCCGCCCACGCGAGAAGGGCGAGATCGCGCGTCAACGGCCCGCCCATGCGATAAAGGATGAGATTGCGCATGCTGCCGGTGAGATCGCCGAAGATCGGCAGTTCCGGCGCGGCGAGCGCCACTAGGCGATTCTTCTCCATGTTCGACAAACGCAGCCGCGTCGCCACTTGTTCCGCCCCGACCTGCCCGACCTCGATCAAGGCCGAAAGCCGCAACAAAGGATCACGCCGCGCCCCGCTGCGCCGCTCCAGCGCCAGGAGCGCGATCAAGCGCTTCAGCGCCGTCGCCTCGGGCAACAGATGCGGGAAAATCTCCGCCTCTGCCATCAGCGAACAAGCGGCGCCGGGATCTGGCGCGGCGAGCAATTTCAGCAGCTCCTGGCGCACGCGCTCGCCCGACAGCGAGGGCAGGCGCGGCGCGGCGGCGCGGCAGGCGGTCAACGCAGCCTGATCGGCGGGCAAGCGGTCATAATGGGCAAAGAAGCGGAAATAGCGCAGCAGACGCAACACGTCTTCATCCAGACGCTTGGCCGGTTCGCCGACGAACCGGACGCGGCCAGCCTTGGCATCTTTTAGGCCGCCGCACGGATCGTAGAGCGTGCCATCGGTCCCCAGGAACAGCGCGTTCATCGTGAAGTCGCGCCGTGCCGCGTCCGCCGCCCAGTCGTCGGTGAAGGCGACACGCGCATGGCGACCGTCAGTCTCGACATCATGGCGGAGCGTGGTGATCTCGAACGGCCGGCCATCACTCACCGCCGTGATGGTGCCATGCGCGAGCCCGGTCGGCACCGCCTTGAGGCCTGCCGCCTGCACGGCCGCGATCACCGCGTCCGGACCAGCGTCGGTGGCGATGTCGATATCGCCGACGGCGCGGCCAAGCAGCGCATCGCGCACGCAACCACCGACGAAGCGCGCCGTCGCGCCGGCACCCTTCAGCGCCGCCATCACGGCGAGCGTCGCCGGCCGCGTCATCCACTCTTGCAGTGGAATCTTTCCGGCGGGCGTCATGGCGCATCTCGATGAATTTCGCCCGGCACCACCCGACCATTTTCCAGATGCGGCGGATTATAGGCCTCGTGCGGCGGCTCGCCGCCGGTCAGCGCGGCGATCACGAGCACGACGACAAGCAGGCCGAAGCCGATGGCGGCCAACTTCACCCACGGCGCGCGGCGTACGACGCTGCGCAGATCACCCTCGACGCTGCCGCTACTGCGCTTGATCTGCCATAGACACCACAGGACATAGACCACCGACGGCGCCAACAACGGCAGTACATAGATGAGGAAAATTCGGATCATCGCGCGGGCAACTCCTGATCGAGGGCGGCAA
>CANJIM010000055.1 GCA_947474495.1 Rhodospirillaceae bacterium
CGAGCATCGTCGGGCGCGGCAAGGAAGGTGCGGGGCGTCTCGTCATGTTCCGCAAGACCTGCCCGCTCGGCTGCCACCACATGGCCGATCCCGACGGCCTGCTGCTCGACGTGACGGAGTAGCGCCTAGTCTTCCTCTTTGCCGGCCTCTACCGGCTGCGTCCAGTAGGTCATCCAGCTCTTCATCATCGCCTTGCCGATGTCGCTGCCGAGCAGATCGTCGTCGCGCACGACATGCGGCTTGCCGACGATGGTGTCGGCGAAGGGAATGAAGCGGCTCTGCTGCAGGCCTTTGTGCGACGGCACCGAAGTGGAGGTCTGATATTGCAGGATCTGGCCTTCGGCGCTGAGCAGCCAATTCACGAACAGCCGCGCGCCGTTCTTGTGCGGGCCTTTATCGAGCATGACGATCTGCGACAGCGTGACCGGCACCGGCTCCGGGCAGTGATAGCCGATCGGCGCGCCCTTATCGGCATATTCCTCGGCGCGCCGCTCGGGCGCCGGAATGTTGGCTTGGAATTCGCCGGCGACCGTCAGCGCGGTCACCGCCATCATGCCTTCCTTGCGCTGCTGCGGCACCACCTCGGTGAACAGGCGGCGCGTGAAGTTCGCGCCCCAGGCTTCGCCTTTTGAGGCCCATAGCGCGAGCAGCCAGGTGTCAGGGTGGTTGGATAGGGCGAGTTTGCCGCCGCGCCACGCCGGATTGGTCAGCAGATCGTCCCAGGTCTTCGGCAGATCGGCCTTGTTGAACTGCTTGGTGTTGTAGCTCATGCAACGGAAGGCCAGCTTGTAGCTCGCCCAGGTGCCGTCGTCGGCGACCAGGTCGCTCGTCATATTGGCGTAGCCGGGAAGTTCGCGCATATCGGCGAGCGCGCCGAGCTTCTTCAACTGTAGATAGGAATCGGTCGGGCTGGTCAGAATATCGGCGATGACGCGGCCTTCGCGCAGTGCCAGCACGACCTTGATGCCGCGCGCGGCGGTACCGGCGCGGGTATAGGCGAGCTTGACCGCGGGGTAGCGCTCTTTAAACACTTCGTTCATGCGGCGAAATTCGGCGTCGCGCCAAGTGCCGAGGATCACGACGGGACCTTCCTTGGCGGCGTCGTCGAGCCAAGCCTTCGGCACGTTCAGTTCGGCGTCGAGATTGCCGAGGACCGACGCGTCGAGCTTGAGATCGTCGAGCGCTTTCTGCGTCGCTTTGGGCAGCGGTGCCGCGTTGGCATTCGGCGTGGCGATCAAAACCAGATTCAGCGCGATGCCGAGAGCCAGCCCGTAACGCATAGTGTCCCCCCTCTATTCCGGCGATCGGCGTCGCGCGCCTAACTGGCGCATGCGACGATCTGTGCCGACGTTATTCATCCCTGGCCGGTCCGTTTTCTGCGCGTCGGACTCGGGCCGCCATCAGGAATCGCGCCGGTTCGCGCGTTGGCTCCTGCGACGAGTATGCCGCAATAATGCATTCAATATTTTGGCCGTACAACGCCGATTTTAATGAAGCAGCGGGATCGGCTCTTTGGTGCGATGCGGAAAATAGCACAACTAATTCGATGTCTTAGATATGTGCTCGTCGATGTCTGTCTTGTGGCGCCGCCGTCATCTCTGAAGCGATTGACTCATATTTTGCATTCAAATATGAGGGGGTGTCCTGTAACCTTTGCATTTATGTATTTGCGTCTGCGCTGACGTGACAACGGCGCTTTCTCCCTTCAGTCCCGCGTTCCCCCCCCCCCCCCATCTGAAAAAGGACGTCGCCATGCGCGCCGGGATTCCCGCGACAGTCACCGCTCTCGCTTTGATCCTCTGCAGCGCTGCCGGCGCCGCAGACCTTCCCAAGTCGACGCAGAAAGTGCTGACCCAGATGAAGCTCGACGCTTCGCTGATGGACGGCCTCGATGCGGAGCTCGCCATTCCGCAGGCCTGGCTCGACGCCGCTGCCAAGGAGAAGGAAGTCATCATCGTCGGCACCTGGCCTAACGCCCAGTTCCGCACGATGACCGAGCCGTTCCGCGAGCGTTACCCCAACATCAAGCTCAATTACACGCGCAGCGGCACGGCGGCGCGTGGCTTGAACGTCGTCATCGCACTGCGCGAAGGCCGCGTCATCGCCGACGTGCTGACCAGCATCGCCGACGCTTATCTGCAGTTCAGCCAGATGAAGGCCTTTGCCGATTTGCGCGAATTGCCGGGAATCAAAAATGTGCCGAGCGAATATGTCGCCGCCGACGGCACCTGGGTGAGCCACAAGCTGTCCTACCGCTGCATCGGCTACAACAGCAAGAAGGTGAAGAAGGAAGACCTGCCGGCGACGTGGGATGACCTGCTCAGCAGCCCGCTGTGGCGCGGCGGCAATCTCGGCATCACCAACCACCCGAACTCGTGGCTGCTGGGCTTGTGGGACGATTTGGGCGAACAGTGGGGCCAGAGTTTCACGCGCCGCCTGTTTGAAGAGGTCAAGCCGCAGCCGCGCAAGGAAGGCATGACCGCCGCGACGGCGCTGACCGTGGCGGGCGAGTTCTACGCCAACCTGCCGGCGCCCGAATGGCAGATCCAGGGCTATATCGACAAGGGGGCGCCGGTCGCCTACCACTGCCCGGACCCGGTGCCGATCACGCTCTCGCAGATCGTCATGATCGACAAATCGCCGCGCAAGAACGCGGCCCGCGTCTTCATCAACTGGATGCTGAGCCGCGAAGGCCAGGTCATGCAGTATTACGATTCCTATGTCGTGCCGGTGCACAAGGCGCTGCAGACTGCCCGCTTCGATCCGGCGGCGGAATCCATTGTCGGCAAGAAGAAGAACATTCGCGACGATACGCGGCTGCTCGGCAGCGACCTGCACAAGTCGATGCTGAAAAGCTGGAACGGCTATTGGATCGGCGCCGGCGGCGATCCCTCGGCCGGCGCGGAAGCGGAGTGAGCAGAGACCCTCAATCCCCGGCCTCTGCATCACGCGGCATAAAGCCGCCATTCCATCAAAAAAGACCCTGAGGAGCTAGGTTCATGGCGAGCGCCGGAAAAACCAAGAGCGGCAAAGGCGTATCTGCCAAGCGTGCGCCCGCGAAAGCCCCGGCGAAGCGCAATATCGCCCAGTACAAGGCGATGATGGCCGCCGAAGCCGCCGTGCCGATGCGCAAGCCCAACAATCCGGAGTTCGGCTCGGACGCGGTGGTCGAACTGCTCAACGGCTTCGGCTTCGAATATGCCTTCCTCAATCCGGGGTCGAGTTACCGCAGCCTGCACGACTCGCTGGTCAATTATAACGGTAACGTCAAACCGAAGGTCATCCTCGGCCTGCATGAAGACGTCGTGACGTCGATGGCGCAAGGCTATGCCACGGCCTCCGGCAAGCCGGCGCTGTGCATCCTGCACAACCTTGTCGGCTTGCTCCATGGCACCATGGGCATCTTCAACATGTATTGCTCGGGCATGCCGATCATGATCCTCGGCGGCTCGGGTCCGTCGGATCCGAAGCTGCGCGGTCCGGTGGACTATCTCCATTCGGCCAATACACAAGGCGAGGCTGTGCGCCCCTATGTCAAATGGGACGATGAAGCCACCACGCTGGATGGCGTCATCGATTCGGTCCTGCGCGGCTTCAAAATCGCCAACACCAGTCCGAAGGGGCCCGTTTACATCGCTTTCGATTCGGGCATCCAGGAGCAGAAGCTGGACGCGCCCATCGAGCTGCCCGACGTCAGCAAGGCGCGCTATCACGCGCCGACCCCAGCCGCGCCGGCGCCGGACGTCGTCGCGCAGGTCGCTGACATGCTGATCAAGGCGCGCTACCCGATGATCATCGGCGGCCGCCTCGGCTATCTGCAAGCCGCGACGGAGCCGGTGCGCGAGCTCGTCGAGCTACTCGGTTCGGCTTATGCCGATGACCGCACCTTCGTCTCGATGGCGACGCGCCATCCGCAGAACCTGACGGGCTCGCGCGAGGCGTTGGCCAAGGCCGACGTGGTGCTGGCGGTCGATTGCGCCGACGTTCATTGGACCATGGGCGGCTATAACGTACGCCGCAGCAACGCCTACAAGAAGCTTGAGGCCGGCAACAAGCAGGTCATCGATCTGTCGATGAACGAGAGCGCCAGCCGGCGCTGGGTCCGCGTCGGCGGCGCCATCGCCGATACCGCGCTGCAGGTGATGGCCGATCCGATCACCGGTTTGCGCCTGATCACTGAGGAAGTTCGCAAGCGCCTCAAGGCCGACCGCACGCTCGCCAAACGCTTCGCCGCGCGTATCAAAGCGATCGCCGAGGAAAAGGCGGCCCTGACCAAGCGGCAACAGCAAGCGGTCAAGGCGCGTTGGGACGAAACGCCGATCTCGCCCGAGCGCATGGTCGGTGAATTGTGGGCGGCGGTGCGCCACAAGCCTTGGTATCTGACACTGCGCAACCATCGCTCTTGGCCGGAAGGCGTTTGGGAGTTCGACGGCGCCGGACAATATGCTGGCCATTCCGCTGGCGGCGGCCTTGGCCACGGCACCGGCGCGTCGGTCGGCGCCGCCTTCGCTTGCTTGGGTGACGGCCGCTTCCCGGTCGGCATCATCGGCGACGGCGATTTCCTGATGGCGACCGGCGCGGTGTGGACCGCGGCGCACTACAAGGTGCCGCTACTGATGGTGGTCAACAACAACACCTCGTGGTTTCACGACGAGGAACATCAGCACAATCTCGCCAAGCGGCGCGGCCGCCCGGTCGAGAACGCGCATATCGGTACGACGACGCGTAACCCCGATGTCGATTTCGCCAAGGTCTGCGAAGGCTACGGCGCCACTGTCGAAGGCCCGGTCACCGACCCCGGCGATCTCGCCGCCGCCTTCAAGCGCGCGGTCGCGGTGGTCGAGAAGGGCGGCGTCGCTGTCGTCGACGTACGGACCGCGAACGTATAAGACGGTCGCGCCCTCGCGGCAGGATCGGGGAACGGCCGCCGATGGCGGCCGTTTTGCCTTATGAGGAGGGGTTTTTGCACTGCGCTGGCAAAAACCCATGATTTTCTTATATCTTAGGGCTCCAGCCGGCGATCCTCCGTTCCCGGCGCCCATGCCTTCCGGCGTCCCCTCAGCTCACGGCAGTCCCTATGCAGTCTCGTAAGGCGTTCGCGATCGGTCTCGGTGCGATGAGTTTGGCGGCGCTCTTGAGCGCCTGCGGCGCCGCGCCGCGCAGCATCCCGGCGCCAGCGCCGACGCCCACGGCGCAATTTTCCACCTACGGCAGCTATCTTGCCGCGCGCCAGGCCCAGGCGGTGCGCGACACCTCGAGCGCCGCGGAGTTCTATACGCAGGCTCTGGCACAGAACCCGGACGATCCCGAACTGCTGCGGCGTGCCTTCACCCTGTTGGCGGCCGAGGGACGCATCGAAGAAGCCGCCGCGCTGGCGGAGAAGCTGCGGGCGCTCGGCAGCGGCATCCAGATGACGGGTCTCGTGCGCGCGGTGCATGCCGCCAAGCTCGGCCAGTTCGCGCGCGCTGAATCCGAACTCGCGGCCTTGCCAGAGGGTGGTTACAACAGCTTCATCGGCCCCTTGCTGCGTGCCTGGCTGACCGCCGCGCGTGGCGAGCCGCAGCGCGCCGTCGTGTCGCTCGCCGCGCTCGGCCAGACCCGCGGCTTCGAAATGTTCGAGAATTTCCATGCCGCGCTGATCCTCGATCAAGCGGGCGAGCTGAAGGCCGCCGGCCCCTATTACGAGCGCGCCGAAGCCAGCGGCGCCACCTATCTGCGGCTGGTGCAGGCGACGGCCTCCTATTATGCGCGCAGCGGTCAGACAGAACGCGCCCGCTCGGCGCTCTCCGGGTTCGATAACGACGCCGGCGAAAGCGTCGTGCGCGGCAACCGCCCCGAATTGGCGAGCGGTCCGCTGCTGACCGAGCCGTTGATTCACAACCCGACCGAAGGCATGGCCGAAGCCTTGTTCGATCTCGCCAGCTTGCTCAATCAGCAGAATCTCGACGATCTCGCCATGGTGATGGTGCGTCTATCGCTCTATCTGCAGCCCGATCTCGATATCGGCTTGCTGCTCGCCGCCGACATCCTCGAAGACAGCGACCGCGAAGAGCAGGCGATTGCCATGTACCGGCGCATTCCGACCAACTCGCCGCTCGCCTGGTCGGCGCGTCTGCGCTCGGCCACCTTGCTCGACGAGCTTGGCCGCACCGACGATGCCATCACGACCCTGTCGGCGCTCGCCGAGGAGCGCCCGGCGCGGCCCGACGCCTTGATCGCGACGGGCGATTTGCTGCGCGGCAAGGAGCGTTTTGCCGAAGCCGTCATCGCCTACGATAAGGCCTTCGCCCGTATCGGCGCAGTGGAGCAACGCCATTGGGCGCTGCTCTATTCGCGCGGTATCGCGCTCGAACGCTCGAAACAATGGGCCCGCGCCGAGGCTGATTTTCTCAAGGCGCTGGAGCTCAATCCCGACCAGCCCTATGTGCTGAATTATCTCGGCTATAGCTGGGTCGAACATGGCATCAATCTCGACAAGGCGCTCACCATGATCGAGACGGCGGTGAAGCTACGGCCCGAGGACGGCTATATCGTCGATTCGATGGGCTGGGTGCTCTTTCAACTCGGCCGCTACGCCGAAGCGGTGCCGCATCTCGAACGGGCCGTCGAATTGCGGCCGGCCGATCCGACGATCAACGATCATCTCGGCGATGCCTATTGGCGCGTCGGGCGGGAGAACGAAGCGCGCTTCCAATGGGACCGCGCGCTCGTGCTCAAGCCGTCGCCCGAGGACGTCCGCGCGATCGAGACCAAGCTCAAGCGCGGCTTGGCCTCTGGCGGCCCCGATCAGCGCAGCGCCGCGCCGGTCAATTCCGGCCTTGCCGCCGGCGCGCCCAACGGCGGCTGAAACGCAACGCGCGCCGTCCGATGATCGCCCCATGATCGCCCCATGATCGCCATTGCCGCGCCGGCCAAAATCAATCTGACGCTGCATGTGTTGGGTCGCCGCGCCGACGGCTATCACTTGCTCGATTCGCTGGTCGCCTTCGCCAGCCTGCATGACGTCGTCCGCGCCAGCGACGGCGCGGCGCTGACCTTGGCCGTCGACGGCCCGACCGCCGGCGATCTCGCGGCGAACCTTCAAGGTGACAATCTCGTGCTGCGCGCGGCGCGCCAGCTCGCCAAGGCGGCCGGCCTCTCTGCGCCGAAGGCAGCGCTCGCTTTGCACAAGGCGCTGCCGGTGGCTGGCGGTATCGGCGGCGGCTCGGCCGACGCGGCGGCGGCGCTGCTGGCGCTGGCCAAGTTGTGGCGTCTCGATATGAGCGAGGCGGCGATGGCGGACATCGCTTTGCCGCTTGGCGCCGACCTGCCGGTTTGCTTGGCGAGCCGGCCGATGACCATGTCCGGCATCGGCGAGCGGCTCGCGCCGGCGTCGGCCTTGCCGCCGCTCGGCATCCTGCTGGTCAATCCGCGCGTTGCGCTGCCGACCGCAGAGGTGTTTCGCGCGCTCAACGGCGGCTTCGGTCCGGCGGGCAGTCTGACTTATCTCGTCGGCGATGCGCCCTCGCTGCTGGCGGCTTTGCGGGCGGCGCGTAACGATCTCGAACCGCCGGCGTTGCGTCTCGCGCCCGTCATCGGCGATGTGCTGGCGGCCCTACGCGTCTTGCCGGGCGCGCGGCTGGCGCGCATGTCGGGCAGCGGCGCCACTTGCTTTGCCCTGTTCGACAATGAGGCGGCGGCGCGTGCCGCGCAGGCCGCGTTGCCGGTATCGGCGCAAGACTGGTGGAGCGCGGCAGGGCGGCTGATCGCCGGGCGCGATGAACTGGACGTTTAGCGCGGCCTAGTAGCTGGAAACTTCGCGCAATTCTTGCAGAAGATCGAGTGACGGCTCCCCGTCCCTCTTGAGGCCCGCCATCGTCTGATATTGGCGGATCGCCGTGCGCGTCGCCGGACCAGCGTTGCCGTCGGCGGCGCCTTGCAGCAGCGCGAGTTTGCGCAGCAGGGTCTGGATCTCGGTGATGTCCTTGCGCGCGAGTGTCGGATTGCTGGGCGGCACGACCGTGGAGGGCACCGTTGCCGGCGTCGTGCGTTGCGGCGCCACGGGCCCAGCGGACATCGGGGGGCGCGCGGCGAGGCGGCCTTCGAGGGCGATCATGCGCTGGCGCGCTGGCGGATAGCCCTGCGCCGCGGCGTCGCGATAGAGATTGTAAGCCGACTGCAGATCCATCTCGACGCCGAGCCCGGCTTCATAGAGCTGACCGAGGTTGTATTGCGCGTCCGGTAGGCCGCCCCTGGCCGCCCGCTCAAACCATAGGGCTGCGACGGAATAATCGCGCGGCGCGCCTTTGCCTTGCGCGGCGGCGACGCCGAGATTGTATTGCGCGGCGATATGGCCCTGGTCGGCGGCGGCGCTGTACCAGAAATAAGCCATCGTCTGATCGACGGGGCGGCCGATCCCGTTGTCGTAGATCACGCCGAGATTATATTGCGCATTGGCGAGGCCCTGGACCGCGGCTTTTTCGAAGAGTTCACCGGCGGCCTTCTGGTCGCGCGGCACGAGGCGGCCTTCCATTATCAGCAGCGCCAGGTCATGTTGCGCCTTGGCGTCGTTCTTGGCCGCCGAGGCGCGCAGTTGCGCCAGCAATTGGGCGTCGCCACCGGTGGCGGGAGCTGTCGCCGTCATGGGCGCGGACCCGGGCGCGGCGCCGGGCTTGCTGTCAGCGGCGGAGGGTTGTGGAGCGGCGCGCTGTGGAGCTTGCGCGATGGAAGGTTCGGCCCGTTGGACTGGGCCTGAGGCCACACCGGTTTGGGATGCGGCCGGCGCGTCGGCGGCGAGGGTGCCAGCACGTGATTGCGCGATGAGCTGCTCGAGATCGGCATATTCGGCGGGGGTACGGCCGGGGGTGACGCTCGGCGGCACGCTGGCCGGAGTCCCGGTCGGGCTTTGGGCGGCATTGGGAGTCGCCTGCATTGCCGCGCGCGCCGCTGGCGACAAGCTCTCCCGCCGTTGGCTGGGGTCTATCTCGGCGTAAGGATGGGGCGCCGGCTCCTGTATCTCGAACCACAGCCATACGATGCCGCCGGTACCGCCGAGCGACAGCAGCAAGAGCGCGCCGGCGATGAGGCCGAGGCCGCGGCGATAGGCCGTCGGCGGCGGCGCCGCGTGCTGTGCCGCGAGATGGTCGAGCTGTTGCGTGATCGGCGTCACGACGCTGGCGAGATGAGCGGCGCGCGCGTCGAGGCGCGCTTCGAGAGCGTCGAGGGCTTGCTGAATCGCGGCTTGCGCGGCGGGGTCGGCCAAAACTTCGGCTAAGGAAGCGGCTGGCGGATTGTCCGGCGCGTCCTCTGCGGCATTGAGGTCTTCGTCGCTGGAGGGCCAGGCAGGCGGCGGCACGTAGCTATCCGCCTTAGCGAGAATGGCGCGATCGAGCCAGGCGGACAGGGACAACCCGGCGGCGGCGGCGGCGGCTTCGGCGCGCCGACGCGTCGCTTCGTCCATGCCGCGCACAGTCCAATCCATCGCTCTGGGCTCTCCCCGTGGGGCTCGTCAACGGACCACGCGGGACGCGGCCGATATGGGCAGTTTAGTCGGAAAAGAGGCGCGAGAAGAACCCCGGACGGCGCCGGCTTTGTTCCTCGATCTTACGATCGGCCGGACGCGGCGTGGCGCCGCGTGTTTCCTCGATGCGGTCGATCCGTTCAGTCATCCGCATCATGGCGCGTTCGAGCGGATCGACGTCGATGCGCGAGGTGCCGCCCTGGCCTTCCTCGACCTGGGCGGACAGCTTGGCGACCTTTTCGACGATGGGCGCCAGGGCTTCGGCGGTTTGCGCTTCGCTCTCTGCGAGGCGGCCGGCCAAGCGATTGATGCTTTCGAGCACGGCTTCCGGGGTCAAGGCGGGCGGGCGCGGGATCGAGGAGCCGGCCGACGCATCGCCGCTGGCGGCGGAATAGGCCGTACCTGCGAAGACCGTCGGGCCGCCGGAGTTTTTCAACTGCTGGGCGGCGGCGGCATGTATGGTCTGGCTGAGCCAGACGCCAAGCGGCAAGCCAGCCTTGCGCGCGGCGAGTTTCGCCGCCTCGCGGGCCTCATGCTCGACGCCCTTTACGCTTCACGAAACATTAGACATACCACCGTCTTACCCCTGCCAAACAAATCGACGGCATTTTGTTACGCAATACGGACACATGTAAAGGCGCCATACCCCGTCAGGATATGTTTTTCTGAAATCAGCGGACAATTTCTGAAAAACCTATGGCTGACAGTGCTTTTTCGATATGCGCTGCGGAGAATGAAACGCATCTGCGTCAAAAATAGAGCGGGACGACCGCCGGCCGTACCTGGAAAGCGAAAGCGCTACCGGCCCTACGGGCCCGTGAAGGGTTGATCCCCAGCGTCCTCATGGTCAGCGACGGCGTGGATAAGGCCAGAAAGCCAGCTGGCGAGCGGCATGCCGGCCCGCCGGGACGCGCCGCGCGCGGCTTCGACCGCCTCTGGCGACATGCCTGCAATATGCCAGATGTGATCCGTCGCCTGCGCGTCCGAAGGGGTGTCGCTGGTCGTGGGGTCGGGGGACATGGCGGGAATCCGGGCCGGGTGGCTTGGGCGGCAAACTCTAAGCCGGGCCCGGGGTCCAGTCATCTGTTTCCGTGCCGGCGGGGTGCCGCGGAGCGGGATTGCCAGTTGAGAGGGCAAGGCATTGTCGCTATGGTCCGGCCCGCATTGGGGCGTCGCCAAGTGGTAAGGCATCGGTTTTTGGTACCGACATTCCCAGGTTCGAATCCTGGCGCCCCAGCCAACCAGTCTGCGGTTTGCGCGTCTCTTAGAGACTTTGCGCCAGAACCCCGAAAAAGCCCGCCAAAGGCGGGCTTTTTTACGTCTGGAGTGACCCGGAGACTCTCAGCTCGGCGATGGTATGGCCTGTTTTGCCCGAGCGTCTCCTTTCGCGTTTTCGGGGGTGGCGCCTCCCATAGAGGCGCTTGAGAGAATCGGTTTCTCAGATCGCCTGGTCACGCAAATCTCGATTCGTCTCCGGGGTGGCGCCTCCGAAAAATGAGTGCGTGAATTCAAAGGCATGTGGGGCAGTGCATCAGGAACATTCTCGAGTTCGAATCCTGTCTGCTCAGCCAATCTTCCGCACCGTATTAAAAAAGCTCGCCGGACATGGCGGGCTTTTTTACGGGGACTTTTCGCGTTTTCCGGACAATGAAGTGGTCGAGGCGGCCCTACTGCCGGCCTGCGGACGTTTTGCCTACCGCCAAAACGACGATAAGATGAATCCGCCGAGATGGGCCATAAGACCTGCCGGCGAGGGAGAGAGGCTTAGGGAGAGTTCAGCATGTTCGATGTCCTTCCCGCGCCGAAGGCGCGCGCGACACGGGGCCGTCCGGTGTCGAGGTATGCCGATAAAACCGGTAACAGCACGATCGGCATCGGTCTTGCAATTCTACGCATCGTTGGCCGAGCCGACGGCTCATTGACTCTGACCGAGATCGCGCGCCGAGCCCATATGTCGCTCGGCCGGGCGACGCGATACATCACCAGCTTGACGCGCAGCGATTATCTGTTTCAGAGCGAGGAAACCGGCCGCATAGCCCTCGGCCCCGCCGCCTTTGAGCTCGGCATGTTCGCCATGCCGAGCGTCGATTCGTCTTTGGTGACACGCTACTTCACGCAGCGGCTCTCTAGGCTGACGGGACTCACGTCGGCCGTCTGCGTTTGGGATGCGCAAGGCCCGACAGTATCAAGTGTCGCGTTGGGCGCACAGGCCCATCTCAGCGGACTTAAAGCCGGTGGCCCGGTCTCGTTGCTCGATCACGCCCTTGGACAAATCTTTATCGCCTACGAAAAAAACGACACGGTCGAAGATGTTTTGAAAGTGCAGCTTCGCAAGCGCAATCGCTTTCTGGGCAAGCCGCAGCGTCTGATGATGAGGGATGTGGAGGCCTTGCGTCTCGCGATTTCGCGCGCCGGTGAGGCGCAGACATGGATCGACGATGCGCGGTCCTTAGCGGAGATCGCCGTGCCAGTGTTCGACAATGACGGACGGCTGGCCATGAGCATAGGCTTGATCGGTTTGACCCAATCGCGCGACAGCGTCGCCGGGAAGATCGCAGCGCGACGATTGAACTGCATCGCGGAGCGGCTGTGGATCTGCCTCGACACGCTTTCGATGGCTCATAAATAGACAATTGAACGCTCGACCGCCCCATCCGCCATGCACCGGAATTTATGCTGAAAATCAGCAGTAGATTTCGCCGACAGATTTTTTTTAGATGGGTCTCGCGCATAAACAAAAAAGAACAATAAAACGGGATGGTTGCAGAAGGGATCGGTTTAACACCGATCCGGCCGCCGGCGTCGATCTTCGAAACCGGCGTTCGGCGCCGCTATCCCGCGACATATGGGGAGACATCGAGATGCGGTCAGTCGTCTGGAAGCACGCGGTTGCGGCCGCGGCCCTGTTCAACGTCGTCGCCGTCGCGAGTGCGATGGCCGCCGACGATCCCGAGCTCGTCGCCAAAGCGAAGCGCGAAGGCGTGGTGAACTGGTACTTCTCGAACCAGTCGGCGGAGGTTCTCGCCGACGGTTTCACGAAGAAATACGGCATTCCCGTCAATCGGCTGCGCAACGGCAGCACGTCGCAAACCTTGAAGCTCATCAATGAATTCCGGGCCAATCATGTCGTGGCCGACGTATTGGACATCACGATCGGCGTGCCAACCCTGGTCGAGGCTGGCGTGCTGATCCCATTCGAGCTGGAAAACGCCAAGGGCGTCGATCCGCAGTACAAGGATCCGAAGGGCTATTGGGTCGCGACGATGATGTTCGTGCAGATGCCCGCGCTCAATAGCGACATCGTGCCGGCGAAGGATCGTCCGAAGACGCTGGACGATCTTCTGCTGCCGATGTGGAAGGACAAGCTGGTGTGGAATCCGGGCGGCAGCACCGGCGCCACCGGCTTCATCGCCAATATCCTGACTAGCCGCGGCGAAGAAAAGGGCATGGAGTATCTCCAGAAGCTCAAGGGCCAGAACGTGCGCTCCATCGATATCAGCTCGCGCGCGATCGCCGATCAGATTATCGCCGGCGAATATACGCTCGGGCTCGGCTTGCTGCAGAATCAGGCCCAGGTTAGCCAGGCGCAGGGCGCGCCGATCGAATCGCTCCGGCTGGAGCCGCTGCTCGCCACCACGGCGATGGTTGGCCTGACGGCAAAGTCGCCGCATCCCAACGCCGGGCGCCTGTTCGCCGAATTCGAGTTATCCCAGGAAGGGCAGATGCTCTACGCGAAGAACTACTTCGCCGTGCGCAAGGACGTACCGCCGCCGCCTGGCCTGGTCGAAGCCGATCGCGCCACGTTGAACGTCTTGTCGCCGGACGACATGAATAACAACTTCGAACATTGGACGGACGTCTACAATAAGCTGTTCCGTTGAAGCGCTGTTCATGACCGGTTCTCGTTCGAGCGCCGCAGTTGCCGGCGCAGGCGGGCCCGCGCGGTCGGGCTCTCCTCCCTCGTTGCTGAAAAGATCGGCCCGCCGCCTATTCGCTAACGGCGGGCTGATCGGCATCATCACGACGGCGATCGTTGCCTTGCTGGTGATTCCGCCGCTGGTCTATCTGCTCATCAGCAGCTTCCATGCGACGACCCGCGACGGCTCCCTCGGCGCGCTGACGCTGAAGAACTATATCGGCGTCTTCGCCGGGAAGGAGCTGCTGACGGCGGGCATGCATTCCTTCGTATTCGCCTCGGCCTCAGCTGTCCTCGCTTTGATGATCGGCGGATTCCAGGCTTGGGTCGTCGAACGCACTGACGCGCCGTGCAAGGTTCTTGTACTGATCAGCACGATCGTCTCGCTCTCGATGCCCTACGTGCTCTACACGGTGGCGATGCTCTATGCGCTCGGCCGTGTCGGTCCTGTAAACGACCTGCTGAAATGGGTGTTATCGAGCTCGACGCCGGTCCTGAACGTCAATTCGATGTGGGGCATGATCGTCATCGAAGCGGTGCTGTCGACGCCACTCTCCTTCCTGCTGCTCTCGCCGATTTTCCGCGCCAGCAACATCAGCTTTGAGGAAGCGGCTATGACATCTGGCGCCTCGACGGCGCAGACACTGCGGATGATCACCTTCAAGCTGGCGACGCCGGGTGTGCTGGCAGTTCTCTTGCTCATCTTCATCCGCGCCGTCGAAGCCTTCGAAGTGCCGAGCCTCGTCGGCATGCCGAGCAAGATCAACGTGTTGACTACAGACATCTTCTTGAACCTGAAATTGCAGGTGCCGCCGGATCTCGGCAAGGCCAGCGCCTTCTCAGTTTTCCTGGTCATTTTAGTGAGCCTCATGCTGATGCTCTACCATCGGCTATTGCGCCATTCCGAACAGTTCCAGACGGTCACCGGCAAGGCCTATCAGCCGCGCATCTTGAAATTGGGCCGCGCGCGCTGGTTCGTCGGCGGCGGCTTGATCGTCACCTTCTCGCTCTGCACGTTACTGCCGCTCGGCGTCCTGGTCTGGGCGTCGCTGCTGCCTTACTACCAATCGTTCTCGATGCGGGCCTTGTCGCGGCTGACGTTCAAGAACTACGAGGGACTGCTCGGGCTCGGCAGGGACGTCAACGTGATCATGAACACCATCGTGCTGTCGGCCAGCACGGCGACCATTGCTGTGCTGCTCGCCGCTGTCGCCGGTTGGCTGATCGCGCGCGGCCGGCGTTGGTCGCGCTTCCTCGATCAGATCGCGATGATCCCTCTGGTCTTGCCGGGCCTGGTGCTCGGCGTCGCCATGATGGAGATCTTCCTCAAAGTGCCGCTGCCGATCTACGGCACCATGTGGATATTGCTGATCGCCTTCGTGATCCACTGCATCCCGTTCGGCTTCCGTTATTCGACGGCCGGCGTCATGCAGATCCACCGCGAACTGGAAGAGGCGGCCGGCACCTCGGGCGCCTCGCTGCCGAGCACGCTCGCGCGCATCGTCGCGCCCTTGATCAAACCGGCCCTGCTGTCGGCCTGGCTGTTCCTGTTCTTGACCACGGCCCGCGGCGTGTCGATTCCGGTGTTGCTGTCCGGTCCGGGCTCGCAGGTCGTCTCGGCCCGCCTTTACGAAGAGTTCGTGAACGGACAGGCGCCCCATGTGGCGGCGTTGGGCCTGGTGTGGACTTCATTCATGGCGTGCATCGCGATCGCGTTCCGCCGACTGGGAGGTAGAATTGGACCGCAATAGCAGCGGCATCATGCTGCGCGTCAATGCCCTGTCGAAGCTTTATCGCAGCCAGCCGGGGCAGGTCGCGGGCGGCGTGAGAGAAGCGACGTTCGATGTGCCGCAAGGGGCGTTCTTCACGCTGCTGGGACCATCTGGCTGCGGTAAGACCACCACCTTGCGCTGTGTCGCCGGCCTTGAAAGCCCCGATGTGGGGTCCATCGCCATCGACGGCGAAACCGTGTTCGATGCCGGCAATTACATCGAAACGCCGGTCAACAAACGCAACATCGGCATGGTGTTCCAGTCCTACGCGATCTGGCCCCATATGACGGTCTATGAAAACGCCATCTTCCCGCTCAAGGTGACGCGCCGTAAACGCTACAGCCGCGACGATATAAAGCGACGCGCGCGCAGCGCGCTGGAAACCGTCGGCCTCGGCGGTTTCGAGGCAAGGTCGGCCACTCAGCTCAGCGGCGGCCAGCAGCAGCGTCTCGCGCTCGCCCGCGCCATCATCCACGAACCCGCCTTGCTGCTGCTCGACGAGCCGCTCAGCAACCTCGACGTAAAATTGCGCGAGGAGATGCGGGTTGAATTGAAGCGCCTGCAGCAGCAGGTCGGCATCACGGCGATCTACGTCACGCATGATCAGGGCGAGGCGCTGGCGCTGTCGGACACCATCGCCATCATGGAGAACGGCAACATCGTCCAATATGGCACGCCCGATGAGATCTATCATGCGCCGGCCAATCGCTTCGTCGCCGGCTTCGTCGGCACGACGAATTTCATCGATGGCCGCGTCGCTGGGGTGTTGGCTAACGCGAAGGAGCTGTCCGTTGAAATTGCTGACGGCACGCTGTTGAGCTGTCGTGCGCCGCAAAGTCCCGTCTCTGTTGGGCAGGCCGTGACGATCTGCGTGCGCCCCGAAAGCATCCGCATGGCGGCCACTTCCGGCGAGGGCGCATCCGCCAACCGCTTGAGCGGCCGTATCTCCAGCAAGACCTTTCTCGGCAACACCACCGTGCATTACGTCGCCGTTGGCGGCCATGTCATGCAGGTGATGAGCAACCCGGACGCCGTCCATGCACCGAACGCGGCTGTCGATCTTCACATTCCGTCTGAACGGATCGTCATTCTTCCCAAGGCGTGATCTCCATGTTCGATATCCTGTCTCAAACGATCACGTTGCAAGCCGGCTGCAAGCCGAT
This sequence comes from Rhodospirillaceae bacterium, assembly GCA_947474495.1. Classification (GTDB taxonomy): domain Bacteria; phylum Pseudomonadota; class Alphaproteobacteria; order SMXQ01; family SMXQ01; genus CAMAVH01. Next base: position 16,351 of record CANJIM010000055.1, read on the forward strand.
GGCCGCTTATGTCGCCATGCCCAAAGGCGCGGCCTCCTGTGCCGGCGTCGTGGTGGCCCATCATCAATATGGCCTGAGCCCCTTCACGAAGGGCGTGGTGGACGCGCTGGCCAAGATCGGCTGCGCCGCCATCTCGCCGGACAATTATCACCATGCCGGACCTGAGGCGGATTTTTCGGCCAAGAAGGCGTCCTTGCGTGATAGCCACATCCTTAACGATATAGGCAGCGCGCTCGACTATCTGGCGGCAGATGCGCGCGTCGATTCCGGGCGGCTCGCGGTGATCGGCCATTGCATGGGCGGGCGCACCGCCTTCATGGCGGCAAGCCTCTTTCCGATCCTGAGGGGCGCGGTGGTATATTACAGCGGCGGTATGTTCGTCTCGCGCGGCGACGAGGGGCCGAACGCTTTCGAACGCCTGCATAAAATCTTATGCCCGGTGATCGGATTTTTCGGCGCCGAAGACAAGAATCCATCGGCGACGGACGTGCGCCGTATCGATGAAGAGCTGTCTCTGCATGCCATCGTGCATGAATTCCACAGCTATCGTGGCGCCGGCCATGCCTTCTGCAATGTCGACGATCCGGAACATTACAATGCGGAGGCGGCGACCGATTCCTGGCAGCGGACGGTGACGTTTCTCAAGGCGCAGATCGGCGCCCGCTGAAAGGCCGATACCGACCCAAGAAAACCGCCGCGCGCGTCTCGCGCGGCGGTTTTTTAGCTGATGCCGGTCGTCAGGCGACTTTTGTCGCGTCTACGTCAATATCGACGATAAAGGCCGGATTGCTCACCGTCATCAGGCGAACTTCCTCCGCCGTGCAGCCGTAGGCCGCCATGGTGGCGAACAGGATGCGCAGCGATTCGACGGTGTTGGGGAACACTGGATCGCCCGCGTCCGACGACAAGGTGCAATGCTCGGGCCCCACCGTGCGAATCGCTTCGTACATTTTACCAGGATCGATCCCGATGAAGGGCGAGAGCTCGTCGTAAGTAAAATTCAGCCACAGGCCGATGGCAGCCGCCTGTTTCATCTCTTTGATGCTGAGATTGACGAAGGGGCTGAAAGGATGGTCGACGACGCCGCGCGTGAATTTCAGCTTGTCGCAGATCTCCGCCATCGCCTCGTATTCCGACTTGGAGGGGTGGCCGAAGAACACGGCGACGCCGCGATCCGCCGCCATGCGGAAGCTCTCGGCCACATCCGGCTTGAGGCGGCCCTTTTCGTCCAGCAAATATTGGCCACATTTGATCGCTTCATCCCACGGCAGCGGCGCGGTGTGATCGGAGCGCTTGGCCGTCTTGTCCCAGTTGATCGGCTTGCCACCGATCACTGACAGGGAGAAGGCCGAATTCACGTTCGGCATCCACAGGCCCCGCGCGCCCACATCGATCAGGCCACGGACATATTCGGCACTGATCGGCTTGGTGTAGTTCTGCGAGACGTGGCGACCGGAGAGGCAGGCGATGGGCGTCACACCTTCCTTTTCCGCCCAGGTGTTGAGGTCGCGCTGGACCTGGAAGGCCGACTGCGTGCGGTCCGGGCCGAAGATGGACTTGTAGAGGATGGCCCGCATGCCACTTTTGGAGGCGAGCTTGGCAACACCAAGCGCGTCTTGCTGGCCTTCCTTGGCATGACAGTGGATGTCGACCGCGCCCTGCACGCCGATGATGTTCTGCGACATCGGATCAATCGTGCCCGGCTTGTAGCGCCGGCGCGCCGGATAGGATGAAACAGCCCGGTTGAGGGTCGTGGCTGGATCGTGCGGCATTGGAACCTCCCTGATCTTACGGAGTTGGCGTTATTCGCGCTCCACGTCGTTTTTTGCGACCGCCACGGCATGATCCGCTGATAGGCCGGGGTGCGGGCTGAGGGCGATTTTAAGGGAGATTACTGATCGGGCTGAAACTCGAATTTCAGCATAATTCGCGGGAATAGCAGCGTTTCTTAGGGAACGTGGATCATCCGGAGGCAATCTACGGGATCGACCGGCGTCAATAATCACGACGACGCCGCACCAGGCTTACGCGACAACGGGTCGGTTTTTGGTACCGGCATTCCCAGGTTCAAATCCTGACGCCCCAGCCACCTATTTAGCCGTACAGGCTCGAACTCGAGAATACGCCTCGAAATGCCCGAAAAGCCCGCCAATTGGCGGGCTTTTTCGTATGACCATTGACCCTGAGACAGTCTCACATGGAGACGAAGAGGCGTTTTTGCCCAAGCGTTTTAGGTTGGCAATTCGGGGGTGGCGCCTCCGATCGCGAGCATCCTAGAGCCGCGGTTCGAGAGGCCGTTGATGACTTGACATGATGGTCGAAGCATCTGTCTCCGAGGTGGCGCCTCGAAAAAATGAGTGGCGAAATTCAAAGACATGTAGGGCAGTGCATCTGGAACATTCTAGAGTTCGAATCCTGTCTGCCCAGCCACCTAGTCTGCTATGTGCGCGTCTCTCAGAGACTTTGCGCCAAAACTGCGAAAAAGCCCGCCGAACGGCGGGCTTTTTTATGTTCGGCGCCACCCGGAGACGGTCTCTATCGAGATGGTATGGCCAGTTTTGGCCGAGCGTCTCCATTCGCGTTTTCGGGGGTGGCGCCTCACGTGCGCCCTGATCGGTGTAGCGCTGAGCACTCCATCGACGCGGCCGTGATCGACGATTATGGTGCCTCCTAAGTGGCCTGTAGTGCTGCTGCTAACGCATCGAAAAGCTGACCAGGAGGACGCACAATGACGCGTATTTGGGATCGGTTCCTTACGGAGCAAGACAAGGCTCACCTCGCCGAGAGACGGGGGGGCGATCGGCGCGTCGGCTTCGGCAAGCGCCCTGCCATTCTCAACATCGATCTCTATCGCGGCGTATTCGGCGATACGAATCTCCCGCTTCTGGAAGGCACCAAGCTCTGGTCGGGTTACTGCGGGCCTGTCGGCTGGAACGCCGTCCCTCATATCCAGCGGCTGCATCGCGAAGCGCGGGATGTTGGCATTCCGATCTGCCACGCCACGGGGCTGCTTGACGAAGAATCCGGCATTCCTGGTTGGTCCCAGGCGATTCACGCAGACTCGCCCCGCCGCATTCCACTGAGCGACGCCGCCGCCCGCGACCGATTTGCGCGGCGGTACGACATTATCGATGAGGCCGCGCCGCAAGCTGGCGACGTGGTTGTGCGCAAGACGGCGCCGAGCGCATTTTGGGGCACGCCGCTGATCGCCGAGCTCGTGCGCCTGGGCGTCGATACGCTGCTGGTGGCGGGCGAGAGCACGAGCGGTTGCGTGCGCGCGACCGTCGTCGATGCGGTCAGCCACCGGTTCCGCGTTCAGGTGATCGAGGACTGCGTGTTCGATCGCCACGAAGCCTGCCACGCCATCAACCTGTTCGACATGCACCAGAAATACGCCGACGTCATCTCCATCGACGCGGCGGTGGACTATCTGCGCAGCATGAAGCAAGAGGCGCCGGTCGCGCGCTCCGCGCTCGTCAATTCATGACACCGTGACGCGTGCGTCGAGCTTCGCCTGCGGCTGATCTGCCGTCGGCCTGAATGGTCGTTGCTCTCCATAGCACTTCACAGTCTCGATCGCATGGACCGCGCGAGGTGCGGATCACGCGTTGGGGATCACTTGTTCGAAACTTCGATGGCCTTCTTCACGATCGCCTCTGGAATGGCGTAGAGACGCGCCAGCAGAGCTTCCATATCTTCGGCGCTGCTTGGCATGACTTCCAATCCTTGCTTCTCGGCTTCCGCGAGAAAGTCCGCGTCCGCCATCGTAGCCTGAAATCCCTTGCGCATGGCCTGCAGCCGGTCAGCTGGAATGCCAGGCGGCCCCAGGATCGGCCGCGCGATCGTCTGCGGGGCGAACACAAGTGCAAGAACCCCCTTCTGTTCGTCGGTCTTGGCGTAGTCGATGAGCAGCGGGACATCCGGCAGGGCGGGGTGCTTCTCCAGCGCGTGTTGAACGATGAAGTTAATCTTTTTTTCCTTCAGCCATTCCGGATGCGTGGTCATAAGGCTCGGCATGCTCCAGGCGCACCGTCCATGAACCTCGCCGCGCTCCATCGCCAGCAGGACCGCATTGCCGCCGTATCCTGAGATCACCTTTATATTTGTGCCGAATAGATTGTTTATGAGGACCGGTACGCTCGCGATGCTGCCGCCAGCTCCGCCCGCGCCGACAATGAACTCCTGTTTGGCCAGGACCTGCTCAAAGGATTTGATCGGCGCCGTACCCCACGAAACGCAAAATTGCTGTTCCGAAGTGATGTTGCCGATCATGGTGAGCTGGCGTGGGTCGAAGTTGGCCCGCTCAATACCTAGTAGCGGCGCCGTCATCATCGAAGAATGAATCGTGGCAATGACCGTGCCGTCCTTGGCCGCCCTTTCATAGAGGTGATTGGTCGCTGTCAATCCGCCGGCGCCGGGCATGTTTTGGACGACGACGGTCGGGTTGCCGGGAATGTGGCGGGGGAAGCTGCGTGCGAAGGTGCGGGCGTACATGTCGTAACCGCCACTTGCGGTGGTGCTGACGATCAAGGTCATTTGACGCTTTTGATAGAAGTCTTCGACCGACTGCGCGGAAACGGGCGACAGGCCGAATGCCGCCGCGATGGCGATGCCTTTGATAGTAAGTAAGCCAATTCCTGCAAGCCGCATGGCTATCCCCTGTGCCGTCTATTGTCTTTTGAATCTTAGAGTAGCGTTTGCCTCATACGATGAGAAGACCTGAGAGATCCAGATGTGGCTGGATAAACCACAGTTTCGGAAGCCTCTATTATCGGCTTTGACTAGACTGAGCGAATACAGCGCAAGAGCTATTGAAGCTCTGACAATAGGGTCGGACTATCTTGGGAAAACTCGAAGAATTTAATTCTGTATATGCATTGGTAGACATCAGGGCATGGTAGATCGTGTTTAACCCCAAGCTCAATTGAGCCATACCGAATGAACTTGTATCGGCTGCAGCCTCTAAATAGCGATGCGCCAGAATGGAAGCTCAGTAGCTGGCAAGAGCCGGCCATTATCCGGGCGCCCAACGAGCGTGTAGCTAGAATTGCTGCTTCTTTAGCTTTCGCTAACGCTTCTAAAGATGCCAGCGGGTTGCTCAATCCGTGGCGTCTAGTGGAAGCAGTCGAATGCTCCGTAGTCGGAAGACCAGTGGAATCTATCGTTTATCAAGTTAGCATTGTAGAGCCAGCCGGCTATGGCGAAGCCTTAAAGGGAATCGTTTGGGATGCAATTTAATCGTCGTCCTCGACCGATAGCAGAATAAGACGAGTCGCTGCGTCCGGCGCATTGATTAAGATTTGAAACCGTTCTGAGGCTTTTACTACCACTCGCTCCCGCAAGTAGGCCACTTTATCGGGGTATTCCGAGAGCCAGTCGGGATTGGCATCAAGGATCTTCTGGCGAGCTTCCTCGTCTGAATTCAGGTCTATAACCTGCAGATAAAGGTCGCCGACTTCGTTAGAGGCTTCATCGGGTAAGCGAAGCTGCTCCCACTTAGCGTATCGCTTTAAGTCGACCAGCAATAAATTGCCCTTGATGCTGTCGTCGTTGGTGTGGACTTGAAGAAGGGGCAAAGCTTTCCCATCAAAGTTAAAAGCGCCTCCAAAAAGATCCAGGGCGCTCAAGGGATGCGCCGGGCTGTCCGTCGTCAGAACATTTGGGACAGATGTGGTCGTGATTTAACGGAGATTCGGCCTCATCTTGGGGTTGATATTAGGCGGCGCGGTTGCGGTGTTGCAAGCGCCGCTGTTCGATGGTCATTCGCTTGATACGGGCCCGCTGTTGCAG
>CANJIM010000056.1 GCA_947474495.1 Rhodospirillaceae bacterium
CGCGCTTCACCGGCACGATCTACGAGCTGCTGTCGGCGCCGGTCTCGCCGATCGAGATCGTCATCGGCTATGTCGGTGCCGCCGCGAGCAAGTCGATCATCCTCGGCGCCCTCATTCTCGCCACTGCGACGCTGTTTGTGCCGTTGCAGATCGAGCATCCCGTCTGGATGGTGTTCTTCCTGCTGCTGACGGCCGTCACCTTCAGCCTGTTCGGCTTCATCATCGGCATCTGGGCCGACGGCTTCGAGAAGCTGCAAATCGTGCCGCTGCTGGTCATCACGCCGCTCACCTTTCTCGGCGGCAGCTTCTATTCGATCGACGCGCTGCCGCCCTTCTGGCGGGCCCTTAGCCTGTTCAACCCGGTGGTCTATCTGGTGAACGGCTTCCGCTGGAGCTTCCATGGCACGGCCGACGTCCATATGGGCATCAGCCTCGGCATGACGCTGGCGTTCCTGGTCGGCTGCCTGGCCATCGTCAGCTGGATGTTCAAGACGGGCTATCGCCTGCGCAACTGAGCGCCGCTTTTCACTGCCGAAAAAAACATCAGCGGACTCGCCTCGCGCTTCGCCCCGCGCTAGGCTTGTAAGCGTCCTGACGAGGGCGGTTTCGGCGGGCGATATTCACCCCGTCCGAATAAGGGTTTACGGCGGTTATCTGCGCGTTCGGCGGGATCCTGGCCATTCGCTCGACATGGCATAGCTCTTGCTGCTTTTCATGCGTCGCCGCAGGTCTGCGGCCAAGCGTTCCGCCCGATAAAATCGGACTGAAACATAGAGGGGATCCCATGAAGCGAGTGATGCTGGCCGCGGCTCTGTCCTGCGCTGCCTTAATGACGGCCGGCGCCGCCTCCGCCCAGGACATGTTCTTCAAGGGCAAGACGCTCACCATGCTGTCGCCCTCGACACCGGGCGGCTCGTACGATTTTTATGCGCGCATCGCGGCGCGCTACATGTCGGAATATCTGCCCGGCAAGCCCAACTATGTCGTGCAGAACATGCCCGGCGCCGGCGGCATGAAGGCCGCCAACTTTGTCTACAACGTCGCGCCGAAGGACGGCACGGTGCTCGGCCTGATGAACCAGACCCTGGCGCATTACCAGATGCTGCTCGACACCGACGGCGTGCAGTTCGATGTCGGCAAGTTCACCTGGATCGGCCGCGTCGCGCCGACCGTGACCCTGGTCATGGTGTGGGGCGAGGCGCCGGCCAAGACGGTCGAGGACATGAAGACGGTCGAGACGCTGTTCGGCGCCAGCAGCGCGGTGTCGCAGAGCTACATGATCCCGATGATGATGAAGAACCTGCTCGGCTATAAGGCGCGGCCGATCGTCGGTTTCTCTGGCGCGGCGGAAATCTATCTCGCCATGGAGCGCGGCGAGGTGCATGGCCGCACCGGCTCGGCCGAAACGGTCGTCGCCAGCCATCCCGATTGGTTCAAGACCGGCAAGATGCGCGTGCTCGCCGAGCTCGGCGCCGAGCTCGATCCCGACGCGCCGCCCGCACCGCTGCTGGTGGATTTGGCGCCGAACGAGGAGGCGCGCAAGATCATCGAGTTCTTCCAATCCTACACGGTGTTCGGCAACCCTTACGCCGGTCCTCCGGGCCTGCCGGCGGCACGCACCAAGATGCTGCGCGATGCGTTCGACGAGGCGATGAAGGATCCGGCCTTCCTTGCCGATATGAAGAAATCGCAAATGGCGGTCGGGCCCATGAGCGGTGCCGATCTGCAGAAGATCGCCGAGGCGGTGTCGGCGACCGATCCGGCGATCATCGCCAAGGCCAAAGCGGTCCTGAAATAAGCGGGGCCGCGCAGAACAGGGAGACTGCCATGTCGGACACCATGACCCAGTTGCGCAAGGTGGGCGGCAAGGCCGCCTGGCGCGGACCCGACATCACCAACAGCGACGAGTGGAAGTATCATCTGTCGGAACCGCAGCGCGCCGAGATTCTCGCCGCGTTGCGCCACTACCAGAAGACCGGCGTCGCCCAGCTCGAGGCGGTCCAGGCGGACTTCCCGCTGCCGACGGTCGGGCCGACGCTGCAGAAGCTGATGCGCGACATGGACCGCCAGCTTGGCATCCTGCTGGTGCGCGGTATTCCGCTTGAGGGCTTGAGCGAGCCGGAAATTCACCAGGTCTATTGGGGCATCGGGCTTTATCTCGGCGTCGTGCTGGCGCAATCGCAGCATGCCGAATTGATCGGCGACATCCGCGCGCGCGGCACGCCGGGCAGCGACGCGCGCGGCTACACGTCGGGGAAATCGCAGAGCTTCCATACCGACGAGGCTGACGTGGTGCTGCTGCTCTGCCGCCAGCGCGCCAAGGCCGGCGGCGCGAGCAAGCTCGCCAGCACGGCGGCGATCCACGACTACATGGTCGAGACGCGGCCCGATCTGGTGCAGGAGCTTTACAAGGCCCATCCCATCGCCTGGGTGATGGCCGATCCGGTGAGCGGCGAGGCTTGGTTCACCACGCCGTTCTTCGGCTTCTCGCGCGACGGCAGCTTCGCCAGCCGCTACAGCTACAACCGCACCTTGAAGGCGCAGAGCTTTTCCGACACGCCGAAGCTGACGCCGCTGCAGCGTGAAGCGGTCGAATATGCCTTCGAGCTGGCGAACGATCCGTCGTTCTATTTCGAGATGTATTTCGAGCCGGGCGACCTGCAGTTCGTCGTCAACTACCAGGTCATCCATGGCCGCTCGCAGGTCATCGACTATGACGAGGTCGAGCTGAAGCGCCATGTCATGCGCATGTGGCTGTCGACGCCCTATGGGCGGCAACTGCCCGAGAGCTGGAAGCATGCCTATACGTCGATCGAGCCGGCGAGCGTGCGCGGCGGCGTGCCCTGGTGGTGGTTCACCAAGCAGTTCGGCGACTATCGCAAACGCACGGCGGCGGCGCTCGGCATGATCGCCACGCCGGACGGTCCGAAAACTCAGTAAAGTCTTAGTCGCCGAAATTCGGGATCGGACCGTCCTGCGCCGTCTCCTCAAGCTACCGGCAGATCCGCGAGATATTTATGCAGCGCCGAGGTCACTTGCGCGCCTTCGCCGATGGCGGCGCCGACGCGCTTGACCGAACCGGATCGCACGTCGCCGACGGCGAACACTCCAGGGACGGTCGATTCCAGCATATGCGGCTTGTGGCCCGGCTTGTTCGAGCCTTCGCCGGTGACGACGAAGCCGGCCTTGTCGACGGCGACGCCGCAGCCTTGCAGCCAATCGGTCGAAGGATCGCCGCCGGCGAAGATGAAGAGATTGCGGATCGCGCAAGTGGTCTCGGCGCCGCTCTTGCGGTCGCGCCACACCACTTCCTTGAGGCCATCCTCGGCGTTGCCGGTCAGCGACAATACTTCCGTTTGCGTCATCAGCTTGATGTTCGGCGTCGCCGTGATGCGGTCGATGAGGTAGCGCGACATGCTGGCGGCGAGGCCGTCGCCGCGCACCATCATGCGCACGGTCTTGGCGTGGCCCGATAGGAACACGGCGGCCTGTCCGGCGGAATTGCCGCCGCCGACCAGCACGATCTCTTCGCCGGCGCAGAGCCGCCCCTCGACGGCGGAGGCCCAGTACCAGACGCCGCGCCCTTCGAAGTCGGCGAGATGCTCGATCGCCGGTCGGCGGTAGCGGGCGCCGCTGGCGACGACGACGGCCTTGCCGCGCGCCTGCTTGTCGCCGCCGAGCGATAGCTTGAAGGCGCCGTCGGCGCGACTGCAATCGAGCGCCAGGGCCTCGACCGGGATCATCATTTCAGTGCCGAATTTTTGCGCCTGAACGAAGGCGCGCGCTACCAGCGCCTGGCCGGAGATGCCGGTGGGAAAGCCGAAATAGTTTTCGATGCGGGCGCTGGCGCCGGCCTGGCCGCCGTAGAAGCGGCAATCGACGATCAGGACGCTGAGGCCTTCCGAGGCAGCGTTCACCGCGGTGGCCAGGCCGGCCGGGCCGCAGCCGATCACCAGCACGTCGTAGAGATCGCGCTGGATGCCGTGAATGAACATGCCGACGCTGTGGGCCAGTTCGCGCTCGTCGGGATTGCGCAGCACGTTGCCGTCCATGCAGACGACGAGCGGCAGGTCCTGCGGCGTCGGGGTGTAGCGCGCGATTAACTCGGCCGCTTCCGGATCGGTCTCGGGATCCAACAAATGGTGAGGCTGGCCATTGCGGTTGAGAAACGCCTGAATGCGCGCGGTGCTGGCGCCAACCGGCCCGATGATGACGGGGCCACCCTTGCCGCTTTGGATCAAGGCGACGCGGCGCAAGATCAGCGCGCGCATGATGCGCTCTCCAAGTTCGGCTTCGGCGATCAGCAGGGCGCGCAGTCCGTCATGCGGGATCAGCAGCACTTCGACAGCGCCCTCGGCCTGGCCGTCGACCAGGGCGGCGCGTTCGGACAATTGGCCGACTTCGGCGAGGAACTGGCCGGGGCCTTGGGTGACGACCGGCGTGACGCGGCCGAGCCCGTCGCGCTGAGTGATGCAAACGCGGCCGGACAGGATGATGAACATGCCCGGGGCCAGTTGGCCGGCCTGGAACAGCCAGTCACCGTCGGCATAGGTAATGACGCGGGTGGCAAAGCGGCGGATGCGCTCGATCTCACTGGCCGTCAGCACCGGGAAGGTCTGCTGATAGCGCGGATGCAGCGGCGAGCTGGCCGCGGTCACGTCGGAAACCGGGTTTTGAGCCGATGAAGGATCCGCCATGACATCCCCTGAGCGCGCTGGTGACGAGGACAGGCTAACGCAAACGCAGGCAGCCCGTCCTCGTCATTTTAGGATGGGATATTTACGACAGGTCAGGCCGCCGCGACGACGATGATTTCGACGAGATATTGCGGGGCGGCGAGCCGCGCCTCGATGGTGGCGCGGGCGGGGGTGTGGCCCTGCGGCACCCACTGGTCCCACACGCTGTTCATTTCGGCGAAGGTCGAGATGTCGCGCAGGCAGATCTTCACCGAGAGGATTTTCGTCTTGTCGCTGCCGGCTTCCTTGAGGAGCGCGTCGATCTGGGCCAGCACTTGGCGCGTCTGGCCGGCGACATCCTGCGTGTTGTCGGCGGCAACCTGGCCTGCGAGATAGACCGTGCCGTTGTGGATGACCGCTTCGCTCATGCGTTTGCCTGGCTGCAGGCGCCGAATGTCCATGTCTCGTCTCCTATGAATAAAAAAATGACGGCTCAGTAGGTGCCCGGGTAAGCGCCGCCGTCGATCAGCAGATTCTGGGCGTTGATATAGCCGGCCTTGGCCGAGCAGAGAAAGGCGAAATAGGCGCCGAACTCCGACGGATCGCCGTAGCGTTTGGCCGGGCTATTGGCGGCGCGCTCCTGCCACACTTGGTCGAAGCTTTTGCCGAGGCCAGGCAACATGCCTTCGATATGACGCTTCTGCGCGCCGCTGTCGAAGATGCCGGCGAGCAGGTTGTTGATCGTGACGCCCCGCGCCACGGTCTGGCGCGCCAGTCCTGCGGTAAAGCCGACCAGCGCAGAACGCGCGGCGTTCGACAGGCCGATTTCGCTCTGGGCGATTTTTACGCTGCGCGACGAGATGTTGACGATGCGCCCGAAGCCGCGATCCATCATGCCGTCGACCGTGGCGCGGATCATCTCGATAGGGCCGAGTGTCATGGAATCGAAGGCGCCGTGCCAGTCTTCGCGCGTCCAATCGCGAAAATCGCCGGGTTCCGGCCCATCGGCGTTGTTGAGCAGGATGTCGGGGTTTGGGCAGGCGGCGAGGGCGGCGGCGCGGCCTTCTGCCGTGCACAGGTCGGCGGCGACCGGGGTGGCGCGCACGCCGGTCTCGGCGGCGATGGCCTTGGCAGCGGCTTCGATGGCGGCCTTGGTGCGCGCCACGACGGTCACGTTGACGCCTTCGCGGGCGACCGCGAGCGCGCAGGCATGGCCGAGGCCTCGGCTGGCGCCGAAGATGAGAGCTTCGCGACCCTTGATTCCCAAATCCACGCCAATCCTCGCCACGCTAATGAAAACGGTTCGCGATCTTAGGCAAAAGCCCGCCGAAATGCCAGGAAGCCTCTGATTTTCATTGCGGATTCGACGGGCTGATTTTGGTGCGATTTCTGGCACCAAATCGCCTCCGGAGGGCCGCTTGTGCTTGGGCGGTCAAGGTTTTATGACTATCTATAACAAAAGCTTCAATCAGCCACTGACCCGAGGGAGGTCACCATGAACAAGATTGCCGTCGATGCCGATGCCCGCCGCGAAGAGGCGCATAACAGCGCCACCTCCAGCCATCCGGCCCAATATGTCGGCTCCTCGCCGATCAAGGTCAATAAGCTCGGCCATTTCGTCTACGAAGTGACGGATATCGAGCGCACGGTGAAGTTCTGGACCGAGGTCATGGGCTTCATCGAGACCGACCGCAACGACAAGGGCATGGTGTTCTTCCGCTGCGGCGCCGATCATCACGCCATCGGTCTCAAGCCCATGCCGAAAGGCAAGGCGCCGAAGCGCGACATGAAGGCCGGCTTGCAGATGGAGCATCTCGCCCTCGAGGTTGACGACATCGAAGTGCTGAAGAAGGCCAAGGCCTATCTGAAGGCGAACAACATTCCGATCGTGTTCGAAGGGCGCAAAGGCGCCGGCTGCAACGTCAGCATCAACTTCCTCGATCCGGACGGTTTCGAGTTCGAAATCTACTGCGAGATGGACCAGATCGGTCCCGACGGCCGCCTGCGTCCGCCCGAGATGTTCCGCAAGGCCAACCCGCTGGAAGACGCGATCGCCAATCCGGTGTCGAAGACCTGGTAAGGTCGGCAAGTTCCCGATCAAGCGCCGGCGAGTAATCGCTGGCGCTTTTTCTTTGCGTTAAAACAAGCGGCTCAAGGCCGTACGAGTAACAGGGGTTTTTAATGAAGCTGTGCCGTTATGACGCGGATCGTCTGGGCGTTGTCCAAGGCGATCAGGTGATCGATGTCTCCGACCTGCGCGATGCGGTGATCGCCAGTGCGCCGTGGACGGGACAGGGCGACGTGGTCATCGCGCGGCTGCCGCAGTTGATTGCCCGTATCGCCAGTGAGTTGCCCAAGCGCAAGGGCGTGGCGCTGTCCGGCGTCAAGCTGCTCAGCCCGGTGAAAAGCCCGACCAAGCTGCCGGCGGCGCCGACCAACTATCGCGCCCATATCGCCGAGATGCAGAAGGTCTCGGCCAACAATGCGGTCAAGCGTTCGCAGGACATCGGCACCTCCGGCATGTTCCTGAAAGCGACCTCGTCGATGGTCGGTCCGTCGGAAGGCATCGAGCTGCGCTTCCTCGACCGCCGCAACGACCATGAAGTCGAGCTTGCCATCGTCATCGGCAAGACTTGCAATGCGGTGTCGCAGGCTGAGGCGCTCGATTATGTCGCCGGCTATTGCATCGGCCTCGACATCACCTTGCGCGGCTCGGAAGACCGCAGCTTCCGCAAATCGATCGATAGTTACTCGGTGCTCGGCCCGTGGATGGTGACAGCCGACGAGATTCCCGATCCCGACGCCCTGCAGCTCAAGATCGCCGTGAACGGCGAGACCAAGCAAAATGCCAACACGCGGGACATGGTCTATAGCGTGCGCCGGCTGATCGAATTCTCCTCGGCGTTCTACACGCTGCATCCGGGCGACGTGATCTATACGGGGACGCCGGAAGGGGTGAGCCCGATCCGCCCCGGCGATCTGCTCACGGCAGAGGTCGAGCGTATCGGCACCATGGACGTGCGTGTCCGTTAGGCAAGCAGCCAGTCCCCAGGTCTCTGTTCGCGACTCTTGTGCAAGACTCGGCGACCCGAAGGCTTAGGGGGCGGCACAATTTTGCCCTAAGGCCGCGTCGGCATTGACTTTTCATCCCTCAGCCGTTGCAATGCGCGGCACCTGATCCAAGAAATCAGGGCCAATAATCCGATCTGGGACACTTCAAAAGAGAGGCTCTCCTCAATGGAGGCGCTGAAAAGCCACGGTGGTGCCGGGTATAAGCCGGTCATGTCGCCCAACGTCCGTCATTGGTGCCGACTGGAGACGCCGGGCGGGCATTTCAAGAATCCGCAGAGCGCGACGATCATGGGCATCGCCGTCCCGCGCAAGCCGAAGATCGTCGGCGCCATCGGCGTCAGATGATGCTGGTCCTGCGCGCGCTCACGTTATGCATTCGCTCCATCGGCTTCGGCCGTGGCGCACAAGCTCAATAGAAATCGTCAAAAGGGAGAGCATTGTGATCCGTATCGAAAACCTGCATGTGCGTTACCCCACCGCGGAAGGCGAAGTTCACGCCGTGCGCGGCATCAACATCGACATCAAGGAGGGCGAGTTCTACACGCTGCTCGGCCCCTCCGGTTGCGGCAAGACGACGACGCTGCGCTGCCTCGCCGGCTTGGAGACGGCGAGCGAAGGCACCATCACCATCGGTGATGAAGTCGTCTACTCGAAAGCCCGCAACATCCTGGTGCCGCCGCACAAGCGCAACATCGGCATGGTGTTCCAGTCCTACGCGATTTGGCCGCACATGAGCGTGTTCGAGAACGTCGCCTTCCCGCTGCGCGAGATGCGCGGCAAATTCAGCCGCGAAGAAATTCGCGACAAGGTGGCGCGCGCCCTCAAGCTCGTACAGCTCGACGGCTTGCAGGATCGTCCGGCGCCCTTCTTGTCGGGCGGCCAGCAGCAGCGTCTGGCCCTGGCCCGCGCTCTGGTGCGCGAGCCGAAGGTGCTGCTGCTCGACGAGCCGCTGTCGAACCTGGATGCCAAGCTGCGCGAAAGCACCCGCATCGAGGTGCGCGATCTCGTGAAGCGTCTCGGCATCACCACGGTCTACGTGACGCACGATCAGCTCGAAGCGCTGACCATGTCGGACCGGGTCGCGGTGATGAAGCAAGGCGAGATCGTCCAGGAAGCCGGTCCCGTCGAGCTGTATCAGGCGCCGCGCGAACGCTTCGTCGCCAACTTCATCGGCCAGAGCAACTTCATCGAAGCCAAGGTTTCGTCCTTGCCGTCGGCCGGCAGCGAGATCGGCGCGGCGTCGACCTCCAGCGGCCAGATCAAGTGCATCCTGCCGGCGGGCTTCAATGTCGGCGATTCCATGCTGATCGCGGTGCGCCCCGAGGACATCACGGTCGTCGACGGCGCTCCGGGCAGCGGCAATGTCGTCGAGGGCAAGGTGTCGGCCACCTCCTTCATGGGCGATAGCATCGAGTACCAGGTGATGGTGGCCGGCGCGATGATGCGCATGAAGCTGCATCCGTCGACCGCCGTGCGTCAGGGCGACACGATCCGCCTCAACCTGCCGGAAGAAAGCTGCCGCGCGCTGCTGCCGTAGAAAGCTCACGCCGACTAGAAAACGCCTGCCGGTGCGGTTCGCAGCGGCAGGCGTTTTTGCGTTCAGCGCAAGGCTGGTCTTGGGAGACCTTCAGGGACGGCTTAGCGCCCGAGCGCCAGGCCCTCGCGGCGCGGATCGACACCGCCCTGCAATAGGCCGTCGCCGATGCGGATGGCGTGCAAGCCGCTGTTCATGTCGAGCACGCGCACGGTATGGCCGAGGCTGGTCAGCGCCGGGTTGAGCGCCACCAGGCCGGTGCCGGCCTCCAGCTCCGTCGGCCCATTGAGGTTGGCGACATGGGCCATGGCGACGGCGGTCTGCACATCGAGCTGCCAGTCGAGCAGGCCGATCAGGCTCCAGGCGACATAGGGGATGATGCGCGCGCCGCCGGGGCTGCCGAGCACGTAGAGCGGCTTGGCTTGGCCCTCGGCATTGGCGGGAGCGAAGACGCCCTTATCGAAAACGATGGTCGGGGCCATCGAGGAGCGCGGCCGTTTGCCGGGCTCGACCCGGTTGGCGACCGGCTGCCCGTTCTCCTCGGCGATGAAGGAGAAATCGGTGAGTTGATTGTTCAGCAGGAAACCGCGCGTCATCAACCGCGACCCGAACCCCGACTCGATCGAGCTGGTGAACGAAACGATGTTGCCGGCGTCGTCGACGATCGACAGGTGACTGGTCGAGGGAATCTCGGCGCTGCGATCCGGTGCGTAAAGCCGGCCCTCGCGCCACGGCGGGATGCCGGCCGTTGCCTTCGGCATGGCGCGCGCGCCGTCGATCAGGCTGGTGCGCGCCGACAGATAGCCGGGATCGATCAGGCCGAGGCCGGGCTGCTTCACGAAAGCCGGATCGGCGATGTAAAGCGCGCGGTCGGCATAGGCGAGCTTGGAGGCTTCGGCGAACAGATGCGACGCCTGCGTCGCGGCCGGCGGCAGCACTGAAAGATCGAACGGCTCCAAAAGGCCGAGGATCTGGCCGATGGTCAGCGCCGCGCTCGACGGCGGGCCCATGCCGCAGACATTGTAGCGACGATAGGGCATGCAGACCGGCGCCCGTTCGATGATCTGGTAAGCGGCGAGATCCCCTTCGGCCAGCTTGCCGGGATTGCCAGCCGCGCCCTGCACCGTGGCGGCGATATCGCGCGCGATGTCGCCCTGATAGAAGGCGTCGGCGCCGTTCTCGGCGAGGATGCGCAAGGTCTCGGCGAGCGCCGGATTGCGCAAGGTCTCGCCGGCCTGCAGCGGCGTGCCGTCGGCATGGAAGAAATAGCCGCGCGTCGCGGGATAGCGCTGCAGCGTGTCCCTATCCTCGAGGATCGCCGCGGCAAGGCGCGGGCTGACCGCGAAGCCGTTTTCGGCGAGGCGGATCGCCGGTTCGAACAGGCGGGGCCACGGCAATTTGCCGTAACGGCGGTGCGTGCTGTCCAACAGGCGGGCGATGCCGGGCGTGCCGACCGAGCGGCCGCCGACCACCGCCTCGATGAAGCGCAGCGGCTTGCCGTCGGGCCCGAGGAACATGTCCGGACCGGCGGCGGCGGGCGCGGTTTCGCGCGCATCGAAGCTGGTGAGGGTTTTACCAGCGGCATCGTAATAGAGCAAAAAGCCGCCGCCGCCGAGGCCCGACGATTGCGGCTCGACGAGATTGAGCACCAGCTGCGTCGCGATCATGGCGTCGATCGCTGTGCCGCCTTCGGCGAGCATCTGGGCGCCGGCTGCGGCGGCCAGCGGGTGGGCGGCGACGACCATGTGCTGGCGCGTGGTGGCGAGGCTGCGCGCCGCGCTGCCCGTCGCGCCTTCGGGGGCCGGACGGTTGGCGTCGGACGATTGCGCGAAGGCGGCCGTCGCGATGGTCGTCGCGCAGAGCAGGGCGGTGATGAATCGCAAGGGCCGCATGATCGCCTCGCCAGAGTGGGACGCGATCAGCCTAGGAAGGCGGGCTCCCAGGGTCCAGCTTAAAGCGTCAGGTTCCGCCCTTAAGTCCCAACGCGCAGCGGCGCGTTGAACTTGCGCAGTGCGGCGATGACGCTCAGCGCCGTGATCCGGCCGGTTTTGGGATTTTCCGACGGTATGTTGGCGATCGTCATGTCGAGGCTGGCGGAGTCCGAATCGACCAGGATGCGGTGGGTGTTGCGCGTCACCGTCGGGTCGGCCCAGATTTCTAAATGCGTCTTGTCGGGGCCGATGCCGGCCAGCGACAAGGCGACGGCGACATTGAGATTGGCGGGGAAACCCTTGGCCGCTTCCCGTGCGCTGCCGTCGAAAATCTTGAGCGGCGCCTTGATGTCCTCGATAGCGATATTGTGCTCAACCAGATAGGGCGCACCGAGCAACCCCTTGACCGGCTTGCGCGTCACCATGTTGACCGAATGGATGACGCCTTCCGCCGCCGCCGAAACAGCGTCGAGGCCCAATAGCGCGCCGGTCGGGACGATGATCTGGCCGCCATGCTGGCGTGCCAGTTCGACCAATTCGTAATGGCTGAGCAGGGCGCCGACGCTGAGCGCCATCATCTTCTTGCCGGCCATCAGGGTCGGGCGCGCGATATCGGCGAAGATCGCGGCCGGCGCGCATTCGACGACGAGATCGGCGACCTCGGCCAGTTGCGCGAGGCTCAGCACCGGAGCGTCGGCGCCGGCTTCCGCCAAGGTGCGGCGCGCCTTGTCGTGATCGCGCGCCGAGACGGCGACCAGCTCCATGCCGGGGATGGCGTTCTCGCCGAGCTTGCGCGCCAAGGCCTTGCCGATGGCGCCGAGGCCGGCGATGGCGATCTTGGTCGTGCGGCCGGGCAGAACGGCGGGGATAGCGGCCGAGCCGTTCTGTTGCAGCGCCAGCGATGTCATGAGGCAACCCCGATCCAATGTGCGATGATTTATATCTACCGCCCGCATCAAGGCTGCCGCAAATGCCAATACGGATTTGCGGCCGAGTAAAACTCATGGGCCGAAAGCGTTTTTGTTATTTGTTGCCGGACCTGCGTCGCCATTGTTCCTGCGCTCGCTTTTTTGCAAGATCATAGCGCCGGACGGACCGCACCCATGAGTTTCGTTCCGGTCTTTGATGAGGAAATGGGGTTTGGCTGCCATTTTATGCGGCAGTACAGTTTGTAATAGGAATGTCGCTCGCGCGATTGAGGGGGGACCTCTTTCCTAAATTATTTCAGCGCGTTGGCCGGAACCATCCTGGCCCATTCGCACCACCAGCCTAATGCGCCACCAACCGCATGGAGATGAGCTCATGTATCGGACGACCAAGGAAGAAAGCGAAATCCTCAACGGGATTAAAGCGGGAACCCCGATGGGCGACTTCCTGCGCCGTTATTGGCAGCCGGTGGGGTTCTCCAAGCACCTCAAGAATAAACCGACCTTCATCCGCGTGCTCGGCGAGGATCTGGTGCTGTTCCGCCAGACCAACGGCCTGCCGGCTCTGGTCGGCGCCCTCTGCCCGCACCGCCGCGCCAATCTCTGCCTCGGCTCGGTCGAACCGCCGGGCGTGCGCTGCAAGTATCACGGCTGGATGATCGACTCGAAGGGTGATGTGCTGGAAACCCCGGGCGAGCCGGCCGAGAGCACTTTCAAGAATTCGATCAAGCATCCGGCCTATCCGGTCGAAGAGCTCGGCGGCTTGATCTTCGCCTATTTCGGTCCGCAGCCGGCGCCGCTGCTGCCGCGTTACGACATCCTGGTGGACGAGGGCGAGCGCTATCTCACCATTCAGGGCTTCCAAGATTGCCATTGGCTGCAGGCGGTCGAGAACGGCATGGACCCGGTGCATCCGAGCTTCACGCACGGCGGCGCCTGGCCCGATATCGCCAACAGCGAGCCGGACCTCGGTTTCCACGAGACGCCGCTTGGCCTGGTTTACAAGGCTTATCGCACCACCAAGGAAGCGGGGATGTTCAACTATCGCGAACATCACCTGCTGATGCCGGGCGTCAGCTTCGGCGGCAGCGGCGGGCGTTACCTGAAGGGCAAGGTCGTCGGCACGCCGGTTTCGGCGGCACGTTGGACCGTGCCGATCGACGAGACTCACAGCATCATGTTCCGCCTGCGCTTCAAGCCAGGCGACAATTCCGGCGTCTTCGAAGGCGATCCGTTCACCGAGCGCTGGCGGCCGAAGGGCTCGTTCATCGAGCCGTTCAAGGAATACCGCAATTCGGAGAATCCCGAACTCGGCTACGACGTGCCGCCGTTGCACTTCATCGAGGACGGCATGGTGGTCGACAGCATCGGCCCGATCGCCGATCGCGAGAACGAGAACCTGTCGCCGGTGATCGACGAAGGCATCATCATGCTGCGCAAGATGCTGCTGAACGAGATCAAGCGCATGCAGGCCGGCCATGATCCCAAGGGCATCATCCGCGATCCCAAGCAGAACCAGATGATTCGCGTCACCGCCTACGAGCGGTGGGTGACGGCTCAGGAGCGCAAGGAAAAGAAATACGAGTCGGCGCGGGTCTGATTCGCGCACGACCTTCGGAGGAGAGACCGATGGCTGTTTACACGGCGAACGCGAATGACGTGCCACTCGAGAAATCGGGTCGCGGCTTCAGCAAATACTTGATCAAGGCGACGGAGCGGGGCGCGACGTCGGTGATGATCCGCCATTGGGGACCGGACACCGATATTCCGGTCCACAGCCATCCCTTCAACGAGATGTTCTATGTGCTCGACGGCGAAATCGAGATCGGCGGCGTGACCTACACCGCCGGTGCCTGTATTTTCGTCGAGAAAGGCACCGAATACGGCCCGACTTATGCGCCGAAGGGCGGCACCGTCCTGCGTTATGCCGAGGGCCGTTCGACCTGACGTGGGCCGGCCAAACGGCCCCAAAATTGCTTGCTTGATTGAGAGTGCGTCCCCGAAACCCTGGAGAACATCCTCATGCCTGATCGCCTCACGATGACCCGTGGCCTCGGCGTCCTTTGCGCCGCCGTGCTGTTTGGCGCCGCCCTCAGCGCCCCGGCGCTTGCCGCCGATCCGTTCGACAAGCTCGTCGCCCTCTCGAAGGCCGAGATGGAAAAATCGGGCGGCAAGATCGCCATGTCGCTCGACTGGCCCGATCCCGACACAAAGCAGGTGTTCCCCGCCTTCATGAAGGAATTCCCCTTCGTCAAGACGATCACCTACAAGCGCGAAACGGGCATCGGTCCGTTCGGCCGCTTTCTGCTGTCGATCAAGCAGGGCGAATACCCGCCCTACGACATCATGCATATCGCCGGTGAATTCCAGCAGCAGTATTGGGATGCCGGCGCCCTGGCGAAGCCGCTGTTCGACTATCGCGAGTTGAGCAAGTCGTTGCCGGAGAGCTGGCCGCGTATCGCCGAGGAATCTTACGATCCCAACGGCAACTTCCTCGCCACCGTCGCGTTGGTGCGCGGCAACGTGTGGAACACCAAGCTGGTCCCGGCCGGCAAGGAGCCGAAGACCTGGGCCGCCTGCATCGATCCGATGTGGAAGGGTAAGGTGGTGGTCGACGCGCGCAACAAGCTGCATGCCCTGCAATATGATCCCGTCGAGCGGCCGCGCCATCTCGCCTGGCTCGACGGCCTGATGAAGAACAATGTCGTCATCATCGACGGCCAGGGCCCGATCCTGCAGAAGGTAGCGTCCGGCGAATATCCCATCGCTTGCGGCATCAATTACCATTCGGCGCAGCGCCTGATCGACACCGGCGTGAGGACCTTGCAGTTCTCGGTAGCCGATACGATCCCGCTTGAGATCGGCACCCGCATGTATGTCAACAAATGGTCGACCATGCCGGCGACGTCGCAGCTCTTTGCGGTGTGGCTCGCCACGGCCGGTCAAGAGGTGCTCGATAAGGCGGCCTATCGCGGCTTCCCGTCGAATCCGCTCAACCGCAATTACGAAGCGGCCAAGGGCAAGCATACGGCGGTATGCGGCTCCGATTGCGTCGCCAAGTGGGACGGCTTCAATCAGGAATATCAAACCAAGCTGAATATTCCCGCCTTGCCGCCGGAATAAACCGCTCGTCGCCCGCTCTTTTGCGCGATGGCGCGAAAGAGCGGGTGATTCTGCTACAGACTGCGGGCGAGGAAGCCGGTGACGAGATTGTTGAACCGCTCCGCCTGATCCCAATGAACCCAATGGGCGCAATTGTTGAAGACATGCAGTTCGGCTTTGGGCAGCGCCTGGAACAAGAGCAGCGCGCGCTCGACCGCCGCGCCATGATCGTTGGCGCCCCACAGGATCAACGTCTCCATCGTCAATTTGGGCAGGTCCGGCACCATCGAGCGGGCCGGCGCCGCCTTGAGGCGCGCTTGCGCCGCCTCGTGCCGCGCGCCGGCGCTCATCTCATAGCGTTCGCGGATGACCTCCTCGGTTGCCATCTCCTGGCGCAAAAACGTGTTCTTGGTCAGCGCGCGCATGTTCTCGAGGCTCGGCTGGTAGGAGCGCAAATCGGCGTTGTGCGCGTCGGATTTGGCCTGCGCCGCATCGGAGCCCTTGGGCGCCAGTGTGCTCGAGGAGATCAGGACCAGGCGGCCGGCCTTGGGATAGTCCAGCGCGATGCGCGCCGCGATATAGGCCCCCATCGAATTGCCGGCGAGATCGAAACTCGCGGCGCCGATCGCTTTCACGAAGGCGAGGGCATGGGCGACGCGAAATTCCATCGAATGATCGGTCGGCACCGCGCTGTCGCCGAAGCCCGGCTGGTCGAAGGCGTAAACCGTGAAACCCGCACCGGCGAGCGCATCGACATTGTGCTTCCAGTTGAGATTGGCGCAGGTGCCGGGCGAGCCGCCATGCAGCATGAAGATCGGTCGGCCATTCGCCGGCCCAGCCTTCAGATAGAAGGTCTTGAGCCCGAGAATGTCGATGAAGTTGCGTTCGATGGTGACAGGCACGGGCGCTCTCCCAGAAAAAATAGTCCTATCGCTTTAACCGCGATGGAAGACCGTTTTGCCGTCGAGGGCAAGCGCCAGAAACTCATCGACGCCTGCAGTTGGCGTCACACTATGTTCGAGGGGATCGTGCCGTGAGTGAGTTGGGATCGGTGGCGCCTGGATTCGCCGGCGCGCGGCGGTTCGCCGATTGGCGCGGCGCGATGCAATATGCCATCCCAGGTCTTGGCGCGGTCTTCACCGTGCTGTTGGTGTTGGTCCCGCTGGTCACATTGGTGATCTTCAGCTTTCGCCAGGGCACGCCGTGGCAGCCCGGCAACTTCACGTTCCGCAATTACGCGATCGCCTATTCCAATGCCCTAACCTACAAAATGTTCGTCAATACGGCGCTGCTGGCGGCGATGAGCACGGCGCTCTCCACCGTCGTCGCTGTGTTCTTCGCCTATTTGACCGAACGCACCGACATGCCGTTCCGCAACATCGCCTGGGGCTTGATGTTGGTGCCGATGGCGATCCCAGGCCTCTTGTTCGCCATGTCCTGGACCTTCCTGCTGTCGCCGAATATCGGCCTGTTCAACGTGCTGATCCGCGATTTTCTATCGCTGTTCGGCTACGAGGGCACCACGGGTCCGTTCAATGTCTATAGTCTGTCCGGCATGGTGGTGCTGGAAGGTCTGCGCGGCGTCACCACCACCTTTCTCATCATGGTCGGCGCTTTCCGCGCTATGGATCCGAACCTGGAGGAGGCGGCGCGCACGGCGGGCGCCAACGGCAGCAAGACCTTCTTCCGCGTCTTCTTGCCGCTGCTGATGCCGGCGATCCTGGCCGCCAGCATGTACGGCTTCATGACGCATCTCGAATCGCTGGAAATCCCCCTGGTCATCGGCCTGCCGGCGAAGATTTACGTCTTCCCGTCCTACATCTATTTCACCACGCAGTTGCAATCGCCGCCGCAGTTCGGCCTGTCGGCGGCGCTCGGCGCGAGCTTCCTGCTGGTCAGCATCCTGCTGGTCTTCTGGTATCGCCGTCTGGTCGGCAAGGCCGGCAGATACACGACGATCACCGGCAAGGGCTATCGCCCGCGCCTCACCAAGCTCGGCGGCTGGCGTTATCTCTGCTTCGCGATTTTCGTCGTTTATTTTGTGCTGGTGATCGGCGCGCCGGTCTTCGTGCTCGGCTGGAGCTCGCTGCTGCCGATTTACATGAATCCCGCGTGGGACTTGTTGCCCGATCTCAGCTTCATGCATTACCGAGCTGTACTGAACGAAACGGGGATCGGTGCGGCGACCTGGAACACCATCGTCGTCGGCGTCGTCGCCGCCACCATGACGATGGTGCTGTCGCTGCTTTGTGCCTGGCTCATCAGCCGTCGCCAAACCAGCGGCAAAGCCTTCCTCGACGTGGTGACCTTCCTGCCGCATAGCCTGCCCGGCGTCATTGTCGGCATTGCCTTGATGTTCGTCTTCATCCAGCCCCCGCTCAGCCATCTCGGGTTATTCGGCAGCACCTGGCTGATCGCGCTCGGTCTGACCATCGGCTATATCGCTTTCGGCAGCCGCACCATGGTCGGGGCTTTCGCCCAGCTGCACTCCGAAATGGAGGAGGCGGGCCGCACCTCCGGCGCGAAGTGGAGCGTCATCATCCGCCGCATCGTGCTGCCGCTGTTGATGCCGTCCTTCATCAGCGGCTGGATCTGGGTCGCATCACACTCGCTGCGAAACTTCTCCGTGCCGCTGATGCTCTCGACGCGCGACAGCCAAGTGCTGTCGGTCATCATGTGGCACAGTTGGGCCGACGGCTATCCGGGGCAGACTGCCGCACTCGGCATGATGTTGATCGTCGGCCTCGCCGTGCTCACCATCGGCGGCCGCATGCTGATGAGCCGTCTGCACAAACAGCAGACGAGTTGATCCCGAAGCGGCTTCACATCCAGATATGATCGGCTAATCTCTCCATCCGGGGAGAGTTTCATGACCAAACCGAAAACTATCGGACCTGAAACCAGCGCCTTGCGCGTCGCGCTGTGGCGCGCGCTGCATGTCGAAGTCGATTCGGCCCCCCATGTGCTGGACGACACGGTCGGCCTCCAGTTGGCCGCGCCGACCGGCGAGTGGCGCAAGCGGCCGGATATGAACCCGCGCTGGACCGCGACCTTTCGCGCGTCCATCGTCGCCCGCGCCCGTTTCATCGAGGATCTCGTGGTCGAACAAGCGGCATGCGGCGTCGGCCAATATGTCCTGCTTGGCGCGGGTCTCGATAGTTTCGCCCAGCGCCGTGCCGATGTCGCTGCCCAGCTGACGATTTACGAGGTCGATCAGCCCGGCCCGCAAGCCTGGAAGCGCCAACGCTTGGCCGAACTCGGCTTTGCCCTGCCAGACGGTCTGCGCTTCGTGCCGGTCGATTTCGAGGTGGGGGAATCCTGGTGGGACGCGCTGTGCGCGGCGGGTTTCGATGCTGCCCAGCCGGCAGTCGTGGTTTCCACCGGCGTCAGCATGTATCTCACGAGAGAGGCGAATGAAGCGACCTTGCGGCGGATTTCGACCCTCGCGCCCGGTTCGAGCTTCGCCATGAGCTATATGCAGCCGTTCGACAAGCTGCCGCCGGAAGAGCGGCAAGGCGTGGAGGCCGCCGCGAAGGGGGCGCGCGCCAACGGCACGTCGTTCATCACCTTCTTCACGCCGGAAGACATCGTGCGGCTGGCGCTCGAATGCGGCTTCAAGCAGAGCCGCAATGTTTCTGGTGACGATATGACGCAGCGCTATTTCGCCGGCCGTCGTGATGGCCTCAGGCCTTCCAACGGCGAGCAGATGCTGGTCGCCACGACTTAGGCTTTGGTCTTGGCGGGCTTCTCGGTCGTGACGGGCTGGGTGCGGGCCGCCTCGCCGACGATCCATTCGCGGAATTTGCTGACCTTCGGCGTCTGCCATTGGCTTTCGCGGCACAGCAGATAATAAGACCCGGCGGCGACGCTCGCGTTCTCAAAGGGCGTCACCAGCATGCCCGATTCCAATTCGCTTTCGACCAGGATGCGCGGCACGATGGCGACGCCCTTGCCCTCGACGGCGGCCTGCACGGTCATGAAGAAATGGCCGTAGGCGGCGCTGGCCTTTGGCTCGATCTCGCCGATCCCCATCATGCGCGCCCAGTAGGTCCAGGCTTTCTCGCGCGAGGCGGTCGAGAGCAGCGTGTGATGTTTCAGATCGGCCGGCTCGAAGATCGGCAGGTTGCCGTCGCGCAAGGCAGGCGCGCAGACGACGATCAGCTCGTCGGGCAGCAGCGGCACGGCGCGCACGTCGGACCAGTCGTTGGTCATGACGATGTCGATTGGCGACGGCACGCGGCCTTCGGGGCCCGGCAGGCCGGGGCCGACGCGGATGGCGATATCGTTGTCTTCCAGACGGAAATCTGCCGGCTTGATCGAGGTGACCATGCGCACTTCGATGGAGGGGTGGGCGGCGGTGAAATGCGGCAGGCGCGGAATTAGCCAGCGCATGGCGAAGGTCGGCAGCACGTTGGCGTTCAGCGTCACGGTGCGCCTTCCGTCGAGGATCGCCTCGGTGGCGCGATAAAGCTGCTCGAAGGCGTGATGAACATGGGTCAGATACTGCTGGCCGTCGTCGGTCAGTTCCAAGGCGCGCGGCAGCCGGCGAAACAGGATGACCCCGAGATAATCCTCCAAGGTCTTGATCTGGCGGCTGATGGCGCCTTGGGTGACGTTCAATTCCGTCGCCGCATTACTGAAACTCATGTGGCGGGCGGCCGCCTCGAACGCCCGCAAGGAGCTCAAGGGCGGCAATCTACGCCGTAAAGAAGAGGCTTGGGACAAGGGCGGAATCCTATCGGGAGCGATATAGGGCTTATTTTACCCATGCGTATGGCTCATGCCGAGTCGTTATTTGCGATGATGAGGTGCGTCAGCCCGGCCACGACGCCGCCATGACCTTAAGGCATAGGCAAAAGACCGGCCGGCTGCCTAAACTCGCCGCCGCCGTCGCGTCCCCCGTGGCTTTGGAGACTATGATGACCAGCCTGCGCCCCTTCCATATCGCCTTTCCCGTCGATGACCTCGCGGCCGCACGCCATTTCTATGGCGGCGTCATGCAATGCCCGGAAGGGCGCAGCTCCGACAGTTGGATCGACTTCGACCTGTTCGGCCATCAGATCGTGGCGCATCTCGATCCTGCCAAGAAACGTCAGGAGAAGATCCACAATCCGGTCGACGGCCATGACGTGCCGGTGCCGCATTTCGGCGTCGTTCTCGAGCTTGCGCAATGGGAGGCCTTGGCCGAGCGCCTTCGCGCCGGCGGCACCAAGTTCGTCATCGAGCCGACGATTCGCTTCAAGGGCCAGGTGGGTGAGCAGGCGACGATGTTCTTCCTCGATCCGGCGGGCAATGCGCTCGAATTCAAAGCATTCGCCGATCTGTCGCAGCTGTTCGCGAAATAAGCGCAGTCTCGCTATCACGCGTTACGGCGGAGAAACGGACGTCCCGCCGATTTTTTGCAGAGTTTTTTCCTAGGCTCTATCCGAAGGAGATGGAACCGAGTTCCCCAGCAGTCGTTATCATCGATGAATAGGGCAACGCCCGCGGGAAGCAGATTTGCAAATGTTCCTGCCGGGCGAATGATCGGGGCGATGTAACCCACGCCGACCAATTTCCCTGAGGTTCGTCGATGGCTGACTCTTCCTTTCCGCGCGGCCTTCGCCGCCGCGATCTCCTGACCTCCACGGCGGCTGCGTTCTTCGTTATCGGCGCGGATTCCGCGCTGGCGAACAGCATCGTTGGCCGAATGCCTTGGGCACCCGACAGCGTCGTGCCGCCGGTGCCGGTTTCACCGGTCGGCTGGTACTTCTTCACCGCGCTGGAAGGCGCGGCGGTCGAGGCGATCTGCGATCGCCTGATCCCGCCCGACGACGGCAAACCCGGCGGCAAGCAAGCCGGTTGCGCCATATTCATCGACCGCCAGCTCATTGGCTCTTACGGCGCGGCCGAGCGCTTCTACATGCGACCGCCGTTCGCTGCCGGCACGCCGCAGCAGGGCACCCAATCGGAATTCTCGCCGGCGGAGCAATATCGCCGCGGCCTCGCCGGTCTCGATCGCTATTGCCGCGACAGTTTCGGCGGCAAAGGCTTCGTCGAATTGCCGCCCGCGGAGCAGGACAAATTGCTCGCCGCGATGGAAAAGGGCGAGGCGCAGTTCACTGGCGCCAGCTCGCGCGAGTTCTTCGAACTGCTGTTGCAGAATGCCATGGAAGGCTTCTTCGCCGATCCGCTGTACGGCGGTAATCGCGACATGGCCGGCTGGAAGCTGATCGGCTTTCCCGGCGCGCGCTACGACTACCGCGATTACATCGGCCAACATAACAAACCCTTCCCCTTGCCACCGGTGGCCCTACAAGGACGGCCGGAGTGGATCGGCCGCTGATCCGCAGCGCGTCGTCCGCATGATTCTGACGCCGCGTATGGGCGTCGCGTAGGAGAGAGAATATGGCGCGAAAGCTGCCCGCCACGGATGTGGTGATCGTCGGCCTCGGTTGGACCGGATCCTTACTGGCGGAAGAGCTGACTGCCGCCGGCCTCAACGTCGTCGCCATCGAGCGTGGTCCCTGGCGCGACACCTCGACCGATTTCCCGACGACCATCGATCAGGACGAATTGCGCTTTGGCATCCGACTCGATCTGTTCCTGCGCCCCGCCCAGGAAACCTTCACCTTCCGCAACACGCTCAGCCAAAGCGCTTTGCCGATCCGCCAGTTCGGCTCCTTCCTGCCGGGTGATCTGCCCCCTTCAGAGTGGTCCATCGACTATTTTAGTGTGGACCCTGAAGGAGAGAGAAAATGGGCAAGAGACACGGGCCTGAAGAGATCATCGGCAAGCTGCGCGAGGCAGAGATCGTACTGGCGCAAGGCGGCACGGCGAGC
>CANJIM010000057.1 GCA_947474495.1 Rhodospirillaceae bacterium
GTAGGTCTCGTTCAATTCGGCAAGCTGAAAAGCCTCGTCAGCGTCGATACGGCCTTCGAGCAATGCAAGACCCAATACGAGCGATCCGGTGATCTGGACCACCATCGCGAGGCCCGTCAGCGTCATATCATCCTGCGCGGCGACGACCTTGCGCAAGGCGGCGAGCGACGATGGCGTCTGCGGCACATAGTTGATTCCGGTCGCGCAGACGAGTTGCGCGCCGTAGCGGGTCGCGGCCCAATCGAGCAGCGGCTGCCAGCCCGCCTGCTCGCGTGCCACCAGATCGATCGGCTCTTCGGCGCGATAGCACAGCAGATCGGCATCGCCGTAGGAGGCGACGCTATCGACGGTGTCCGCGCGGGCGGCGGCGACGCGATCGAGTGCTGTCGCGGCGAAGCGGAGGTTCGGGATGGCGGTGAAGTTCTTGAGCGCCTTCTCCGGCGCACCGCCCAGTTCCGCCGCGACCGCTTCGGCCAGGGCGCGCGTCGGCAAGCGCAGTTCCAGCCCCGCCGGAGTCTTCAATGGCTTGCCGGCTAGCTCCAGCCAAAAGCCAGCGGCGCTCTCCCGCACGCTGGCGGGCGTGGCGGCGCGCTGGGCGGCTTTGGCGGCCAGATCAGCATGGCGTGTAGCATCGGTCATGGCGAGGTTCTAGCGGCCTGGAATGAGACTGTCGAGGAAGCCGCGCACGCCGCCTGTGGAACCGCCGGCCGGCGGCTTGACCGGCGCATTCTGTAAGGCCGCTAGGCAGGGATTCTGTTCGGATCCGCTGGACGTCACCAGGGGCACCAGCAGCGCCAGGGGATTGATCATGCTGAGCAAGGCCCCGGCGGCGCGTTCCGCCGCGGCGCCCTGATCGACGGCAACGCTTGGTTTTTTCAACGTACCCTCGACATGCCAGGGCAGCGCCAGATTGATCAGGCTGGTCTCCTTGGGCCGCGGGGTGAACAGCAAGGCCAGGCGCTCCGTGCCCAGATTGACGTTTCCCTCGCCCTTCACCGTCATGCGATCGGTGTCGAACAAGATACCCTGGCTCGTCGCCACGCCCTTGGCGATGTCGAAGCGCGTGACGAAGCAGTTGACCGCCGTCGCGTCGCTGCCGCCGGTCCCGGCGCTGGCGGCGAAGCGCAGCAGATCGGCGCCCATCAGATCGACGTAACCGTTCTTTACGCGCCCTTTGCCCATCACCCAACTGGCCTTACCGCCGAGCGAGGCCATCAGGACGCGCGGCGAGCTACCCCGCCCTTTAAGATCAAGGGCGAGATCGGCGCGGCCGGTCAGCACGTCGCCGGCATCCAAGGCACGGGCCAGCATCGCCAGATCGAGCTTATCGGCCTTGAAAACCAGCGCCGTCTCGACGCCGGGACCGGCGAGCGCCGCCACATGGCCCTCGCCCGATAAAACGCCATCAGCGAAGCGCGCGGCGATAGACGGCAAGGTGAGACGCCCATTCTGCAAATTTGCAACGGCGGTAATGTCTTGCAGCTCTAGCTTGCCTTGACGCAAAGCGGCGATCTTGAGATCGAAGGCGCCGTCGAACGCGCGCAAGGCGGACAGATCGAGCGGTTCGTTGCTGAAGACGCGACCATCATCGCGCTTGGCAGGAGCGGAGGACGGCGGCACGACATCGGCAAGATCGATCAGCTTGCTGCCGAGCGTCGCCGTGATGCGCGGCCGGGCCGACCAATCGAAGCTCACCTGGCCCGCCATGTCGCTGCCGCCGAGCTTGGCCTGCAGATCGGCGAACTCCGCCGTCTTGCCGCGCAAGGCGAGCTTGGTGGTCAGGGCGATCGGCCTGTCGTCGTATGTACCCGTCAGGTCAATGGCGAGAGGATCGCCGCTCGCCGTCAAACGCTTAACCGCCAGCGATGTCGCCTTGCCGCTGACGCCGTCACGGTAGGTCAGCAAGCCATCCTGAATGACCAGCGCGCCGAGCGACGGCAGGGCCGTATCGGCTGACGGCGTCGCAGCCGGCGATGCCGAACTTGTCGGTGAGGTGCCGAACTCCCAATTGCCGCGTCCGGACTTATCGGTTTCCAGCAGAATGTCAGGCGCGATCAAGACGACGCGGCGAATGTCAAACTCGCCGCGCAGCAGCGGCAATAGTGCAATCGCCGCTTCCACCCGTTGCGCCGTGATCATGTCGGGGCGGCTGCCGAACGCGGCATTCTGGAAGCGCACATTCTCCACCGCGAGCGACGGCACCAACGACGGCGCGAGATGGATGGGTCCGGCGATGATGAGATCGCGCCCCGTCGCCGCTTTCACGTTCTCGGCGATCAGCGGCTTGTAGCGCGAGAAGTCGAGCTGCGAGACGACAACGATGGCGGCCACAATCAGCGCGACGAGAGCAAGACCGGCGATGGCGAGGATCTTGCTAAGACGCATGCCCGCCCTACTTAAGATCGAAGTCGGCGAAGGGATCGCCGGACATGTTGGCGTCGAAACCAAAGAAGTCCCAGGTCGTCTTCATATGCGCCGGCAGCGGCGCCACCACCTTCAGCAGCTTGCCGTTCGGCCGCGTGAAGGAAATCTCGCGCGCATGCAGATGTAACTTGGGCCGGCCACCCTCTTCGGCACCGCGGAAGAAAGCCGCTTCGCCACCGTATTTGCCGTCGCCAAGAATCGGCGTCTTGAGCACGGCTGCGTGAGCGCGCAACTGATGCGTGCGGCCGGTCAACGGCATCATGGCCAGCCAGGAGGCGCGCTGCGCGGCGTGATCGATCACGCTGTAGAGCGTGACGGCGCGCTTGCCTTCGTCCTCGTCGGCGACCATGCGTTCACCATGGGCCCCCGGCAACTTGGCGAGTGCTAGATCGACCTTGCCCTGGCGGATTTTCGGCACCCCGACGACCAGGGCCCAATAGACCTTGCGCGTGGTGCGGGCGCGGAAGGCTTCGGTCAGCCAGCGCGCCGCGCCGGTGGTGCGCGCCAGCACCAGCGCGCCGCTGGTATCGCGGTCGAGACGATGCGTCAGTTTGGGCCGCTCCGGATAATCGAATTTCAGGGCATCCAGCATGCCATCGAGGTGATGGCTGGTGCCGGTGCCGCCCTGAACAGCGAGTCCGGGTGGCTTGTTGATAATGATGACGTCGTCGTCCTTGTAGAGAACGGCGGCGCGCAGGCTATCCGTCTCGGCTTTGGTGACGCGCGGCACGGGCTTCGCTGCGACGGCCGCCGGCGTCGGCTTTGCCGCCACCAGCGCATCGTCGAGCGGCGGAATACGCACCTCCATGCCGGCTTCAAGGCGGAAGGCAGCTTTGGCGCGCTTGCCGTCGACGCGCACCTGTCCGGTGCGCAGCAGCTTTTCAAGCTTGCCGTGGCCAAGCGTGGGAAAGCGCCGCTTGAACCAGCGGTCGAGCCGTTGATCGGCCTCGTCGTCGCCGATTTTCAGCGTTTGGACGGCATTCATGCGACAACCATACGAGTGAGATAAAGGCCGGCGACGAGCGCGCCGATGGACAGGATCACCGAGGCGACGATGTAAAGCGCCCCGAGCGCAACATCGCCGCGCTGGATCAAAAACCAGGAATCCAGCGAGAAGGTCGAGAAGGTCGTGAAGCCGCCGAGGATCCCAACCGTGAGAAAGGCGCGCATAGTTTCCGAGGGCGACCAGACCAGCGCCATCAACTCGACCAGCACGCCCATGATGAGGCCGCCGACCAGATTGACGATCAGCGTGCCGTAGGGAAAGCCGGTGCCGAGCCAGCGTCCCATCCAGACCATCGTGCCGTAACGCGCCACGGAGCCAACCGCGCCGCCGGCGGCGATTGCCAAGACCATGCCCATCACTCGCTCTCCTCGTCGTCGCCACCGGCTTGCCGCTCGCCGCGCAGCTTGGCCCAATAGGCCAGCCGCTTGGCGATCTCGCGTTCGAAACCGCGTTCGGCCGGTTGGTACAATTGCCACCGTGCCATCTCTTCGGGAAAATAGTTTTGCCCCGAGAAGGCGTCGGGCGCCTCATGATCGTATTCGTAGCCTTTGCCGTAGCCGATGTCTTTCATCAAGCGCGTCGGGGCGTTCAGAATATGCTTGGGCGGCATCAGCGAGCCATATTCGCCGGCTGCCTTGGCGGCGGCGCTCTGGGCCCGGTACAGCGCGTTCGATTTGGGCGCCGTCGCGAGATAGGCGACCGCCTGTACGATGGCCAGTTCGCCTTCCGGCGAGCCGAGGAAATCGTAGCTGTCCTTCGCCGCCAGGGCCTGCACCAAGGCTTGTGGATCGGCCAGACCGATGTCCTCGGAGGCGAAGCGCACCAGGCGGCGGACGATATAGAGCGGCGGCTCGCCGCCCGCCAGCATACGCGCCAACCAATAGAGTGCCGCATCGACATCCGAGCCGCGCAGCGACTTGTGAAGGGCGCTGATGAGGTTGTAATGCCCCTCTTGCGCCTTGTCGTAAAGCGGCGCGCGCTTCTGCACGACCTGCACCAATCCCTTGGTATCGATCTTGTCGCCGGTCTTCGACGGCAAGGCGAAGATTTGCTCGGCAAGATTGATGAGATAGCGACCGTCGCCGTCGGCCATGGCGCGCAAGGCGGCGCGCGCCTCGTCGTCAAGCGGCAGCGGGCGGTTCATCTCGGCTTCGGCACGCGCGAGGATCTCCTCCAGCGCCGCGTCGTCCAGCCGGTTGAGCACGAAAACCTGGCAGCGCGAGAGCAACGCGCCATTGATCTCGAAGGACGGGTTTTCCGTCGTCGCGCCCACCAGCACCACCGTGCCGTCCTCGACGAAGGGCAGGAAGCTGTCCTGCTGGGCGCGGTTGAAGCGGTGGATTTCATCGACGAACAGCAGTGTGCCCTGCCCCATCTCATGACGCTTACGCGACGCCTCGAAAATTTTCTTGAGATCGGCAACGCCGGAGAACACCGCCGACAGCGGCTCGAACTTCAGACTGGTGCCCTCGGCAAGCAGCCGCGCAATGGTGGTCTTGCCGCAGCCCGGCGGGCCCCACAGGATCATGGAGGACATCTGGTGGGCCGCGACCTTCCGGCCGATGGGGCCTTCCGGCCCCAGCAAATGCTGCTGGCCGACGACGTCCGCCAAGCGCTGCGGGCGCAAACGGTCAGCCAAAGGGCGCGGCGCTTCGCGTTCGAACAGGGTCGTCATCCGCGCCTCCCTTTAAAAAATTAGCCGACCACGAGGGTCATGACCTGATCGCCGCGCCGGATGGCGATGCGCCAGCGCGAATCGCTGCTGCCGCGCGACAAGAAGCGTCGCAGGCCCGCCACCGATTCGATATCGGCACCATTGAGCGACATGACGATGTCGCGCGGGCGCAGTCCGAGGCGTGATGCCACGCTGCCGCGCGCCACCTCGAGCACAATCACCCCAGCCGCTTCCGTCGGCAGCGACAGCTCGTCGGCGAGCGCCGGCGACAGATTGGCCACCTTGGCGCCCGACAAGGGCACATTGCCCTGCAGCATGGCTTCGTCGCGCGCCGGCACTTCCGGCGGCGCTTCGAGCGGCAAGCTCAAGCTGACCCGTTCGCCAGAGCGGCGCAATACACCAAGTGTCGCCGCTGCGCCGACCGGCAGGGTGGCGATGCGGAAGCGCAAGCCGTCGGGATCGTCGACCTCGCGACCATTGACGCCGGTGATGATGTCGCCAACCCGCAAGCCGGCCCGCGCCGCCGGCCCCTTGGCGTTGAGACCGCTGATCAGCACGCCCTGTGGCCGCGGCAAATTCAGCGTGGCAGCAATATCAGAGGTCACGGCCTGGCCGCTGGCGCCGAGCCAGGGGCGCATCAGCTTGCCGCCCGCCTTCAAGCCGGCGAGCACCGAGCGCACCATGTTCGATGGAATGGCGAAACCGATGCCGAGCGAGCCGCCGCTGCGCGAATAGATCGCCGTATTGACGCCGACCAGGCTGCCGTCCATGGCGATCAAGGCGCCGCCGGAGTTGCCCGGATTGATCGCCGCGTCGGTCTGGATGAAGAAGCTGTAATCGGAAATGCCGACGCTGGTGCGCGCCAGCGCCGAGACGATGCCGCTGGTCACCGTCTGGCCGACGCCGAAGGGATTGCCGATGGCGAGCACCAGATCGCCGACCTCGAGATCGTCCGAATCGCGCAGCGCCAGGAACGGCAATGTCTCGCCCTTGGCGTCGATCTGCAGCACGACAAGGTCGGTGCGCTCTTCGGCGAGCACGATTTTCGCCGGGAATTCGCGTCGATCGGCCAACACCACAGTGATCTCGCCGGCGCCGCCGGCGACATGATAGTTCGTGATAATGAGGCCGGACGGATCGACGATGACGCCGGAGCCGAGCGAGCTTTGCACGCGCTCGCGCGGCGCGCTCGGGCCGGCATTGTCGCCAAAGAAGCGGCGGAAGAACGGATCGTCGAGCAATGGCGAGCTGCGCTGGCGCACGACTGTCTTGGTATAGACGTTGACCACCGCGCTCGCGGTGCGTTTGACCACCGGCGCGAAGCTGAGCGTAATTTGCTCGCGCGACTGCGGCACCACTTGCGCCGGAACCTGTGCCTGAACCGGCAAGCCGAACAGCAATGCGGCGCCCGTCGCGGCGAACGCCACGACACGCCAGCCGCGCTGGAATGCATGAAGCATGGTCGTCGTCATGAACAAATCCTAGCACCCAGAAACGCGAAAGGCAGCCTCACGGCTGCCTTTCAACGGATCGTGTTCGGAATAGTTCGCTTAGGCGTTGGCCGAAGCGGCTTCGGCTTCCACGGTCTCGACGCCGGTCGGGCCCGAGTCGAGGCCCTTGGCGGACGGATCGCGGTCGACCAATTCGATGATCGCCATATCGGCCGTGTCGCCGTGGCGGAAGCCCGCCTTCAGCACGCGGGTATAACCGCCAGCACGCTGCGCGTAGCGCGGCGCCAGGGTGTCGAACAGCTTGGCCGCCAGCTTGGCATCGCCCAGCATCGAGATCGCCTGACGGCGAGCGTGCAGGTTGCCGCGCTTGCCGAGCGTGATCAGCTTGTCGACGATCGGCTTCAGCTCCTTGGCCTTCGGCAAGGTCGTCTTGATCTGCTCGTGCTTGATCAGCGCCGCAGCCATGTTGTCGAACATGGCTTTGCGGTGGCTGCTCGTGCGGTTCAGCTTACGACCGCTCATACCGTGACGCATAATTCTCTCCTATTCGTCTAAGGCGCAGTCGCGCGCTTAGTACGGTTCCTCGAGCTTCTTGGCCAGCTCTTCGATGTTCTCGGGCGGCCAATTCGGAATCTCCATGCCGAGATGGAGACCCATTTGGGCCAGGACTTCTTTGATCTCGTTCAGCGACTTGCGGCCGAAGTTCGGGGTGCGGAGCATTTCCGCTTCCGTCTTCTGCACGAGATCGCCGATATAGATGATGTTGTCGTTCTTCAGGCAGTTCGCCGAACGAACGGACAACTCGAGCTCTTCGACCTTGCGGAGCAGGTTCTTGTTGAACGCCGGCTCCTCGGACTTCTCTTCCTCGGTGGCGGCCTGCGGCTCTTCGAAGTTGATGAAGAGCTGCAGCTGGTCCTGCAGAATGCGCGCGGCGAGCGCCACGGCGTCATCCGGCGTTACGGTGCCGTCGGTCTCGACTTCCATGCTCAGCTTGTCGTAGTCGGTGACCTGGCCGACGCGCGAGTTCTCGACCTTGTAGGCGACCTTGCGCACCGGGCTGTAGAGCGCATCGACCGGGATCAGGCCGATCGGCGCATCTTCCGGGCGGTTCAGCGAGGCCGGGACATAGCCCTTGCCGGTGCTGACGGTCATTTCCATGTTGATCGTCGCGCCCTTGTCGAGCGTGCAGAGCACCAGGTCCGGATTGAGGATCTCGATGTCCGAGACGGTCTCGATCATGCCGGCGGTGACTTCACCCGGGCCATTGGCCTTCAGCATGATGCGCTTGGGGCCTTCGCCCTGCATGCGGATCGCCAGCGCCTTGATGTTCAGAACGATGTCGGTGACGTCTTCACGAACGCCCGGGATGGACGAGAATTCGTGGAGAATGCCCTGAATTTGAATGGCGGTGACGGACGCGCCTTGCAGCGACGACAGCAGCACGCGACGCAGCGCGTTGCCGAGCGTCAGGCCGAAGCCGCGCTCCAGGGGTTCGGCGACGACCGTGGCAAGACGCTGCGGTTCGGCACCCGGAGTGACCTGAAGCTTCGTCGGCTTAATCAGTTCCGTCCAGTTCTTCTGAATCACGAATGCGACCTCACGTTTAGGCGGAGCGTGGTCCGCCGGAGAATGCTGCGGCCGGGCGACGCGAGCCCGGCCTTACGGGCCCCCGAGGGACCCGTTCAGTACGAAACCGAGGCCCGAGGGCCTCGGCGAAAAATCAAACGCGGCGACGCTTCGGCGGGCGGCAGCCGTTGTGCGGGATCGACGTCACGTCGCGGATCGACGTGATGGTGAACCCGACGGACTGCAGGGCGCGCAAAGCCGATTCGCGACCCGAACCCGGGCCCTTCACTTCGACTTCGATGGTGCGCATGCCGTGTTCCATCGCCTTCTTGCCGGCGTCTTCAGCGGCCATCTGCGCGGCATAGGGCGTCGACTTGCGCGAACCCTTGAAGCCCTGCATGCCGGACGACGACCAGGCGATCGTGTTGCCCTGCGCGTCGGTGATGGTGACCATCGTGTTGTTGAAGCTCGCGTTGACGTGCGCGACGCCCGACGAGATGTTCTTGCGCTCGCGGCGACGCGGCCGCGCGGCTGCAGCTGAGGACGGGGACTTGGCCATAATCGATCCTGTACGTTAGACGGCTTTTTTCTTGCCGGCGATCGGACGCGCCGGGCCCTTGCGGGTGCGGGCGTTCGTGTGAGTGCGCTGGCCATGAACCGGCAGGCCCTTGCGGTGACGCAGGCCGCGGTAGCAGCCCAAGTCCATCAAGCGCTTAATGTTCATCGCCGTCTCGCGGCGCAGATCGCCTTCGACGTGATAGTCACGGTCGATGATCTCGCGCATGCGGATGACGTCGTCGTCCGAGAGCTGATTGACGCGGGCGGTGTCGGAGATATTCGCCTTGGCGATGATATCCTTCGCACGCGCCGGGCCGATACCATGGATATAGGTCAGCGCGATCAGCACCCGCTTGTCGGTAGGAATGTTAACGCCAGCAATGCGCGCCACGCCGCATACTCCCGCGATTCAAATGTGGATTGACGTCCGCCACCAGGTCAGCCTGGAGGCAGAAGGCCCG
The DNA here is from genome assembly GCA_947474495.1 of Rhodospirillaceae bacterium. Classification (GTDB taxonomy): domain Bacteria; phylum Pseudomonadota; class Alphaproteobacteria; order SMXQ01; family SMXQ01; genus CAMAVH01. The sequence continues at coordinate 9,142 of CANJIM010000057.1, forward strand.
GGATTATAGGAAAATCCGGTCCCAAGTCAACTTGTTAGGAGGCCCTTAAGCCCCCGCTAAAACCTTCTCGATTTGACCCTGCACCTCATCGATGCCGGCCATGCCGTCGACCGTCCTGAGCACCCCACGTGCCTGGTAGTAAGGCAGCAGGGGCGCCGTCTGGCGGTGGTAGGCTTCCAAGCGGGAAGCCACCACTTCGGCCTTGTCGTCCTCGCGGCGGGTGAACTGATCCGCCCCGCAACTATCGCAAATTCCAGCCTTTTTCGGCTTCTTATAGGTGTCGTGGTAGCCCACGCCGCACTTGGCGCAGCTGTAACGGCCGCTGATGCGTTCCACCAGGGCGGCGTCATCCACCTTCAGTTCGATCACCCCGTCCAGCTTCAGCCCCTTGGCAGCCAGCATGGCGTCGAGCGCCTCGGCCTGGCGGGTGGTCCGGGGGAAACCGTCCAAAATGAAACCCTTGGCGCAATCCGGCTGAGCGATCCGGTCGGCGATAAGGTTGATCATGGTCTCGTCCGGCACCAAGCCGCCCGACGCCATAATCGATTTGACCGTCTTGCCGAGCTCGCTGCCCGAAGCGACGGCGGCGCGCAGCATGTCTCCGGTGGAGAGCTGCACCAGCCCGTTCCGTTCCTTCAGCAACTGGGCCTGGGTGCCTTTCCCGGCGCCCGGCGGCCCCAACAGAATTAGATTCATCCCCGACGTCCGCGCAGTTTCGACTTTTTAATCAAGCCTTCGTACTGGTGCGCAAGCAAGTGCGACTGGATCTGCGCAACGGTATCGAGAGTCACGCTGACAACGATCAGCAAACTGGTGCCGCCGAAGTAGAACGGCACGGAAAACTTGGTGATCAGGAATTCCGGCAACAGGCTGATCACAGTCAGGTACAGAGCGCCGACGACGGTGAGGCGCGTGAGAATGTAATCGAGGTAATCGGCGGTGTTCTTGCCGGGGCGAATGCCGGGCACGAAGCCGCCGTGCTTCTTCAGGTTCTCAGCTGTGTCGGTCGGATTGAAGACGACCGCCGTGTAGAAGAAGGCAAAGAAAATGATGAGCGCGGCATAAAGCGCCATGAACAAAGGCTGGCCATGCCCGATGTTGGCCGTGATCAGCGTGAGCCACTCGGGGCCCTGCCCGGCGCTGAAGCTGGCGACCGTGGTCGGCATCAGCAACAGGGACGAGGCGAAGATCGGCGGGATGACGCCCGAAGCGTTCAGCTTCAGCGGCAAGTGCGAGCTTTCGCCGCCGAACATCTTGTTGCCGACTTGGCGCTTCGGATATTGCACCAGGATGCGGCGCTGGGCGCGCTCCATGAAGACGATGAAGGCGATGACGGCGACGATCATCAACATCAGGATGACGATGAGGATGCCCGAGATCGCACCGGTGCGGCCAAGCTCCAAGGTGTGGACCAAGGCAAGCGGCAGGTTGGCGACGATGCCGGCGAAGATGATGAGCGAGATACCATTGCCGACGCCGCGCGCGGTGATCTGCTCGCCGAGCCACATCAGGAACATGGTGCCGCCGGTCAGCGTGATCACCGTGGTGAGACGGAAGAACAGCCCCGGATCGTGCACGGCCGCGCCGCCGGCGCCGGTCATGCCTTCGAGGCCGACGGAGATGCCCCAGGCCTGCACGGCGGCGAGGACGACGGTGCCGTAGCGCGTGTATTGGTTGATCTTGCGCTGGCCGGCCGGGCCTTCCTTCTTCAAGGCTTCCAGACGGGGCGAAACGCTCGTCAGGAGCTGCATGATGATGGAGGCCGAAATGTACGGCATGATATTGAGCGCGAAGATCGTCATGCGCCCGAGCGATCCGCCCGAGAACATGTCGAACATGCCGAGAATGCCGCCGCGCTGCTGGTTGAACAGCTCGGCGAGAATCGACGGATCGATGCCCGGAATCGGAATGAAGCTGCCGAGGCGATAGACGACCAGCACCGCCAAGGTAAACCACAGGCGCTTCTTCAGCTCCGTAGCCTTCGAGAAGGCGCCGAAATTCAAATTGGCAGCAAGCTGTTCGGCGGCGGAAGCCATAGGCTAATCCCTCGGTTACTGGTGGCCGACGGGCGAAGGCTTACGCGGTCGCTCCCGCGGCAGCCTTGCGGGCCTTGCGCGCGCGGATGGAATTGCTCTCCACAACGGGGCGATCGACCTTGGCCAAGATGGCGACCTTCACCGAACCGCCGGCTTTTTCGACGGCGGCGGTGGCGGAGCGCGTCGCGCCGCTGATCTCAATCGCGACCTTCGCCTTCAATTCGCCGGTGCCGAGCAAACGGACGCCGTCACGCAGATGGCGGATGATGCCGGCCGACTTGAGCAACGCTTCGGTGATCGGCTTGCTCGCGTCGAGCTTGCCGGCCTCGATGGCCTTCTGCAGGCCGCCGAGCGTCACTTCCGAGAAGCGCTTACCGGAAATGTTGTTGAAACCGCGCTTGGGAACGCGGCGATGAATCGGCATCTGGCCGCCTTCAAAGCCGTTGATCGCCACGCCGGTGCGCGACTTCTGGCCCTTGACGCCGGAGCCCGAGGTTTTGCCCTTACCAGAACCGATGCCGCGACCGACGCGACGGCGGAACTTGTGGGCGCCGGGATTATCCGAAAGCTGATTCAGGTCCATGGTCTCTATCCTATCGCCCCGATGGGCGTCACATCATTGGCGCCCGAAGGCGTCGATTACTTCGTTTCGGTTTCGACGCGCACGAGATGCGCGACTTTCGCGATCATGCCGCGAGTCTCCGGAGTGTCCGGCAGCTCTTTCGTGCGATGACGCTTGTTCAGGCCGAGACCGATGAGGGTCTCGCGCTGGTCATGACGGCGGCCGATCGGGCTGCCGGTCTGGGTGACCGTGATGGTCTTGCTAGCGGCCATGGCGCGGGCTCCTTATTCCGTAACGGCGGCAGGATCGCGACCGAGAATCTCGGCCACTTTCTTGCCACGACCGGCGGCGACCATACGCGGCGAGCGCAGGCTCTGCAACGCGGCAAAGGTCGCTTTGATCATGTTGTGCGGGTTGGACGTGCCGACCGACTTGGTCACGATGTCCTGGATGCCGCAGGTTTCGAACACGGCGCGCATCGGGCCGCCGGCGATGATGCCGGTACCGGCCGGCGCGGCGCGCAGAACGACGCGGCCGGCGCCGAAGCGGCCGATCGCATCATGATGCAGCGTGCGGCCGTCGCGGATCTGGATGCGGACCATGTTGCGCTTGGCGTGCTCGGTCGCCTTGCGGATGGCTTCCGGCACTTCACGGGCCTTGCCCGAGCCGTAGCCGACGCGGCCCTTCGTGTCGCCGACGACGACGAGCGCGGCGAAGCCGAAGCGACGGCCGCCCTTCACCACCTTCGCGACGCGATTGATCGAGACCAGCTTCTCGACGATATCGCTCTGCTCGCGATCATCGCCGCCGCGGCCCTTGTTCTCGCCTTGGGGTCTACGTGCCATGAATCAAACTTCCCTTAGAAACTCAGGCCCGCTTCGCGGGCGGCATCGGCAAGCGCTTTCACGCGGCCATGGAACGGATAACCGCCGCGGTCGAACACGACCTCTTTCACACCGGCAGCAGTGGCGCGCTGCGCGAGCAGCTTGCCGACTTCCGCGGCGGCGTTCTTGTCGGCGCCGGTCTTGACCTTGCTCTTGACGTCCTTGTCGAGCGTCGAGGCAGCCGCGAGCGTGACGCCCTTGGTGTCGTCGATGACCTGCGCGTAGATGTTCTGACCCGAACGGAACACCGACAGGCGCGGACGGCCGCCGGCGTTCTTGCGGATCTGGTAGCGCGCCCGCGTTTGGCGGCGCGCAAAGAGATCTTTTGAATTGAGCATTGTTCGCGGTCCTACTTCTTCTTGCCTTCTTTGCGCAAGATCGTCTCGTGGTCATACTTAATGCCCTTGCCCTTGTAGGGCTCCGGCTTGCGGTAACCACGGATCTCGGCAGCGACCTGACCGACCTTCTGGCGATCAGCGCCAGAAATCGAAATCGCAGTCGGCTTTTCGCACTTAATAGCGATCCCTTCGGGGATCGGATAGTTGATGTCGTGCGAGTAACCGAGCTGCATGTTTAGGACCTTGCCCTGAACTGCCGCGCGATAACCGACGCCATTGATCTCGAGGTTCACGGTGTAGCCAGTGGCCACGCCATTCACCATGTTGCGGATCATGTTGCGGGTCATGCCCCACAGCATGCGCGAGCGCTTGCTCTCGTCGCGCGGCTTCACGAGCACGCTATCGCCGTCGAGGAGCGCTTCCACGTCCTTCGACACGATCATGCTCAGCTGACCGAGCTTGCCCTTCGCCGTCACTTCCTGACCGGAAACATTGACGGTGACGCCGCTAGGCACTTTCACCGGGTTCTTACCAACACGCGACATTGTTCTCTCCTGAGGGACCGCGTACGGCCCCTACCCTCGTCTCTTAGAATACCTGGCAGAGGACTTCGCCACCGACGTTCGCGGCGCGAGCCTCGTTGTCCGACATCACGCCACGCGGCGTGGACAGGACGGCGATGCCGAGACCGTTATACGGACGGTGCAAGTCTTTGATCTTCGAGTAGACGCGACGGCCCGGCTTCGAGACGCGCTTAATCTCGCGAATCACCGGCTCGCCCTCGTGATACTTCAGTTCGATTTCGAGTTCAGTGAAGCCCTCGACCTCGGTCTGCGAAAAGCCGCGGATGTAGCCTTCCTTGCGGAGAACCTCGAGCACGTTGGTGCGCAGATTCGACGCGGGGCTAGTCACCTTCGGCAGGCGGCGATGCTGCGCATTGCGAATGCGCGTCAACAGATCGCCGAGCGGATCGCTCACGGACATATCCTAATTCCTTCCCTTACCAGCTCGACTTGACCATGCCCGGGATCTGCCCGTTGCTGGCCAAATCGCGCAAGGCGATGCGCGAGAGCTTGAACTTGCGATAGACGGCGCGCGGACGACCGGTCAGCTCGCAGCGCAACCGGACGCGAACTTGCGACGAATTGCGCGGCAGCTGCGCCAATTTGAGCTGCGCGGCAAAGCGCTCTTCCGGCGACAAGTTCATGTCGACGGTGATCGCCTTGAGCTTGGCGCGGCGCGGGGCGAATTGCTTCACCATTTTCATGCGGCGCTTGTTCTTTTCGATGGAGCTGGTCTTGGCCACTGTCAGGCCTCCTTAGTTGACGAACGGCATCGCGAAACCCTTGAGGAGAGCCTTAGCTTCCTCATCGGTGCGAGCCGTCGTCACGATGGTGATATCCATGCCACGAACCTGGTCGATCTTGTCGTAATCGATTTCCGGGAACACGATCTGTTCCTTGAGGCCCATGGAGTAGTTGCCCGAGCCGTCGAAGCTGTTGCCCGGCACGCCACGGAAGTCGCGGACGCGCGGCAGGGCGATGTTGATCAGACGGTCAAGGAATTCGTACATGTGCTCGCGGCGCAGGGTGACCTTGCAGCCGAGGCGCATGTTTTCGCGAACCTTGAAGTTCGCGATGGCCTTGCGGGCGTGCGTCACGACCGGCTTCTGACCGGTGATCAGAGTCATGTCCTGCACGGCGCTGTCGACGCGCTTGCCTTCGGCGGTCGCTTCGCCGACGCCCATGTTGATGACGATCTTTTCGATCTTCGGCACCATCATCGGGTTGTCGTACTTGAACTCTTCGACGAGCGCTTTCTTCACCACGGTTTCGTAGTGTTCGCGCAGGCGCGGGATGTATTTTTCTTCTGTCTTGGCCATGGCTCTGTCCTCAGATATCCAAGACTTCGCCGGAACGGCGAGCCACGCGAACCTTGCGACCGCCGTCGACCGTCTTGAAACCGACGCGAGTCGGCTTGCTGGTCTTGGGGTCGATCAAGGACACGTTGGAAACGTGGATGGTCGATTCCTTTTCGACGATACCGCCCTGCTGGCCGGCCGCCGGACGAGTGTGGCGCTTCACAACGTTCACGCCCTGGACGACAACGCGGCTTTCCTTCGGCATCACCTTCATGACGGTGCCGGTCTTGCCTTTGTCGCGGCCAGTGAGAACCACGACGTTGTCGCCCTTTTTGATCTTCAGTTTAACGGACATATCTTCCTGCCTTTCCCGCTCAGAGCACTTCAGGCGCGAGCGAGATGATCTTCATGAAGCCCTTGGACCGCAGTTCGCGCGTAACCGGCCCGAAGATACGGGTGCCGATCGGCTCGTTCTGCTTATCGATCAGGACGGCGGCATTGCGGTCGAAGCGGATGGCGCTGCCATCGGCGCGGCGGATTTCCTTCGCCGTGCGCACGATAACGGCGCGCTGCACTTCGCCCTTCTTCACGCGGCCGCGCGGAATCGCGTCCTTCACGCTAACGACGATGACGTCGCCAACATCGGCAGTGCGGCGGTGCGAACCGCCCAGCACTTTGATGCATTGCACTCGACGCGCGCCGGAGTTGTCGGCGACTTCGAGGTTCGATTGCATCTGGATCATGGCACTATGCCTTTCTTAACAACTCTGTGGCGCGCTTACTGCGCGTCGCCGGTGATGACTTCGAAGCGCTTGTTCTTCGAGAGCGGACGGCATTCGCGGATGCGAACGGTATCGCCGATCTTGCAAGCGTTCGCCTCGTCATGCGCGGCGTACTTCTTCGACTTCTTGATGAACTTCTTATAGACCGGATGGGCGACGCGACGCTCGACCAGGACCGTGATGGTCTTGTCCATTTTGTCGCTGACGACGGTGCCAGTCAGAATACGCTTGGGCATCTCGTGTTCTCCTTAAGACCGCGGCGCCGGCTTCGCGCCCAGAACGGTCTGGATGCGGGCGATATCGCGGCGCACGTCGCGCACGCGGGCGGTGTTCTCGAGCTGGCCGCTGGCCTTCTGGAAGCGGAGGTTGAAGGCCTCGCGCTTGAGGGTCACGAGCTCGGTCTTGAGCTCATCGGCAGTCTTGGTTTTCAGATCTGTCGCTTTCATGTCAGGCCTCCAGCGCCTGGCGCGTGACGAACTTCGTCTTGATCGGCAATTTAGCGGCGGCGAGTTCGAACGCTTCCTTCGCGACCGCGGCGGAGACGCCGTCGACCTCGAACATGATGCGGCCGGGCTTCACGCGCGCCACCCAGTACTCGGGTGCGCCTTTGCCGGAGCCCATGCGCACTTCGGCGGGCTTCGTCGACACCGGCACATCCGGGAAAATCAGGACCCAGACGCGGCCGACGCGCTTCATATGACGCGTGACGGCGCGACGCGCGGCTTCGATCTGACGCGCGGTGATGCGCATCGGCTCCATGGCTTTCAGGCCATGGGCGCCGAAGTTCAGCTGCGTGCCGCCCTTGGCCAGGCCGTGGATACGGCCCTTGTGGGCTTTGCGGTATTTGGTGCGCTTCGGACTCAGCATGTCTCAGACTTTCGCTTCGAGGTCAGGAGGCGCCTTAGCGGGCGACCTGCTGCTCCATGATCTTCTTGTCCTGGGCCATCGGGTCATGGGCAAGGACTTCGCCCTTGAACACCCAAACCTTGACGCCGCAGGTGCCGTAGGTGGTGAAAGCGGTACCGCGACCGAAATCGATGTCGGCACGCAGGGTGTGCAGCGGCACACGGCCTTCGCGATACCATTCGATACGGGCGATTTCCGAGCCGCCGAGGCGGCCCGAGCAGTTGATACGAATGCCCTGGGCACCGAGACGCATGGCCGACTGCACAGCGCGCTTCATGGCGCGACGGAAGGCGACGCGGCGCTCGAGCTGCTGCGCGATGTTCTCGGCGATCAGCTGGGCGTCGATCTCAGGCTTGCGCACTTCGACGATGTTCAAGTGCACTTCGGCACCCGTGATCTGGCCGAGTTCGGCGCGGAGCTTCTCGATGTCCGCACCCTTCTTGCCGATGACGACGCCGGGACGCGCGGAGTGGATCGTGATGCGGGCCTTCTTCGCCGGACGTTCGACGATGATGCGCGACACGCCAGCCTGCGCCAGACGCTTCTGCAGCACCTGACGGATCTTGATGTCCTCGTGCAGGAAGGTCGCGTAATCGGTCTTGGCGAACCAGCGCGAATCCCACGTCCGGTTGATGCCAAGGCGAAGGCTGATCGGATTGACTTTCTGGCCCATTAGGCGCTCTCCGTCTCTTCGCGCTCGCGCACGACCAAGGTCAAGTTACTGAACAGTTTCTCGATGCGACCAGCGCGACCGCGGGCACGAGCGTGGAAGCGCTTCATGACGAGCGCTTTGCCGACGCTGGCTTCCGCGACGTAGAGCTTGTCGACGTCGAGCTGATGGTTGTTCTCGGCGTTGGCGATCGCCGACTGCAGAACCTTCTTCACGTCGCCGGCGATGCGGCGCTTCGAGAAGGTCAGTTCGGCGAGGGCGGCTTCCGCCTTCTTGCCGCGGATCAAGCCGGCGACGACGCCGAGCTTGCGCGGGCTGATGCGGATCATATGACCGCGCGCCATCGCTTCGTTATCCGCCACGCGGCGGGGAGCTGCTTTCTTGCCCATGATTACTTCTTCGCCTTCTTGTCGGCCGTGTGGCCGTGGAAGGTCCGGCTCGGCGAGAACTCGCCCAGCTTGTGACCGACCATGTTCTCGGTCACGAGCACGGGCAGGAACTTGTGCCCGTTGTGGACGCCGAACGTCAGACCGACGAATTGCGGCAGAATGGTCGAGCGACGCGACCAGGTCTTGATGACCTGATTGCGACCCGAACCGCGGCTGTCTTCCGCTTTCTTGAGGAGGTAACCGTCAACGAACGGGCCCTTCCAAACAGAACGTGCCAAGACCGTTCTCCTCTTACTTCTGATACCGGCGGCGCATGATCATGCTGTCCGACGGTTTCTTTTTGCGGGTCCGGGCGCCCTTCGTGGGCTTACCCCACGGGGTCACCGGATGGCGACCACCCGACGTGCGGCCTTCGCCGCCGCCATGCGGATGGTCAACCGGGTTCATGACAACGCCGCGCACGGTCGGACGAATACCCATCCAACGCTTACGACCGGCCTTGCCGAAGTTCACGTTCTGCTGGTCCGGGTTCGACACGGCGCCAATCGTCGCCATGCAGAGCTCGGAGACCATGCGCACTTCGCCCGACGCCAGGCGCAGCTGCGCGTTGCCGCCGTCGCGGCCGATCAGCTGGACGAAGGTGCCGGCGGAACGGGCCATCTGGCCGCCCTTGCCAACCTTCATCTCGACGTTGTGCACGATCGTGCCGACCGGGATCGACTTCAGCGGCATCGCGTTGCCCGGCTGGATGTCGACCTTCTCACCCGAGACGACGCTGTTGCCGACGGCCAGGCGCTGCGGCGCCAGGATGTAGCTCAGTTCACCGTCTTCATAGCGGATCAGCGCGATGAACGCCGTACGATTGGGATCGTACTCGAGACGCTCGACCTTCGCAGTCACGCCAAACTTGCGGCGCTTAAAGTCGACCATGCGGTAGCGCACTTTGTGACCGCCACCCTGGTGACGGACCGTGATGCGGCCGGTGTTGTTACGACCGCCGTTCTTGCGCTTGCCCTCGGTCAAAGCCTTGACCGGGTCGCCCTTCCACAGCGCCGAACGATCCACCAGCACGAGTTCGCGCTGGGACGGCGTAGTGGGTTTGTATTTCTTCAGAGCCATGATCGTACTCTCGCTCAGACCTTCGACGTGACGTCGATGGTGTTGCCTTCGGCCAACGTGATGATGGCCTTCTTGCTATCAGACCGGCGGCCGACGCGGCCCCGGAACATCTTGACCTTGCCCTGCTGACGCAGCGTGTTCACGGCCGTCACCTTGACCTTGAACAGGCTTTCCACGGCGAGCTTGATCTCGGGCTTGGTGGCCTCGAGGGGCACGCGGAACGTCACCTGGTTGAACTCGGAACCCTGCGTCGCCTTTTCCGTGATGACCGGGGTCAACACGAGATCGAACTTGCGGGCTTGGCCGACCTTCACATTTTTCGCGCTCATGCGGCTCATTTCAGGCGGGCCTCCAGCTGCTCGACCGCGCTCTTGGTGAGAACCAGAACGTCGCGGCGAAGGATGTCGTAAACGTTGGCGCCCTGGCTCGGCAGCACATCCACGTTCGGGATGTTGCGCGCGGCAAGAGCGAAGTTCTCGTTCACTTCCGTGCCCTGGACGAACAGGACCGAGGCCCAGCCGAGGGTGCGGAAGCTGGCGGCGAGCGCGGCCGTCTTGGGCTGCGCGGCATTCACGTCATCGATGATGACCAGCTTGCCTTCGGCCTGCTTGCTCGACAGAGCGGTGCGCAGCGCGAGGCGGCGGACCTTCTTCGGCAGATCGATGGCGTGCGAACGGACGACCGGCCCGAAGATCACCGCGCCGCCGCGGAACTGCGGCGAACGGAGCGAGCCCTGGCGGGCGCGACCGCCGCCCTTCTGGGCGAACGGCTTCTTGGTGGTGCCGGAAATGTCGCTGATGCCCTTGGTCTTGTGCGTACCAGCGCGGCGCTTGGCCAGCTGGTAATTGACCATGCGCGACAGGATGTCGGCGCGGACGGGCGCACCGAAGATCGCATCGGCGACTTCGATAGTGCCCGCGGGCTTGTTGTCGAGCGTGACGACGTTCAGTTGCATCGCCGATTACTCCTTCTGCTCGCCGGCATCAGCCGACGGCGCTTGTTCGGCGGCCGGAGCTGCCTCGGTCTTCGCGCTGCGCAGCGCGGCCGGGAACGGCAGATCCTTGGGGGCTTTAATCTTCGTGGCGTCGGACACGAGCAGGTACGCGCCATTGTGGCCCGGCACCGCGCCGCGCAGGAAAATCAGGCCGCGATCGCTGTCGGTCGAAACGACCGTCAGGTTCTGCTGCGTGATCTGCTTGGCGCCCATGTGGCCGGCCATCTTCTTGCCGGCGAACACCTTGCCCGGATCCTGACGCTGACCGGTCGAACCGTGGCTACGATGCGAGACGGACACGCCGTGGGAGGCTTCGAGGCCGCGGAAATTCCAGCGCTTCATGACGCCGGCGAAACCCTTACCGATCGTCGTGCCGACAACGTCGACGCGCTGACCGGCGAGGAAGTGCGCCACGTCGAGCTCGGCGCCGACTTCGAGGACTGCGTCGGGCGTGACGCGGAATTCGACCAGCTTGCTCTTCGGCTCGACCTTCGCCTTGGCATAATGACCACGCACGGCCTTGCTCAGGTTCTTCACCTTCGCCTTGCCGACGCCCAACTGCACCGCGGTGTAACCATCCTTCTCGGCGGTCTTCACAGCGACAACCTGGCAGTTATCGACCTTCAGCACAGTTACGGGGATATGGGCGCCGTCTTCAGCGAAGACACGCGTCATTCCCACCTTCTGCGCAATCAATCCAGTTCGCATAGCACGTTCCTAATTCTGAGATCCGAGCCGATTATCCGGCAGGGCCTACAGCTTAATCTCGACATCGACACCGGCGGCCAGGTCGAGCTTCATCAGCGCGTCCACGGTCTGCGGGGTCGGATCGATGATCTCGAGCAGCCGCTTGTGAGTACGAATTTCAAACTGCTCGCGCGATTTCTTGTCGACGTGCGGCGAGCGGTTCACGGTGAACTTCTCGATGCGCGTCGGTAGCGGGATCGGACCGACGACCTGCGCGCCGGTGCGCTTCGCCGTCGAGACGATTTCGCTCGTCGACTGGTCAAGCAACCGGTGGTCAAAGGCCTTCAGCCGAATTCGAATGTTTTGACTATCCATGGTCCGATCTCCGCTCGGCGCCCCATCAGCGGGGCGCCTCGCTGTTTCCTTACTACTCGATGATCTTGGCGACGACGCCGGCGCCGACGGTCTTGCCGCCTTCACGGATGGCGAAGCGCAAGCCTTCGTCCATGGCGATCGGCGCGATCAGCGTCACAACCACGGAGATATTGTCGCCCGGCATCACCATTTCGGTGCCCGCCGGCAGCTCGACCTGACCGGTCACGTCCGTCGTGCGGAAGTAGAACTGCGGACGGTAGTTGGAGAAGAACGGCGTGTGACGGCCACCCTCTTCCTTCGTCAAGATGTAGGCCTCGGCCTGGAACTTCGTGTGCGGCGTGATCGAACCCGGCTTGGCCAGAACCTGGCCGCGCTCGACGTCTTCGCGCTTCGTGCCGCGCAGCAGCACGCCGACGTTGTCGCCAGCCTCGCCCTGATCGAGCAGCTTGCGGAACATTTCGACGCCCGTGCAGGTCGTCTTCTGCGTCGTCTTGATGCCGATGATCTCGAGTTCTTCGCCGACCTTCACGATGCCGCGCTCAATGCGGCCCGTGACCACCGTGCCGCGGCCCGAGATCGAGAACACGTCTTCGATCGGCATCAGGAACGGCTTGTCCTTCGGACGCTCCGGCTGCGGGATGTAGCTGTCCACCGCTTCCATCAGCTTCAAGATCGCGCCGTGGCCGATCTCGCCCTGGTCGCCTTCCAGCGCCTTCAGAGCCGAGCCCTTAATGATCGGAATGTCGTCGCCCGGGAACTGGTAGGACGACAGCAGGTCGCGCACTTCCATTTCCACCAGCTCGAGGAGCTCGGGATCGTCGACCATGTCGACCTTGTTCATGAACAC
>CANJIM010000058.1 GCA_947474495.1 Rhodospirillaceae bacterium
CTCGCTGCATCCGAGCGCCGCGAGGAAATCGCCCGCATGCTCGCCGGCGCCCAGATCACCGACGAGGCGCGCGCCGCCGCCGACAAACTGCTCGCCGCCGGAGCGTAAACTCGATGGCCTTGGATACCAGCAAGATCGCCGTGAAGAAGCTCGACCGCATGATGGCGGAGATGGAGCTCGCACGCCTGGCCGCCGAGATCGCCGAACACGACAAGCTTTATCACCAGGACGACGCGCCGCGCATCTCGGATGCCGATTACGACGCGCTGCGCCGCCGCAATACGGAGATCGAGGCGCGCTTTCCCGATCTCGCCCGCGAGGACAGCCCGACAAAAAAAGTCGGCGCCGCGCCGGCCGGCCGCTTCGCCAAGGTCCGCCACGCAAAACCGATGCTCTCGCTCGACAACGCCTTCGATCCCGAAGATGTCGACGGCTTTTTCACCCGCGTGCGGCGCTTTCTCGATCTGCCGACGAACACGGCGGTGGAAATCGTCGCCGAGCCGAAAATCGACGGCCTCTCCATCTCGCTGCGCTACGAAAAGGGCCGCTTCGTGCAGGGCGCGACACGTGGCGATGGCGTCGAGGGCGAAGATGTCACGCCGAATCTCCGTACCATCAAGGACATTCCTCAGCGCCTAACCGGCGACGTGCCCGACGTGATCGATATCCGTGGCGAGATCTACATGCTGCGCGAGGATTTCCTAGCGCTCAACGAGGCGCGGGTGAAGGCCGACGAGCCAGTCTTTGCCAACCCGCGCAACAGCGCCGCCGGCAGCCTGCGGCAGATCGACTCATCGGTCACCGCCAGTCGCCCTTTGCGCTTCTTCGCCTACACCATGGGTGAGGCCAGCGGCCCGGTCGGCAAGACCCATTGGGAGTTCCTACAGAATCTCAAAGCCTGGGGCTTCCAAGTGAACCCCAAGGCAAAGCGCTGCGCCTCGGCCGAAGAGGCCCTCGCGTTCTACAACGCCATTGGCGCCGAGCGCGCCGCGTTGCCCTACGACATCGACGGCGTCGTCTACAAGGTCAACCGCTTCGATTGGCAGGATCAGCTCGGCATGGTCAGCCGCGCGCCGCGCTGGGCCATCGCCCACAAGTTTCCCGCCGAGCAAGCCCAGACCAAGCTCAACGAGATCACCATCCAGGTCGGCCGCACCGGCGTGCTGACGCCGGTGGCGAACCTGGAGCCGATCACCGTCGGCGGCGTCGTCGTCAGCCGCGCCACCTTGCACAACGAAGACGAGATCGCCCGCAAGGACATCCGCGTCGGCGACACGGTCGTCATCCAGCGCGCCGGCGACGTCATCCCGCAGGTCGTCTCCGTCGTGCTGGAAAAACGCCCCAAGGGTAGCAAGCCGTACGACTTCCCCGATCGCTGCCCGGCCTGCGGCAGCCTCGCCATTCGCGAGGAAGGCGAAGTCGCCAAACGCTGCACCGGCGGCTTGATCTGCCCGGCGCAACGCTCCGAGCGGCTGCGCCATTTCGTCTCGCGCGTCGCCTTCAACATCGACGGGCTCGGCGAGGAGCGACTGCAGCTCTTCCTCGATAAAGGCGTGATCGAAGGCCCGGCGGACATCTTCACACTGCGGACGCGCGACGGCAAACAGGCCGCGCCGCTGGCCGAATGGGACGGCTGGGGCCCGCAATCAGCGCTCAAACTGTTCCAGGCGATCGACGATCGCCGCCGCGTCTCGTTCGAGCGCTTCATCTACGCCCTCGGCATCCACCAGGTCGGCGAGGCCACTGCCAAATTGCTCGCACGCCGCTACGGCACGCTCGACGCCTGGCGCGCGGCGATGATCACCGCCGCCCAGGAGCGCAAGGCCAATCCGGACGAGAGCAAGAAGCCCGAGAAGATCGGCCCCGAATTCGCGGCGCTCTGCGACATCGCCGGCATCGGCCTCAACATGGCCGACGACATCGCCGGATTCTTCGCCGAGAAACATAATCTCGATGCGCTCAATGCCTTGGAAAAGGCCGGCGTCGAGGTCGAGCCGGTCGAGATCGTCCAGGCCCCCGCCGATTCGCCGGTCGCCGGCAAGACCGTCGTCTTCACCGGCACGCTGCAAACCCGGACGCGCCAGGCCGCCGAGGCTCAGGCCGAGAAGCTCGGCGCCAAGGTCGCCGGTTCGGTCTCCAAGAAGACAGGCTATGTGGTGATCGGCGCCGATGCCGGCTCGAAGGCCGACAAGGCCAAGGCGCTTGGCGTTGCCATCCTCACAGAAGACGAGTGGCTCAAGCTGATCGGCGAAACGTGAGGAGCGTCCTCGGCATCGACGCCGCCTGGACCGGCAAAAATCCGAGTGGGGTCGCCCTGATCGCCGAAGAAGCCGACAGATGGCGTTGCGTCGCGGTCGCGCCGAGCTATGCCGCCTTTATCGCTTTGGCCGAAAAAAAACCCGTTGATTGGACATTACGGCACGTTGGCGAAGTGCCCGAGCCTGCTCGACTATTAATGGCGTGCCGCAGGCTCATTAATGCGCTTCCAACAATCGTTACAGTCGACATGCCATTGGCTACCATACCGATCACGAAGCGCCGGATAGCCGACAGCAAGACAAGTCAGGAATTCGGTAAATATTGGTGCGCTGTCCACTCGCCAAACGCGCAACGCCCAGGCGCCATCGGTCAGTCCACTTCCGACGGCTTCATCAAGCAAGGTTACCCACTTGCCACTACGGCGCATGACGACATCCAACCGTGTTTGTTGGAAGTCTACCCTCATGCCGCCATCGTGCGATTGATGAACCGCACCAAAAGGCTCACTTACAAAGAATCCAAAATGGGGAAGTATTGGCCCAAGCTTTCTCCCCCGGATCGTTTGGCGTCTTTAAAGCGATGCCTTGATGAATTGCTTGAGGCTTTGGGTTCTGAAATCGCAGATATCGAGCTGCCACGTTTCGATCCGCTAGAAATACCCAAGCGTCATCGACTCAAGGCATATGAAGATACTTTGGACGCTCTTGTCTGCGCGTGGGTCGGAAAAGAATATCTCGGCGGCAGAACTGAAGCCTTCGGCGATGAAACCGCCGCGATCTGGGTGCCGAAACCGCGTTAGCGAATCGGCGCCGTTGCCGCTTTGAGCCATTGCGCCGTCGCCGCGTCAACCAGCGGCGTCAGCGTCTCGCGCACGCGCGTGTGATAGCCGTCGAGCCAGGCAGCCTCGGCCTCGGTCAGCAAGCCCGGATCGATCAGCGCGCGCTCGATCGGCGCCAGGGTCAGCGTCTCGAATTCCAGCATCGGCAGGCCGCCCTCGCCCGCCGCCGCCGTTGTCACCGCCACCAGATTTTCGATGCGGATGCCGAAGGCGCCGGCCTTGTAATAGCCGGGCTCGTTGGAGACGACCATGCCGGGCTCGAGTGCGACGCGGTTGGGCATCTTGGAAATGCGCTGTGGCCCCTCATGCACGCTGAGATAATGACCGACGCCATGGCCGGTGCCGTGATCGTAGTCCATGCCGGCCTGCCATAAGGGCATGCGCGCCAGCGCATCGAGCTGGCTGCCGCTGGTGCCGGCGGGAAAGCGCGCGGTGGCCAGCGCGATATGGCCCTTCAGCACGCGGGTGAAGGCGGCGCGCTGCTCGTCGCTGGGCGGCTTGCCGCCACCCACGAACAAGGTGCGCGTCACGTCGGTGGTGCCGTCGAGATATTGCGCGCCAGAATCCAACAGGAACATCTGCCCGGGCGCGATGCCTTTGTCCGTCGTTTCGCTGGCGTGATAATGCACGATGGCGCCGTTGCCGCCGGCCCCGGCGATGGTCGGGAAACTGAGTCCGCGGAAATTCGTGCCGCCGCGACGAAACTCTTCGAGCTTATCGGCGGCGGCGATCTCGCCGAGGCCGCCGTTCGCCGCGTTCACGGCAAACCAGGCGAGGAAGCGTGTCAGCGCCGCGCCGTCGCGCACATGGGCGGCGCGAATGCCGGCGAGCTCGACGTCGCTTTTCTTCGCCTTGGCGAGCTGGCAGGGATCAGAAACTTTCACCAGCTTCGCGCCCGCCGCCTCCAAGCGGTCGAACACCCACGCCGGCGCCGAAGCCGGATCCGCCTGCACGCGCTTGGCTTTGAGCGCCGCCAAAGCCGGCGCGAACGCGTCGCGCGATGCGAGCCGCACCTCATTGCCGAGATGGGCGGCAAGTTGGGGCGACGCCTTGCGCGGATCCATGAAGAGATCGAGCCGGCGGTTGGCATGGAGAATGGCGAAGGCGAGCGGCAGTGGCGCATAGGCGACATCGCCGCCGCGAATGTTGAGCAACCAAGCGATGCTGTCGGGCAGCGTGAGCACCACGGCATCGGTGGCTGCGGCAGCCAAGCGGCCGGCGATCTCGCCGCGCTTGTCGGTCGAGCCGCGTCCGGCGAAGGCCTGGGCGAAGGGCACCACCGGCGCGATCGGCATCGGCGGCTGGCGCGTCCAGGCGCGATCGACCGGATTAACATCCAGCGCTGTCAGCTTCGCCCCCGCCTTGTCGCAGGCGGCGCGCAGCCGCGCGACATCTTCCACCGTGTGCAGCCAGGGATCGAAGCCGAGCGCCTGGCCGGCTTTCAGATTGGCGGCAAGCCATTCGCTCGGCGGTCGCTGGGTGATGTGATGCGTCACGAAGGCGGCCGGATCGACCTCGGCCTTGGCTTGCAGGGTGTAGCGGCCATCGACGAAGATCGCCGCGAGATCGGGCAGCACGGCGGCGAGGCCGGCCGAGCCGGTGAAGCCGGTCAGCCAGGCGAGCCGGCGGGCGTAGAGCGGGACATATTCGCCCTGATGTTCGTCGGCGCGCGGCACGATAAAGCCGTCGACGCCCAGCGCCGCCAATTCCTGGCGCAGCGCCGCCAGCCGCGCGGCGACCGGCAGGGGCTCGTCCGCCACGCCGTCGCCTTGGCCCGCCGCCAATTCGGCACGCAAGGCTTGCAATTGCGCCGCCAGGGCGGGGCTCGGATTTTCCGCGATCAATCCCAGCCAGGCCGCCGCATCGACGTCATCAGGAGCCGCCAGCAGGCCGGCGATGAGGCTACGCGCCGCTTCGGCGGTCGGCCCAGCCAGGCGCAGGCCCGGCGCCTTGGCCAGCAAGCCGGCCAGGGCGGCATCCCCCTGATAAGTCTCGCGGCAGGCGGAAGAAGCGGTCGAGGCGACGCTCACGGGCGGCAAACTCCTGACAAATCGGCCTTTTTTGGCCTAAAGCCGCGAATCGGCGGCTCTTTGAAGGTAAGGGGGCGCCGCTGGCGGCGCAAGCCACGCTGGTCGATATTGGCATTGCCTATAGCCGCATAGCTCGACCCAATAAATATGAAGGGATTATGACCGAACTATGGAAAACCCAGGAAAACCGCGGCTTACAGCCATGCACTCAGCGCGTGGCTGTTTTGCGAAACGGTCGCTCCTAAGTCACCGGGGATAGGTCTACATCTCAGTCATCAAACAGGAAACGCACAGACCTACCCCCCAAGGAGACTAGACATGACCACGCAGAATTTGAACCCGGCCGACCTCCCCTACGCGAAGGGCGCCGACCTCCTCACCGCCGCTTACAACCTCTTCGCCGGCGTCTTCGCCGCGGCCCGCAAGCTCAACGGCACGGTTGGCGAAGCGCTCACCATGCGCAACCGCTACTACGAGCTGAACGCGCTGAGCAACGCCAGCCTCCAGGCCGCCGGTCTGAACCGCAACGACATCCCGCAGATCGTCGCCGCCGAAGCCGGCCTGTTCACGCCGAACGAAGTCGTCCCGGCGAACAGCAACGAGCCGAAGACCGCCCAAGTCGCGTAATCGCCTTCAGCGTTCAGTAACCCGCGTCCCGTCCGCGCGGCAGCGTTCGATACCTCCGAAGATCCCCGAGACATCTTTCCCCCCAGATGTCTCACCCCACGCCCGGTCATTCAGGATGAATGGCCGGGCGTTCTAATTTGGAACGGGCCGAAGGCCCGCCGGTCATTCAGGATGAATGGCCGGGCGTTCTAATTTGGGCTCCGCCCAGTTCTCAGGATTTGTTTAGCGGCCGCGCCGCATGACGAGCGTCGGCCAGACGCCCCAGTCTTTCGACGGCACGCGAATGCGCCGCACCATTTGCAAGCCTTGCGCGCGGTAGGCGGCGCGCACCCGCGCCTCTTGGCGGTCGAGCAATCCCGACAGCACCACAATGCCGCCCGGCGCGAGATGACGTTTGACGCTCGGCGCCAGGCTGACCAATGGCTTGGCCAGAATGTTGGCGCAGATCAGGTCGTAGCGCGCCGCGCGCGGCACGCGGGAAAAGCCGTGGCTGAGCCCGGCGCGCACGAAGCGGCCAAGATGATTGGCGCGCGCATTGGCGCGCGTGTTGCGCACCGCCCACGGATCGTTGTCGACCGCCAGCACCGGACATTTGCGCCGCGCCGCGACGGCAAGCGCGAGAATGCCGGAGCCACAGCCGAGGTCGAGCGTGCGCGGCCGCACCATCCGGGTCAGCAGGCGATCGAGCGCGACCAGGCAGCCGCGCGTGGTGTCGTGGCGGCCCGAGCCGAAGGCCGGGCCGGCATCGAGCGTCAGCGCCAGGCTGCCGGGCGGCGGCGAGGTCTCGTCGAAGGTCGCCCGCACGAAAAAGCGCCCGGCGCGCACCGGCGGAAAGCCCTTGCGGTTCTCGGCCAGCCAATCGATCTGCGGCAATTTCTCGACATGCACTTCAGAGAGTTGCAAGCCGAGATGGCCGGCGACGCCCGCGAGGGCCAGCGTGACGGCAGAGACATCCGGCTCGCTCTCGCAGATCACTTCGACGCGCCAATCTTCCGCCGGACGGTCGTTGCCGGGATCGCTATAGGGCTCGGCCGCGCCGGTCTGCGCGCTGACCGACCCAAAGTCCGACAGCACGGCTTCCAGCGCCTCGTAAGCCGCCTCCGGCGCGACGAGATGGATCTTCCATAGCTGCGGCGACGGGTTCACGCCGGATCCACGAAGTTATCGAGCACCTTCTTTAGCCCGGCTTTCTCGAAATTGATTTCCAGCTTGTTGGCGTCGATCGAAACGACTTTGCCATAGCCGAATTTCTGGTGAAACACGCGGTCGCCGACCTTGAGACCGGTTGCCGAGGTCTTGGCCGGCGCGGCGGAATAGCTGTTCGGCCCGACCTTGCGCGCGTCGAAGGCGCGGCCCGAGCGGCCGCCGGTACTCCAGCCATCCTTGCCGCCGCTCGCCCAGCGCGTGTTGTCGTCGCTGACATCCGACCAGCCGCGCTGCGTTTGCTGCTGCTGGTTGAAGATGGCGTTCGGCTTGACCTCGACATGGTCGGCCGGTAGCTCTTCGACGAAGCGCGACGGAATGTTCGACGTCCATTGGTTGAACAGGCGGCGGTTGGCGGCGAAAGACACATAGGCGCGCTTGCGCGCCCGCGTGATGCCGACATAGGCGAGCCGGCGCTCCTCTTCCAAGCCCGCCGCGCCCGACTCATCGAGCGCCCGCTGATGGGGAAACAGCCCCTCTTCCCAACCGGGCAGGAAGACCAGATCGAATTCGAGGCCCTTGGCGGCATGCAGCGTCATCAGGCTGACCATCTCGCCGCTGTCGGCCGCGTCGCGCTCCATCACCAGGCTGACGTGTTCGAGAAAAGCGCCAAGGCTCTCGAATTCCTCGAGCGCGGCGACCAATTCCTTGAGGTTCTCGACGCGGCCCGGCGCGTCGGCCGACTTGTCGGCCTGCCACATGGCGATGTAGCCCGATTCATCGAGCACCAATTCGGTCAATTCCGCCGGCGGCAGACCGGACGCCGCGCCGCGCCAGCGGTTGAAGCTTTCGATCAGGTCGCGCAGTGAGGTGCGCGCCCGCGCGCCCACTTCGTCGGTGCCGGTGACGATCTCGGCGGCATACATCAGCGAACGATTCTCGCCGCGCGCGATGCGATGCAGCACCTGCAGCGTCGCGTCGCCGAGGCCGCGGCGCGGCGTATTGACGATGCGCTCGAAGGCCAAGTCGTCGTCCGGTTGGGCGACGAGCCTTAGATAGGCGATGGCGTCGCGGATTTCCTGGCGCTCGTAGAAGCGCGGGCCGCCAATGACGCGATAGGGGATGCCGAGCGTGATGAAACGCTCTTCGAACTCGCGCGTCTGCGAGCCGGTGCGCACCAGCACCGCGATATTGTCGAGGCCGGTGCCGGCGCGCTGCTGCGCCTCGATCTCCTCGGCGATCTCGCGCGCTTCTTGCTCGCCGTCCCACACGCCGCCAACGACGACCTTGTGGCCCTCGTCATCGTCGGTCCACAGCGTCTTGCCAAGGCGGCCTTCGTTATGGGCGATGAGGCCCGAGGCGGCGCCGAGAATATGGCCGGTCGAGCGGTAGTTGCGTTCGAGGCGGATCACCGTCGCGCCCGGAAAGTCCTTCTCGAAACGCAGGATGTTGCCAACTTCGGCGCCGCGCCAGCCGTAGATCGACTGATCGTCGTCGCCGACGCAGCAGATGTTGCGCGAACCCTGCGCCAGCAGGCGCAGCCAGAGATACTGCACCACGTTGGTGTCCTGATACTCGTCGACCAGCAGATAGCGGAAACGCCGCTGATAATCGGCGAGGATCTCGGGATTCTTCGTGAACAGCGTCACGCAATGGAGCATGAGATCGCCGAAGTCGCAGGCGTTGAGCGTTTTGAGCCGCTCCTGATATTGCGCATACAGCTCGCGCAGACGACCGCCGGCCGCTTCGGTGCCCTCGTCGGAATGGCCGATCTTGTCCGGCGTCAGGCCGCGGTCCTTCCAGCGCTGGATAACGCCGCTGAGTGCACGCGCCGGCCATTTCTTGTCGTCGATGCCGGCCGCTTCGAGCAGTTGCTTGATCAGACGCACCTGATCGTCGGCGTCCAAAATGGTGAAGTTCGACTTGAGGCCGAGCAGCTCGGCATGGCGGCGGACAATACGCGCGCCGATGGCGTGAAAGGTGCCGAGCCACAGGCCCTCGGCGCGATTGCCGATCAGGCCGGAGACGCGCTCCATCATCTCGCGCGCCGCCTTGTTGGTGAAGGTGACGGCAAGGATTTGCGACGGAAAGGCGCGGCCCGACGACAGGATATGGGCAAGGCGCGTGACCAGCACGCGCGTCTTGCCGGTGCCGGCGCCGGCGAGCACCAGCACGGGCCCATCGAGCGCCTCGACGGCGGCACGCTGCTCCTCGTTCAGCTTGGCGAGATAGGGCGGAACGGCGGCGGGCTCGGGTTGGCCGGAGGGTGCCGGCGGCGAGGCGGCCAAATCGAAAGGATCGGATGACATTTGCCGTGATTATAGCACGCCGCCCCGCGCGCCAAGCGCCGATTTGCCCGCAAAACAAGCGCCCCTCAAGCTCAGGTAAAACAAGCTTTTGCAAAGTGCCGCGGAGCCGCTAGAGTTTTTTCCCATCCTTGCGGGAGGCTGCCATGCGTCAGGCGTTTGCGTACCCCCTTGTTCCCCTGTCGGCCGCCTTTTTCGCCCCGATCTTCACAATCGCGCTTTGCCTCTGCGCGCTGGTCGCGGCGCCGCCGCTCGCCGCCCAGCAAGCCGGCAAGCTCACCCCCGCACGCATCGCCCAATCGATCGTCCTGATTCACGCCGACGTGCCGGCCGACGCGCCGTCGGCGCGCCGTCTCGGCACCGAGCGCGATGGCGTCGGCGCCGTGATCCGCGCCGACGGCGTGGCCGACGGCCACATCGTCACCATCGGCTATCTCATCACCGACGCCTCCGCCGTCGAGGTCACCGATCACATGGGCCGCAAGCGCGCCGCGCAAGTCGTCGGCTTCGACCAGGCGAGCGGCCTCGGCCTCATCCGACTGTCGGGCAAGGCCGACCTGCCGGCGCTCGAGCTCGGCAGTTCGCGCGGCCTCGAGCCGCGACAGCCGGTGATCATCGCCGGCGGCGGCAGCGTCGATGCCCTGCAGCCGGCCATCGTCGCTTCGGTCCGCCCCTACGCCGCCTCATGGGAATACATGCTGGACCGGGCGATCTTCGCCTCGCCACCGATCGAACGCTTCGGCGGCGCGCCGCTGCTCGGCGCCGACGGCACGCTGATCGGCATCGGCTCGCTGCTGATCAGCGACGCGCTGCCCGGCCAGGCGGTTCCCGGCAACATGTTCGTGCCGGCCGAGTTGCTGCGCCCGGTGATCGGCGAAATGGTGGCGAGCGGCCGCCCAAAGGCCAATCGGCCGTGGCTCGGCTTGAATGCCGACGAATTGCAGAAGGACGGCGTTCTGGTGATCGGCAATGTCAGCCGCGACGGACCGGCGGCGAAAGCCGGCCTCAAACGCGGCGATGTGGTCTTCGGCCTCGCCGGCAAGCCGATCAAGGGCCTCACCGACTTCTACAAGCGCCTGTGGAGCATGGGCGAGCCCGGCGTCGAAGTGCCGCTCAAAGTGATGCAGGCGGATGGCGTGCGCGAACTGCGCCTGCAATCGGGCGACCGCTACAAGAACATGCGGGCCCAACCGACCTATTAAACAGCGCCTAGCGCCCCTCGGCGCCGATGGCGCGCGGCAGGAGCGGATTGAGCGTTGCGTGCAACGGCGGTCGCGCCTGCATGTAATCCTTCACGCGCTTCGCCAGATAGTCGATGAACACGCGCATGCGCAGCGGCAGGCGGCGGTCCTTCTGGTAGATGACATAGAGCGTGCGCTCGTCGATGACATGATCGGTGAGCACCGGCACCAGCGCCCCAGCGGCGATATCGTCGAGGATCAGATATTCGCGCAATATGGCGACGCCGAGCCCGGCCAGCGCCGCGTCGCGAATGACGAAGCTGCTGTTGGCGCGCGGCGCGCCGGAGACGCGCACCGTTTGCGGCCGGGCGCCGTCCTTGCCGCGGAAATCCCAGCTATATTGCGCCGCGCCGCTCGGATCGAGGCAGTTGTGGCGCGCGAGATCGGCCGGCCGCTGCGGCGCGTCATGCTTTTCCAAATAGCTCGGCGCCGCCACCAGCACGCGGGGCAGACCGGTGATGGCCCGCGCGATGAGCGAGGAGTCGCGCACCGGCAATGTGCGGACGGCGATGTCGAAGCCGCCGCTGATCAAATCCATCCCGTGCGACGCCGTCTCGCGGTCGGCCAAGGTCACCTGCACGGAGATCGTCGGATAGAGCCGGCAGAATTCGGCGATGATCGGACCCAGGATCGTCTCGCCAAAGGTCTTGGAGGACAGGATCTTCAACTCGCCGCGCGGCGCCGCGCTCTTCGACTGGACGCGCTCTTCGATGTCGCGCAGGTCGGCGAGCAGGCCCAAGGCGCTTTCGTAATAATCGCCGCCGATGCCGGTGACGCTGAGGCCGTGGGTGTTGCGGTTAAGCAGCTTGGCGCCGAGCGCCGCCTCAAGATCCTGGATCCGCTTGCTGACCATGGCGCGGGTGACGCCCAGCTCGCGGGCGGCGCGCGTGTAGCTCCCGCTTTTCACCACGGCAGCATAAGTCTCCATGAGCTTCAGACGGTCCATTCCTAGCCTCCGTGTCAAATCTTACTTGACACAGTTATGAACCGAAAGGGCCTATTCGCCACCTCCCCGACGGCTATTTTCAAGCCAACGCAACGAGGCCGGCCGCTGACGAGCCAGGCCCATTTAGGGAGGAAACGCCCCGTGACCACGCCGGAACAATTTCGCGAACAGATCCTCGACACCTTCGTCGAGCTGCGCTGGAAGGTCCCCACGCTGTGGGAGGAATACCGCGACAAGGCCCTGACGCGCGAAGGCGCCCGCATCTACGCGCTGGAGCATTGCGTGTTCGCCGCCAATTTCCCGCGCTGGCTGGCCAACATCACCGGCAACTGCCCGCATCTGGAAGTGCGCAGCTATCTGATCGAAAATATGTTCGTCGAAGAGGTCAAAGACCCGACGATCATCACCGGCCATTATGAAAGCTTGGTCGATTTCGCTGTGGCGCTCGGCGTCGACCGCCAGTTCGTCTACAACTACAACGGCGCGCCGGTCACCATGATGCGCGTCGCCTATTGCGACTGGGTGAGCCGCACCAAGCCCTGGCTTGAAGCTTTCGCCGCCATCGCCGGCAACGAAGCCTCGCGCGGCAAGGAAGTCATCGCCCGCGTCGGCGAACGCGCCCGCACCTCGCGCAACATGTGGAAGGCGCTGAATCTTTCGCAGAAAGCTTTGGCCCATTGGGATGCTGCCGACGAGGCCGACTCGTCCGACGGCGGCCACGGCGACGCGCCGCTCGATATCATGGCGAAATACGCCGACACGCCCGAGAAGCAGCAGGCTTGCTTGGCCGCAATCCGCGACCGCCAGCAGGTCAACCGCGTGTGGTTCGACCAGATCGGCCAGTGGGCCTACGAAGCCTCGGGCCAGAAGCCGCCACGCGAGAACAAGCAGCCGGCGCCGAACCCGAGCCTCGCCGCCTAAACGCGATGTCTTTCCGCCCGCCGGCCCCGTGCCGGCGGGCGGACGCCTTTTTGCTTTGTCGCCGCGCAGCGTCGCGAGGTCTTGTTGATACAAGTCCGTAAAACAGCCGTGGTCACGGGTGGGGCCGCCGGAATCGGCCTCGAGATCGTGCGTCATCTCGCCGCCGAAGGCATGGCCGTGCTCGCCGCGGACCGTGACGGCGACGCATGCGCGCGCGCCAGCGAGAGCTTGGCCGCCTACAAGGACCGCATTCGCGTGATCGTCGCCGACATCGGCACGCCGGACGGTGCGCGGGCAGCGGTCGACGGCGCCGTGGCGGCATTCGGCCGCCTCGATCTGCTGTGCAACAACGCCGCCGCTCACCCGTTCGAGATGGTCGATGGCCATAGCCTAGACAGCTGGCGCGAGACCTTCCGCGTCAACGTCGACGGCACCATGCTGTGCAGCCAGGCCGCCCTGCCCCACCTGCGCAAACAAGGCGGCGGCAGCATCGTCAACATCGGCTCGATCAGCGGCGTGCTGTCCTACGCCGGCGGCGCGGCCTATGCCGCCTCAAAAGCCGCAGTTGCCATGTTCACCAAGACCCTGGCGCTCGAAGCCGGGCCCGACGGCATCCGCGTCAATTGCATCTGCCCCGGCACGATCCGCCATCGCCCGGCATCCGGCACGGACGACAAGCCGGCGCATATCCCGCTCGGCCGCGCCGGCACCGCCGCCGATGTCGCTCACCTCGTCTCGTTTCTCGCCTCCGACGCCGCCGGCTACATGACCGGCGCGGTCATCACCCTCGACGGCGGCGCAACGGCTGGACGGGCCCGCGTCAGCAAACGCCGCGCGCCATAGGAGAGATCATGCCCCACGCCCCCATGCCGCCTGAAGCAGCCATCGCCATCAACGACATGCTGGAGCACTGCGCCCGCCTGCAGCCGGGCCAGAACGTGCTGATCGTCGCCGCGCCCGATGGGCTGCATGGCGGCCGCAACATCGTCGACGAGACGGCGATCGCTTGGGTGCAGGCCGCCGTGCAGCACCGCGGCGCCCATCCGACCGTGATGTGGGTCGACATGCCGGTCCGCCCCAACGTCATCTGGCCGGACATTCCGACCAAGGAGACGGTCTGGCGCGTGCCGCCGGTCCTTAAACACGCCGTGAAAGGCGCCGATCTCGTCATCAGCCATGTTCTCGATCTCTCCTCCGAAGAGGAGACCAAGGAATGGAACGATATTCTTTCCGAGAACAAGGTGCCGATGGTGCGCAACATGGCGACGACGGCGCCGCTGCTGTGCAGCGCCTGGGCGCGCACGCCGCATGAGCTCATCTCGGAGATCCGCTATCGCATGGCCGAGATGATGAAGCCCGGCGATCGCTGG
This sequence comes from Rhodospirillaceae bacterium, assembly GCA_947474495.1. Classification (GTDB taxonomy): domain Bacteria; phylum Pseudomonadota; class Alphaproteobacteria; order SMXQ01; family SMXQ01; genus CAMAVH01. Next base: position 13,682 of record CANJIM010000058.1, read on the forward strand.
CGCCTGACCCATCCCAACGGCACGCATCTGGAAGGCAGTTCCGACAAGCCGATCCGCGGCGGCGACAATTATGCCTACTGGCGCCATGACGGGCGCTATCGCCCCTTCCCCGAAGGCATCTATCCGGCGGTCAATCCGCTCGATACCCAGGGCGTCTTCGTCTGCGATCGCATGATGCCGGTATGGGCGCGCCATATCGGCATTCCGCCGCGCTTCAGCGCGCCGGTCCGGATCACCGTCGAGAACAACCATATGACCAAATTCGAGGGAGGGCCGGAAGCGGCCGTCATCGAACGTTTCCTCCGCGAATTGGCCAAGTCCGTCGGCGACGACTACGCCTTCGAGATCCGCGGGCCGCACGGCGGCGTGCACCCTTGCGCCGCCGTCTCGCCGGCGCAATGCCCCGACGAGGACTACCGCGAGTTCATCGCCTCGTTCCATACCGGCGCCGTGCATATGCACCTTGGGCGCGGCGGCAAGAACTTCGCCTACAACCTGCATACGGCCGCCGAAGCGCGCGGCGCGACGCTCGTCGTCGGCAACAACACGCTGCACGACAACGGCCGCCTCGGCGTGCTCGACCATCCATCGGTGCGCGCGGTCGCCGCGAAATATCCGGGCCGTCCAGGCCTTGACGGCGAGAGGTGGCTCTACGGCTAACCGCCGTCAGACGAGGCAACGCGACCGCAAAAATGCGGCGCAAAAAAATCACGACAAGAGGGAGGAAAAAACATGTCCACGTTCATCAAGGCGTTCGCTTGGGGAGCCGCCGCAGCGGCCGCAACGGTCGCGACGGCCGGCTCCGCCTGGGCGCAGAGTGACAATTATTACGCCGGCAAGCGCATGAGCGTGGTGATCGGCTACGCCGCCGGCGGTACCGCCGACACCGACGGCCGCTTGGTCGCGCAGTTCCTCGGGAAGCATATTCCCGGTCATCCGACCATCATCGCGCAGAATCAACCGGGTGCCGGCGGCTTGGCGTCAATCAACGCCGCCTATAACGTCGCGCAAGCCGACGGCCTTGCCATCTATCAGCTCGGCAGCGGTCATTATCTGCAGCAGCTGGCCGGCTCGAGCGTCGTCAAATTCGATCTCAGCAAGATGCCCGTGCTCGGTAGCTGGACGCGCAGCACCTATGCCCTCGTCGTACGCAGCGACAAGTTCAAGAGCATCGAAGATATCCGCAAATCCCCGACGCCGCCGGCCATCGGCACGCAAGGCCTCGGGACCGGCACCTACCTGTTCAGTCTGGTGTGGCAGAACGCGCTCGGCATTAAGCTCAACATGGTCAACGGCTATGAGAGCGCCGAGCAGGACCTCGCCATCGAACGCGGCGAGATCGACGGTCGCACCAACACGACGGAAAGCATCGTCCGCTCCCGGCCGCAATGGCTCAGCAGCGGCTTCGCCAAGGTACTCGCCGTCAGCGGCAGCGAACGCGATCCGCTGATCCCCGACGCACCCACCGTGCGTGAGCTCGTCGCCAATCCCGGCGCCCTGTTCGAGACGATCGACGAAGGCCTATCGGCGGCGCGGCCCTACGTGCTGCCGCCGAAAACGCCGACCGAGCGCGTCGCCACGCTGCGCAAGGCCTGGAACGACATGCTGGACGACAAGGAGTTCGTCGCCGAGCTGGAGAAGCGCAAATTCAAATTCATACCGGTGAAGGGCGAAGAGCTTGAGGCGTTCTACAAGCGGGTCGTCGCCGACACGCCAACCGAAGTCATCGAAATTCTGAAAGCCAACTTCAAGTAGGCTGGACAGCGACACTCAGGGAGTAAAGACATGATCCGCTCTGACGACCTCTCCGGCCTCATGGCCATGATGCCCGCCTTCGCCACCGACGATGCCGCCAGCATCCACGCCACCAACACGATCGCCGTCGATCGACTGGAAAAAGGCCTCAACCGCATGATCGGCGACGGCGCCGACGTCATCTCGACCGCCGGCAGCTTTGGCGAATTTCACACGTTGCTGCCCGACGAGTTCGAAACCCTGGCCCGCGCCGCCACCGAGATCAACAACCGGCGCGTGCCGATGTTCGTCGGCGCGACCGGATTGAACACCCGCGAGGTGATCGCCAAGCTGAAGATCATCGACCAGACGAAGGCGGCTGGCGCGCTGATCGGCGTGCCGTTCTATTTTCCCTCGTCGCCGCAAAACGCGGTTCGTTTTTTCAAGGATATCGCTGAGCTGTTTCCCAAGCTCGGCATCATGGTCTATCACAACCCGCCGCTGCACAATATCAAGCTGAACCTCGCTATCGTCCAGGAGCTGCTCAAGATTCCGAGCATTGTCGCGATGAAAGACAGCCATCGCGAGCCGCCGGAGTTCATGCGGCTGATCGACATTGCGCGCGGCAAGATGACGGTGTTCTGCAATCAATGGCAGTACGCCACCTATGGCCAGGTCGGCGCGCGCGGCTTTTGGTCGATCGAGGCTTGGATGGGACCTTGGCCGCAGTTGGCGCTGCGCAACGCCATGGCGCGCGGCGACATCGCCCGCGCGACAGAGATCACTCTTGATCTCACACCGCCGATCGGCGCCACGCCGCCGAGCCTGTCCTGGCGCGAGACGGCGGCGAAGATCGCGATCCGCTATGCCGGTTATGTCGATCCCGGTCCGCTGCGTCCGCCGTTCCTGGAAATTCCCGAGGAAGTCGACGCCGCGCAAAAGCGCAAGGCGGAGCGTTGGAAGACGCTGTGCGACAAGTACCGCGCCGACGCGCTGGTGAGCGCCTGACGGCGGCGAGCGCCTGACGGCCGCGGGCGCCTAGGCGCTCGCGGCGATCTCGCGCAAGGTTTCGACCGAGCTGACGCGGTTGCGTCCGTGGTCCTTGGCCAGGTAGAGGCCTTGGTCGGCCCGACTGATGAAGGCGGCGGTATCCTCGCCTGGCCGATAGCGCGAAATTCCCAACGACAGCGTGATTTGCCCAAGGCTCTCGCCGGTATTGCGCCGGGTGATCTTTTTGGCCGCGACTTTGTTACGGATATTGTCGGCCACCGCATAGGCACCGTCGAGATCCGTGCTGGGCAACAGGATGACGAATTCCTCGCCGCCGTAACGCGCCGCAAAGTCCTGGCCGCGCACGCAATCGACCAGCGTCTGCGCCACGAGGCGCAGGACCTGATCGCCGGTCTGATGGCCGAATTTGTCGTTGAACTTTTTGAAGTGGTCGATATCGACCATGACCATCGACAACGGCCAGCCTTCGCTGTTCTGAGAGTAGGTCTCGAGACGTTGATCGAAGCCCTTGCGATTGGAAATGCCGGTGAGCCCGTCCGTCATCGCTTCGAGCCGCACCTGATCGAGATTCTGCTTCAATTCGACCAATTCGCTGTTGGCTGCGGCGAACTGCGTTTCGAGCCGGCGCGCATTGCTTTCCATCTTGCGCGTTTCAGCCAACATCGCCGTCAAGGCCGCACGCAACTCGTCAAGCGCGAGGGGAGCGTTATCGTTATCGATGCGACCGGAGAAGTCTTCCAAGGCTTGTCCATAGGCGCGGCTATGATCGCGGGCCTCGCCCATCTGCGATAAAATCTTGTCGAGCATCGCCTCAATGACGCCGCTCGCCTTTTGGATGGCCTGGACTTCCGCAGCACTGCCGAAATGGCGCTGGTATAGAGAATTGAGCGCCGTTTCCCCGAGCAAGGTGCCAGACTTGAGAATCTGATCCAGTTCGCGCGTCAGCGCCGGGCTTTTGCGGGAGAAATATCCGTAGAGCAGGGCGAAGTTACGCGGATGCGGCGGCTGCTGAGACTTTCCCAGAAAACCAATGGTCTGGTCGGCCAGTTCTTTGGCCCGTAAAAAATCGTCGAGCAATTCCACCATAGTCCCCATCAACGCGACCATTTGGCCCTGTGCTGTCGGCAACTATCCTATTCAGAAGGAGTAAAGACTTTGCTAAGCCGCGCTGAGCCCGCGGGTATGCAGCGGGTAAAATCTCGCTTTTGTCTCAATATGTTGGCGAGGGGGTCCGAGACAGCTTAGTTACATTGGCCGATGGAAGTCTCGGCGCAGCGGGTCTTGCCATCCGTCCACAGCGCCCCGCCCAGCCGGGCGCGGAAGAAATCCGCCCCGCGCAGGTTGGCGCCGCTGAAATCGGCCCCCCGCAAGTCGGCCGCGACCAATTTGGCACCGCGCAGATCGGCCTTGCTGAAGATCGCGCCGGTGAGATCGGCTTCGCTGAAATCGGCCTCGGCGACGCGGGCGCCGGCGAAAGACGCGCCGGCGATCTCAGCCGAATTAAATTTCGCGCCATAGGCGTCGGCGCCGGCGAAATTCGCCCTGACAAGATTGGCGCGCGTGAAGCTGGCATCGCGCAATTGCGCGCCCGTCAGATCAGCCGCGGCGAAATCGCGGCCATCCTGGTAGCACCGCCGCCATTCCACTCCCGGCGCCGCCGCGTCTGTGCAGTCGGCGAGCGCCGGCAAGGGCATGAGAACGACCATCAGTGCGCCGAGAGCGAGCGATCCGCGACGGCACAACAGCAATAGAGCATTGAAAAGCATGGATATGGTTCTAGGGCTCCAGGTCGAAAGGCGCAACCTGCACATGATTTAAGCGCAGATTGTGCCCGCCAGCTTGCACCAGTTGCGCATCGCGAACCTTGGCAGGACGATCTTTGGCCTGTAGTCTTCTAACTAATAAAAATATCTAAACTCGGTTCTGCTGGGAGACTTCTCGTGAACATACATCAAGGCCGGACTCTGTCCCGCCGCAGCATCGCTCTCGCCGCCGCCCTGACGGTCGCCGCCCTCGCCTTGCCGACCCAGGCGAGCGCCCAACAATCCGTCGAGCAGTTCTACAAGGGTAAAAATATCACCCTCTACATCGCCTTCGCGCCGGGCGGCTCCTACGACAGCCTGGCGCGCCTGACCGCGCGCTACATGGGCAAGCACATCCCAGGCAATCCGACGATCGTGCCGCAGAACATGCCAGGTGCCGGCGGCTTCAAGGCCGCTAACTACATGTATTCGGTCGCGCCCAAGGACGGCAGCACGATGTCGATCCTGTCCCAGACTGCCGCTCTGGAAGAAGCCCTCAAGTCGGAGGGCGTGCAATATAAGTCAAACGAATTCGCGTGGATCGGCCGCTTCACCTCGAACATCGAGGTGCAAGTGCTGTGGCATACCGCCAAGGCCAAAACGATCCAGGACGTGCTGACCAACGAAATTTCCGTGGCGTCGACCGGCCCGGGCTCGCCGTCCGACGGTTATCCGCGCATCCTCAACGGCCTGCTCGGCACCAAATTCAAGATCATTGCCGGCTATCCCGGCTCGACCGACGGCCTGCTGGCGATGGAGCGCGGCGAAGTGGACGGCGCGCTAACCTCGTGGAACACCATGAAGACCTCGCGCGCCGCTTGGTTGAGCGAGAAGAAGGCTCATCTTTTGGTGCAGTACGTGCTGCAGCGTTCGCCGGATATCCCCGATGTGCCCGCGGTGGTCGAGTTCGGCCGCAACGACGAGGAAAAGAAGGTCCTCGCCACTTACGCGTCGGGCGGCGACATCGGCCGCGCTTTCAACACCACGCCCGGCGTCCCCGCCGAGCGGGTCGCGGCGCTGCGCAAGGGGTTCGACGACATGGTCAAGAACGACAAGGAACTGCTGGCCGATATCGAGCGCATGAAACTCGACTTCTTCCCGTTGGAAGGCGAGAAACTGCAAAAACTGGTCGCCGATACCGTCAGCGTGCCGCCGAACGTGGTCAAGCGCATGCAAGAGCTGCTCGCCGTGGGCAAATAACGCCCGGCGAATAAGCCGACCGGATTCGTCTCAACGGGCCGCGGCGGGGCATCCTGCCGCGGCCCGATTTGTTTCGATATCAAGCCATTCCGAGCCGTTGACGGGCCCCATGACGGGCCGGATTCGCTTGACCATGCCAGGGCCCGGCCCCATCATCGCCGCAGTCCTAGGGGTGCTCCCGTTCGGAGCTGAGACCGCGCTGCGGAAACCCTTGAACCTGATCCGGATTGTACCGGCGTAGGAAACGGACAGCGTCGCGGACCTGCTTCCTTCAAGGTCCCCGGCCATCCCGTCCCTCCCAGTTGCCATCCGCCACAAATCGCGCGTGCGCGCCAAATCCCGCGCGCACAGAACGCCACCCAAGGAGGCCACCCCATGCCCGACGGCGCCGCATCGAAAGATTTCTCCGTCACCACCGGCTCGCTGCCGGCCTCGACCAAAATTCATGTGCAGAGCCCGCGCTTCCCGGACGTGAAAGTCGCCATGCGCGAGATCGCGCTCGACAGCAAGACCGACGCCCCCGTGCAGGTCTATGATACCTCCGGCCCCTACAGCGATCCGAACGTGCGCACCGATATCCGCAAGGGTCTCGCGGCGCTGCGCGATCCGTGGATCCGCGCGCGCGGCGACGTCGAGGAGTATGTCGGCCGCAGCGTCCATCCGCTCGACAACGGCCTCAAGGGATCGCACCAGGCCGCCTTCATGGAATTCCCGGGTAATCACCGCAAGCCGCTGCGCGCCAAGCCCGGCAAGAACGTCAGCCAGATGTATTACGCCCGCCAGGGTATCGTCACGGCGGAGATGGAATATATCGCCGTGCGCGAGAACGAAGGCCGCATGGCCGCCGCCAAGGCGATGAGCGGCGGCGAGAGCTTCGGCGCGATCCTGCCCGACCTGATGACCGGCGAGTTCGTGCGCGACGAGATCGCCCGCGGCCGCGCCATCATCCCGAACAACATCAACCACCCGGAAACCGAGCCGATGATCATCGGCCGCAACTTCCTGGTGAAGATCAACGCCAACATCGGCAACTCCGCCGTGGCCTCGTCGGCCGCCGAGGAAGTTGAGAAAATGGTGTGGTCGATCCGTTGGGGCGCCGACACCGTCATGGACCTGTCGACCGGCACCAACATCCACAACATCCGCGAATGGATCATGCGCAATTCGCCGGTGCCGATCGGCACCGTGCCGATCTATCAGGCGCTGGAAAAGGTCGACGGCAAGGCTGAAGAGCTGACCTGGGAAATCTATCGCGACACGCTGATCGAACAGGCCGAGCAGGGCGTCGATTACTTCACGATCCACGCCGGCGTGCGCCTGCCCTACATCCCGATGACGGCCAAGCGCCTTACCGGCATCGTCTCGCGCGGCGGCTCGATCATGGCCAAGTGGTGCCTGTCGCATCACAAGGAGAGCTTCCTCTACACGCATTTCGAAGACATCTGCGAGATCATGAAGTCGTACGACGTCGCCTTCTCGCTCGGCGACGGCCTGCGTCCGGGCTGCATCGCCGACGCCAACGACGAAGCGCAGTTCTCCGAGCTGCGCACCCTCGGCGAGCTGACCCAGATCGCCTGGAAGCATGACGTGCAGACGATGATCGAAGGCCCCGGCCATGTGCCGATGCACAAGATCAAAGAGAACATGACCGAGCAGCTCAAGCATTGCGACGAAGCGCCGTTCTACACGCTCGGGCCGCTCACCACCGACATTGCGCCGGGCTACGACCACATCACCAGCGCCATCGGCGCCGCCATGATCGGCTGGTTCGGCACCGCGATGCTCTGCTACGTCACGCCGAA
>CANJIM010000059.1 GCA_947474495.1 Rhodospirillaceae bacterium
AGGTATCCCACATCGTTGCGTTCGAGCGCGGAAAGAAAGGCGCCGTCGAGCGTTTCGTCGATTTTGGTGTGGCTGAGGCCGCCCGAGGCCAGTAAGACGACCCGCTGGTCGCCCGGCAACGCATCGACAACCTGGCGGATCGCCTGGCCGAGCTGCAGGCAGCGCTTGGCGCTCGGCGCCGGCGGATAATAGGTGTTCACCATTAAGGGTAGAATCGCCGCCTGCTTGTCGGGCATGACGAACTTGAGCGCGCGGCCGAAGGCATGGCCGAGCCCCTGTGTGTCACGCGTCGAGCGCGACCAAGCAGGATCGAAGCCGGCATCCATCAGACCGGCGAGCAGTCCTTTGGCCACGCCATCGTCGACCAGATAATCATCCATCTGGTCATGACCGGATTCTCCGAGATAGGTGAAGTGGCGCGTCGCCGCGACTTTAGGACTGGTGTAGAGCACGAAGGGGGGCATGTTATCGTCGAGGATGTTTTCATGCTGATCGTCCCCCATCACCAGCAGCACATCCGCCTTCCAGGCCTTAATCGCATCGCGCATCTCGCCGATTGCGGCATGGCAGCGCTGCGACTTGGCGATCATCGCATCGACCGTCAGCTCCGCCGCAATGTTCGCCTTGGGATGAAACGGGCCCTTGGTCCGGCTCGGCAAATCGGGCCACTTTTCGGGCGGCATCAAAAGTTGCGGCGCGTGTGACATCGCCAATCCGCCGATCACTTTTGCCATGGTGCACCTATCCTCTCGACTCGCCGATCGACGCTTACGCGTCGAGCACGGCAATGAATTCCAATTGAATGATCAGGTTGCTCGGCAGTTCGCTGGCAGCAACGGTGTGCCGCACCGGACGGTCGTCTTCCGAGGGAAAGACTTTGATCCATTCGGCGTTGACAAGATCGCGATGACTCTTGTCCTTCAAATGCACGGTCACCTTGCCGATGTCGGACGGCTTGCCGCCGGCCAGACGCATGATGGTCTGCAGATGGCCGAAGGCATTGGCGATCTGCGCCTCCGGCGCATCGGGCGCCTTGCCGGTCTGCGAGTCCTGGCCGCCGATGGCCGACGAGAAGACCATGTTGCCGACGCGCACCGCGGTCGGAAAGGGCTGCGGATGCTTCGGCAAGCCGTTACCGGTGATGATTTGACGCTTCGGCATATCAGAGATCCTTCTTCCTGGTGATTGCGGTGAGGCCGACGCGCCCGCCGATATAGCGGGCGATGATCGACATGGTGAGAGCGAGCAATACGATGAGCACACCGACCACGGCGGCGGGCTCGAAAGCGCCGTCGATCATGTAATCGGCTTGCAGCATGGCCAGGGGGCGGTTGTCGCCGGAGACCAGCATGGCGATGCCGGCCACATTGCGGGCGGCCGAGGCAAAGGTGAGCAGCGCCACGGCGATCAGCACCGGGCCGACCAGCGGCAGAACGATGCGCCGGAAGGTGTAGAACCAGGAGCCGCCGGCGATGAAGGAGGCTTCCTCCAACTCATTGCCGAGCTGCACCATGTTGCTCTTGATCAACTGCACGCCGGTCGACACGCTTGCCAGAATGCAAGCCACGACCAGCACCGCCGTGGTCCCGTAGAGTCCCTGCAGCGCCGGTACGGTGAGGAACATCCACAGTAGCGCGAGGCCGAGGATGATGCCGGGAATGCTCGCCGGCAACCAGGACATCAGATCGAGCGCACCGCGCGCCTTGAATTTGGTGCGGACCGAGATGTAGGCGACGACGGCGAACCAGAAGGTGCCAAAGATCGCCGCCGACAAGCCCATGATCAGCGTGTTGATCGTCGATGCGATCAGCGTGTTGTCGCTCAGCACCGCCATCCAATGGGCCGTCGTCCAAACCTTCGGAATATCGAAATAGCCATAGAGGTTCATGAAGGTACCCATCAGCAGGCAGGCGACCGGCACAATGGTGATGAACCCGCCGAAGAGGCAAATCAGGGTGAAAATCGGCAGACGCCACTGCCGCAACCGCAGCGGCAGCGTCGTCGAACGGCTGCTGACGGTGACGAAGTTGCGCGAATGCGACAAACGCTGCTGCCACAGGATGAGCGGCAGCATGCTGATCAGGATGGCGAGGCCAAGAACGGTGGCGACTCCGAACTGCGGCGGGTCCTCGCGCACGACCTGGAAGATCTTGGTGCTGAAGACATAGAAATTGGTCGTCGGACCGAGAATCAGCTCAATCTCGAAGGATTCCAGCGAATGGATCAGCGAGATGGCGATGGTGATCAGGAAGGCCGGCATCAGCACGGGGATGACGATCTTGCGCAGCGTCGTCAGCGGGCCAGCCCCGGCGATGCGCGAGGCTTCTTCCATCGCGCCGTCGAGATTGCGAAAAGCCGGCGCCAGAAAGATGAATTTGGCGGCCACCGAACGCGCCGCGATATGGGCGAAGACGATGCCGGAGAAACCGTAAATGTTGAATGGGCCCTTGGGCACGTTGAACAGCCACATCCAAGCGAGATTGATCAGGCCGTGGCCCGGATCGAACAGCAGGATCCAACCCATCAGCACCGGCAAGGCCGGTAGGAAAAACGCAATCCAGAAGAAGTTTTCGATCAGCCGTTTGCCGGGAATGTCGGTGCGCATCACCAGCCAGGCGATCACCACGGCGAGCGGAAAGGAAATCAGCTCAGTGAAGATGACACGCTGAAAAGTGTTCAGGATCGCCTGTAGAATGCCGGGCTGCGACCAGGCGCTGATCCAGGTGTCGAGACCGAGCGCCTTGCCCCCCGGGACCTCCACCAGGAAGCTGTTGTAGACCAGCAAGGCCACCGGATAGAGCACGAAAAATGCCATCGTGAGCAAAACGATGGTGCATAGCACCGTGCTGAGCCGTATCCGCTTGGGCAACGCGAACATCGGCGCGCGCGCGGTACCGCCGAAGTCGAGTGACTTCAGTTCGGCCATAGGGTGAGGGCTTCTTTCGGGAAGGCCAATGGAACCCGCTGACCTTCGGAAAGCTTCTCGCTCGACGGCACGTAGGCGAGAATCGCCTGGCCGCCGATTTGCACGAGACACTCATAGCGATCGCCGAGGAACAGCATCGTCTCGACGATCCCCTCCAGCTCATTCCCGCCATGTCCCTGCGCGGCGGAGGCCACGGCGATACGTTCGGGACGGATGCAGGCGACGACGTTTTCCCCCGCCTGTCGCCGAATGAAGCTCGACGCTGTGCCGACCAGCGGGAATTTGCGATCACCGATCTCGATGCTGGCATCGCCGTTGCTGGCAACATTGGTGATATGCGTCGCAAACTTCGTCGTTTGGCCGATAAAATCCCGCACGAAGGGCGTTGCCGGCTCGTCGTAAAGCTCGATCGGGCGGCCGATTTGCTCGATCTTGCCGGCATTCATCACCGCGAGGCGGTCGGCGAGGCTGAGCGCCTCCGACTGATCATGGGTGACGAGTACGACGCTAACGCCGACACGGCGCTGCAAAATCTTCAGCTCGACACGCATCTGCTCGCGCAGCTTGACGTCGAGATTGGAGAACGGCTCATCGAGCAACAACACGTCCGGCTTGTAGACAAGCGCACGCGCGAGCGCGACACGCTGCTGCTGGCCACCGCTTAAGGTCGGCGAGGCGCGGTCTTCCATGCCTTCGAGGCCGACTTGCTTGATGATGGCGCGCACCGCCGCGTCGATGTCGGCATTCGCCCAACGACGCAGACGCAGCGGATAGGCCACCGTCTCGAACACGGTGAGATGCGGCCAGATCGCGTAGGACTGAAACACCATGCCCATGTTGCGCTTCTGCGCCGGCACGAAAATATTTTTGCTGGAGGAGAAGAGCGGCTTGTCCTTCAGCAGAATGTCGCCGCTGTCCGGTTGATCGAGGCCGGCAATCTGTCGCAAGGTTGTCGATTTGCCGCAACCGCTCGGCCCGAGCAGCGCAAAGATTTCGCCCTGCTTGATCTCAAGCGAAAGGTCGTCGACAGCGTTGTAGGAACCGAAGGTCTTACGGATGTGATCGAGCTTCAGCACCGCCCGATTGGCGTCCTGGGCCTGAATGGTCCCCTCCCCTGTGGTGGTCCGCGGCGCCTCCTTGTCGAGGCTTCAACCCTGTGCGGGTGCGGAAACGAATTTTGATAATGTGTATCGTTTTATAGAAAGCAGAGTCAAGGCGCGCACCCAATTAGGCCTGATAATCAAAGGACAATTCGTTATAAAAATACTGTTGTGAAAGATGCTGCAGCGCACTTTCCTTTGACGCCATGCGGTCCCGATCTATAAATTCATTTTTTAGACAAGAACGATAATTTTTAAAAAACGCCCCAGGGAGGAGACACCCAATGGTACCGCATGAGACAAATCGTTTGCTGACGCAGACCGGCCCCGGCACGCCGATGGGCGATGTGATGCGCAGCTATTGGCAGCCCATCGCTCTCAGCGAGGAATTGCCGCCGGGCAGCGCGCCCATGCCAGTTCGCATTCTGAGCGAAGACCTCGTTCTCTTCCGCGACGAACAGGGCCGTCTCGGACTGCTGGGCAAACAATGCCCGCACCGCTGCACGGATCTGAGCTACGGCCGCATCGAAAATGGCGGCTTGCGCTGCCTCTACCACGGCTGGCTGTTCGATGTGAAAGGCAAGTGCCTCGAACAACCCGCCGAGCCTGAAAACAGCACCTACAAGGACGAGATCAAGCACACCGCCTATCCGACGCATGAAGTCGGCGGCATGATCTTCACCTTCATGGGCAAGGGTGAACCGCCGAAATTCCCCGATTACGAATTCGTCAAGGCCGCGCCGGAACGCCGTTTCCTCAAGCGCTCGACGCTTGACTGCAATTACCTGCAGGCGCTTGAGGGCGGCTATGATCCCGCCCATCTTTCCTTCCTTCATCGTCCGATCGCGAAGAAGGACACCCGCCCGGTGCCCGGCACCGACAAGGCCATGTCGGCCGACATGTACTACAAGGAAGACCGCCGCCCGAATCTCGATTACGAGGTCACCGACTACGGCGTGCGCATCTTCTCGATCCGCAAGTCTGGTGAAGACAAGAAATACGTGCGCGTCACCAATTTCGTGATGCCGGACTCCATCGCCATCGTCGGCAACGAAGGCCGCATCGGCGAAGGGTACTCGATGCACTGGCATGTGCCGATCGACGATACGCACCACGTCCGCTGGGACTATGTGTTCAACCGCGTGCGTCCTCTCGACATGAGCAAGTACGAAATGCGGATAGCGAACGACAAGGGCCCGAACGGCGAAAAGCGCTCGGCGGAAAATCGCTACTTCCAAGATCGCGAGCTGATGATGACGTCGAACTTCACCGGCATGGGCGAATCCTTCAACGTGCACGACGCCTTCGCTGCCGAAAGCCAGGGTCCGATCCAAGACCGCACATACGAAAATCTCGGCACCACCGACGTGATCATCGCCCGCGTCCGCAAGCAGCTGCTGGAAGGCGTCGAAGCCGTCCAGCAGGGTAAAGACCCGCTCAACGTCAAGCGCGACAGCAGCGACATCTCCAACCTGATCGTGATGTCCGAAGTGATGCCCAACACCGTCGATCACAAGGAATACGTGCGGTCCAAGACCTTGCGCAATCAAGCCGCGGAATAAGCGGCAGCGCGGCAATAACGAGCGGACGGGATCATTCCCGTCCGCCGCAAAATAACGGGGAGAGAACCATGGGTGTTTTCGCAACGAGCTATCGGCTCGCCACGGCCTTCGCCGTGAGCGCCGTGATGGTGATGATGAGTGCCGCTGCGGTCCGGGCACAGGAGAATTGGCCGGACAAGGCGAAATGGGACCAGACGGTCGCCGCCGCCGAGAAGGAAGGCAAGCTGGTGGTTGCCGGCCCATCCGGCAAGCTGTGGCAGAGCTTGCTTGAGACCTTCTCGGAAGACTATCCCAAGATCAAGATTCAGGTGACCTCCTTCGCCGGCCGCGATTTTTGGCCGCGCGCCGTCAAGGAGCGCGAAGTCGGCAAGTACCTCTGGGACATCCGCGTCGGCGGCGCCGAGACCCAGGCCTACAAACTGATCACCGAGGGCGGCCTCGCATCCGTGCGCGACATGATGCTGCGGCCTGATGTGAAGGACGATAAGAACTGGTACGGCGGCGTCGAGAGCATGTTCCTCGACTACGATAAGAAATTCATGCCGGCCTTCTGCGCTTATGACAGTCCATTGGTCTATTACAATCAGGCCGTTATTCCGGAGGGTCAGATTTCCCAGTTTAAGGAAATTCTCGATCCGAAATGGCGTGGCAAGATCGCCTTGGCCGATCCGCGCGGCGGTTCGACCATCGTCCATATGGGCGCCATCTATAAGGTCTTCGGGCCCGACTTCATCAAGCAGCTGATCGTCGATCAAAAGCCGATCATCACATCGAACACGCGCCAACTCGTCACCTGGTTCGCCCAAGGACAGTATCCCATCGCGCTCGGCATGCCGAATGCCGAGATCCTGCGCTTTGAAGAGAGCGGCGTCGAGCTCAAGCTCGGCTTGCTGTCTGGCGTCAACACATGGAGCGCCGGTGTCTGCGGGATGCAGGTGCTGGAGCCGCGCCCCAATCCCAACGCGACGACAGTCTTCGTCAATTGGCTGCTCAGCGAAAAGGTGCAAGCCAAGATCATGCCCGCCGTCCAGCTCAACTCGCGCCGCCGCGGTATCCCGTTCGGCGACAAGGACCGCGCGCTCGATATGGAAAACCTCGACAAATACATGGGCACCCAAACCCAGGATTTTGAAGAGGCGATGGCCAATGCCAAAGAGCTGATCCGCACACTCCTCAAGTAAGTGGACGGCAACGATCGGCGGCAGTCCGGCAACGGACTGCCGCTTGATCTTACGACAATCCCCTGTGATGCCCTGCCAGCACCCAAACGCCTGAAACAGACCGCGCATCCTCTGTTAGCATCACGCCCCTATGTGGCGCTCTTGACCGGATATGATGAAAACCAAGACCCGTAAGAGCAAGACCGTCCCGAGCGGCAAAAACGCCATCAGCAAGAGCGGCAGTGGCAACCGTACCGTCGTGACCGGGGTCTCTCTCATCAAGATCATCGCCGGACTCGGAGGCTCCGCCAGCCTCGCTGAGATCGCTAAGGCGGCGCGCATGCTGCCGTTGCGCACCCAACGCTATCTGAGAGCGCTGAGCGAAACCGGGATGATCGACTACAACAAGGATAGTAGCCGCTACGATCTCGGCCCCGCCGTCATCGAACTCGGTCTCACCGCGCTCGGCCGTCTCAATAGCGTGCAGATCGCGACCGACACGATCCATCAACTGACTCGCCAAACCGGGCTCGTCTCGCTGCTCAGCGTCTGGGGGTCGCACGGCTCGACTGTCATCAAATATGAGCAAGGTACTCTGAGCTCTGTTCTGCGCGTTCGCGAAGGCAGTCTCGTGCCGCTGCTCACCACCGCCACCGGACGCGTCTTCTTCACTTTCCTGCCGGAAGCCGACACCCGTGACGCCCTGAAGCGCGAATTGGCATCGGCCCGCAGCAATGGCCAGGCCGATGATGTCGGCCCAACGGCCCTTGAAGCGCTCAAGCGCGAAATCCGCCGTCACGGCCTTGCCCGCTCCGTCAGTGGCAGCCACGACGTGTTCGCCGCGCCGGTGTTCGACCATGAAGGCCGCCTGGTGATGGTGATGACCCTGCTCGCGGTCGCCGGCACGATCGATACATCCTACACGGGCAATCCCGCCAAGCTGATCAAGGCGGCAGCCGAAGAGGTGTCGCGCAAGCTCGGCATGCGCAACGCCCAGCGCAGCAATGTCGCCATGCTGCTGCAGGAAAACCGCTTCGCCGAGGATCGCAAGAAAATCCGGATGTCCTAAGAGCGCGCCGCGGCTTCGCCCAGCTTAACCGACAGCCAGACATCCGCCATCACAACAGGCTCGCGGCGCCGCTCGCTTAAAGCGCTCAACAGCCTTTACCCGCACAAGGCGAGAGAGAAGACCATGTCCCTCCAATCCCCCGCCCGTCCCGCCTCGCTTCGCGCCCTCCTTCGCCAGCGCAATTATTGCCTGTTCCTGACAGGCGACTTCGTCTCGCTGCTCGGCAATTGGACGCAGCGCATCGCCATTGGCTGGCTGACCTGGCAACTCACCGAATCGACGACCTGGCTCGGAATCATCGCTTTCGCCGATCTCTTCCCGTCGCTGGTTTTGAGCCCGTTCGGCGGCGTCATCGCAGATCGCGGCGAGCCCCGCCGCATCTGCTTTAACACGCAGAGCGTTGCGATGTTGCATGCCATAACGCTGTTCGTCTGTTCGGCCACGGGTCTGCTGAATATCTGGCTGCTGGTGGTTCTCGTCGCCTTGCGCGGCAGCATCGCCGCGATGAACCAGCCGGCCCGCTTCGCCCTGGTGCCGAGCCTGATCCCGCGCGATCTCCTCTCCATCGCCATGGCGACCAATGCCGTGTGCTTCAATCTCGCGCGCTTCGTCGGCCCCGCCATCGCTGGTCTGGTGATCGTCCGCTTCGGTGTATCCGGCGCCTTCGCGGTCAACGCCATCAGCTATGTGGCGCTGCTCATCGCGCTCGGCATGCTCGATGTCGCGCCGGTGAAGCGCGAGGCGCGTGCCAAACAGTCTATGGGGATACAGATATTGGCTGGCTACCAGTATGTCTCGCGCCATGCCGGCGTCGGGCCGGTCTTGCTGCTGTTCGCGATCGGCAGTCTGTTGGTCCGCCCGCTCACCGAAATGCTGCCGGGCTTTGCCGACGGCGTGTTCAAGCAAGGCGCCGCTGGCCTCGCCTGGCTGACCTCGGCGATGGGCATCGGCGCCACCCTCGGCGGCGTCTTGATGGTGCGCCGAAACCGGATCGATCAAGTGCTGCAGGCGACCAACATCAGCCTCGCCGTCATGGCCGTGGCCGTGCTGCTATTTGCCGTCGCGCCATCCTTCTGGTTGGCGATCGCGCTCACCGTTACCGCCGGTTGCGCCATCTCCGTCAACGGCATCGGCACGCAAACGCTCACCCAATCGGCGGTCGACGACGCCATGCGCGGGCGCGTCATGAGCCTTTACGGCATGCTCTTTCGCGCCGGCCCTGCGGTCGGCGCGGTGGTCATCGGCGTGATCGGCGATCATATCGGCTTGGCTTGGCCGACCGCCGCCGGTGCGGTGATCTGCGGCGGAGTCTGGATTTGGTCGATCCGCAAGCGCGCGGCGATCAAAGCCGCGCTGATGCCGCGCCAGGAATAGGTCTTCTAAGAGTAGTCTTGAGAATAACCCGGCAGAAGTCGGCGTGCCTGTAGCACGGCGTCCGGCGGCATCGCAGCAGCTTCGCTGATCTCGATCACCAGCTTGTCGTCATACAAGACATAATCGAGCACGGCGCCGAGGAAATCCGCGTCGCCGAGGCGCTGCTTGATCTCATCGATGCCAATGCCGGACAAGGCCGAGAAGCGTTCCAGGCCGTCCTCCTGGCCCGCCAAATGGGCGACGGCATGAATGGCAAAAGCTTCCGCTTCATCCCGGTTGGCGATTCGTTTGGCTTTAGCTCTAATCTCGCGCATATGCCGCTCCTGTTGCGGCGCGAGAGTAACGCCCTTCGGCGTTGACCGACAGGCCCTTTGACGCAGGCGCCCTTGGGCGGTAGCGTCTCCCGCCTTTTCCCCGAATCCCCGGAGCCCTCCCGTGAGCCTGTTGCCCCTGACCGTCGCCTGCTGGAATTACGACCGCACCTTGCCGCTACACGACGGGCGCGTGACGATCGAGGGCTGCGACATGCGCTACTTCGATCTCGAGCCGGAGGAAATGTTCCACCGCGCGCTACATCATCAGGAGTTCGACGTCACCGAGCTGAGCTTCTCCAACTACACCAGCATGCGGGCGCGGGGCGATTGCCCCTATATCGCCATCCCGATTTTCCCCGGCCGCAAATTCCGCCATTCGGCGATCTACATCCGCACCGATCGCGGCATCAAGACGCCAGCCGACCTCAAGGGCAAAAAGGTCGGCGCGCCGGAATATCAGGTCAGCGCCGTCGCCTGGGTGCGCGGCATGCTGAAGGACGAATACGGCGTGCTGCCGACCGACTTCACCTGGCATTCGGGCGGCCTCGAACAGGCGGGCCGCACCGAGAAAGTTTCTTTCAAGCCGCCCGCCGGCGTATCGCTGACGCCGATCCCGGCGGGCCGCACGCTCACCGACATGCTGGAGAAAGGCGAGATCGACGCGCTGATCGCGCCGCGCGCGCCAAGCTGCTTCACCAAGAAGGCGCCCAACGTCGGCCGCCTGTTTCCCGACTTCGTCGCCGCCGAGAAGGACTACTACAAGCGGACCGGAATCTATCCGATCATGCATGTGATCGGCGTTTTGGAGACCAAGCTGAAAGAGAACCCCTGGCTCGCCGCCAGCGTCTATAAGGCCTTCGACAAGGCGAAGGACATCGCGCTCGACGACATGCGCAACGTGACGATCCCCAAGATCACCCATCCATGGATCGACGCGCAGGCGGCCGAATTGGAAGCCTTGTTCGGCCGCGACTTCTGGCCCTACGGCATCGAGCCCAACCGCGTCACCATCGAGGCCTTCCTGCGCTATCACCATGAACAGGGCCTGTCGGTGAAGCATCTCTCGATCGAGGACGCGTTCGCGGCCTCGACGATGGAGCAATCGCGGATATAAACCAGCCGGGAACTCTCCCGACCGTAATGCGTTACTCCGCTGACGACCGATCAGAGGCTTTTCCGCAATGACGACACGGCTGAGACTTCTCCTCGCGCTGGCACTCGCCGCCAGCTTGGCGGCCTGCGCCGCCCAAAAGCCGGCACCGCCGCCCATGGCGGTTCCCGCCCCCATCGTCACCGCGCCGTCGCCGCCCGCAGCGAGTTTCACGCAACAGGGCGTTGCCTCGTGGTATGGCCAGAGCCATCACGGGCGGCGCACCGCCAACGGCGAAACCTTCGACATGAACGCGCTGACCGCTGCGCATCGCACGCTGCCGTTTGGCACCGTTGTGCGGGTCACCCGGCTGGATGACGGTCGCGCTGTCAAAGTGCGCATCAATGATCGCGGCCCGCATGTCGCGAGCCGGATCATCGACCTGTCCGCCCACGCGGCGCGCGACATCGGCATTACTGAAAATGGCATCGCCCGCGTGAAAATCGAGCAGTTTTCCGGCGACCAGATGGCCGGCAACTAGCCTCAGCGAGACCGGCTGCAGATATCGAGAGCCATCAGGGCATAGATCTGCGCCGCGCGCACCATGATGTCGATGTCGATCTCTTCCATGCGGCCGCTGCGCCGGCCGCGCGGGCCGATCTTCACGGCCGGAATGCCGAGCTCGTTGTAGATGTTCGTATCGGTCCAGATGCTGGCGCGCTCGACCGACTCGGTCTTGATCTTGTCGCCGAACAGGAACTGGTGAACCTCGTTGGCGGAATCGACCAGCGGATCGACCTTCTTGCCTTCATAGCCGAGCAGCGACTTGTAAAGCTCGAGATCGTACTGCACGCCGAGCGCGTTGAGCGCCTGCTCCATCTCATGCTTGATCTGCACAGGGCGGACCTGCGGCGGCATGCGCACGTCGACATAGAGCGTGCAAACGCCGGGGAAATAGTTCGGACGGTAAGGGGCGCCACCTTCGATGGCGCCGATGTTGACCTTCGGCCACAAGGGACCGGTCGGCGATTCGTAGATGTATTTCTCCTCAAACGCGGCGCCCCACTTTTCGATGGCGGCGATGATCTTGGTCATCTTGATGATGGCGTTGAACTCTTCCATCGGCTTGACGGACCGCTTGCTGCCCCAGGCGGCCTGGGCCTTGCCGAAGCAGGTGATCTTGACCTGCACGACGCCCATCTGGGTCCAGACGATATTGAGGTCGGACCCGTCGGCCACCACCGCATAATCGGTGTGCATGCCGTGGGTCAGCAGGTGGCGCGTGCCGGCGCCCTCGCCGCGATATTCCTGGCTCTGGAATTGGCCGACCGGGCTGCGCGAAATCTCGCCGACGACGGCGGCGAGCACGACGTCGCCCTTGAGCTGGATGCCGCTCTTCTTCAGCGCCTTGCCGGCGATCATGAAGGCGGCGACGCCGCCCTTCATGTTGGAGATGCCGAGGCCATGCACCTTGTCGCCGACGATGCGGCCGCGCAGGTCCTCGGCGGACTCAGTCAGCGTCGTCATGCGAGCATCGGCGCTGGTGCCGGTGAAGCTGGTGTCGGTATGGCCGTTGAACCCGAGGCTGAGGCCGGTGCCATCGCCCTTGAGGATGCCGACGGCGTTGGGCCGGCCGACTTCGACTTCCTGGCGCACGCCCTTCAGGCCATTGGCGGCGAACCAATCGAGGATGAAATCCGCCATGCCCTTTTCCAAGCCCGTCGGGCTCGGGATGTTGGCGAGGTCGCAGCCGAGCTGCGCCAGTTCGTTGCGGTCGATTTGCGCCAGCACTTTTTTGGCGGCGTCTTTATCCAAAGCCATGGGGGGAATCCTCTCCGAGAGTCACGTTGAAGCCAGCCGCGCGAACGGCGGGGGATTATGCGTCAAAACGGGGCGCGGATGAACCACGCCCCGTTCGGATCACGCTATGAAATGCGCGTTTACTTCAGCGCCTCCTGCGCCTTGGAGATGATCTCCGGCGAGAAGGTATAAAGTTTCGCCACGGTCTTCTGCGCATCGGCGCCGCCAATCGGATCGATCGACAGGCCCTGTTTGGCTGCGTCCTCGAGAAGCTTGGGGTCTTTCAGGGTCTCCATGAAGATCCCGCGCAGATACTCGAGACGATCCGTCGGCACCGACTTGGACATGATATAGGGGCGACCAAGCTCATTGGGCGCGAGTAGGACATCGATGATGGCCTTCTGCTCATCTGTCTTGGCGACGTCCCGGATGAAGGGCACGGATGCCGGAATGCCATCGGCCGTCGCGTTGGCTTGACGCAGCAAGAAGGTGATCTTCTTGTCACGAACCCAGTTTTCAGGGATCGAGGAATAGGTCAGGCAGGAGCCGTCCAGCTCGCCGCGCTCGACGGCGAGCAGCAGTTCGGCATTGCCGGGATAGGCGGCAATGATCTTCATCGGCAGGCCGAAGATGTTTTTGAGCATCGCCGCGCCGTTGTAGGAGTTCGAATTGGGGCCCGTGCCGCCGAAGACGACTTCCTTGCGCT
Source organism: Rhodospirillaceae bacterium (assembly GCA_947474495.1). GTDB lineage: Bacteria > Pseudomonadota > Alphaproteobacteria > SMXQ01 > SMXQ01 > CAMAVH01. Next base: position 13,102 of record CANJIM010000059.1, read on the forward strand.
TCGTCAGATCCTCCCAGGTTTCGATCTTGGTCTCCTTCCATACGTAGCAGACGCGGAAATCCTGCGTCATGCTGCCGAGGAAGGCGTAGTCGGTGAACTTCGTCTTGGCCGCATCGCCTGCCGCCATCGACTCGCCGAACAGGCCGCTGTTGAAGGCGGTCATGTAGGTGCCGTCCTTCGGCGCGGTGGCGTCGAGGAACAATACCGAGGTGAGACTGCCGGCGCCCGGCATGTTGCGCACGATCGACACCGGCGCGCCCGGCAGATGCGACGTCATGTGGCGTCCGAGCAAGCGGCTATATTGATCGTAACCGCCGCCAGGGGTGCTGCCGACGATGATGTTGATTTGCTTGCCGTTGTAAAAATCCTTCGGGGCTTGGGCGCTCGCCGGTGCGGCAAGCAGGGCCAAAGCGGCAAGGCCAAGGAAACGGGTCGCGCTGCGACGGATCAGGGGATGCATGGGGTGTCCTTCAGGGGGTCGATGAAACGTGGGGGAAAGGCTTCCCGTAAAATTTGCAAGCCATGTGCCAGACCCTGCGCCCTGCAGCCGCCGTTTCACAACCGCAAATCGGCAGAAGAGCCTCATTCCAAAACCTGTCACCAGCCGCATGAAATTGCGAGGATCGGGCGATGAGCGTTGCGATCATGCGCCCGGCGGGACCCTTCGGATGGAATCCTCCCTCACCTAGCCATCTGTATTAAAATAAATACAGTTTCCTATTAAGTAAACAATTGGTGGAAAATGGTGCATTCGCCGTGTCAGGACGCCCAAAACTGCGGCGCAGGGCGAAACGCCAGGGACCAAGCGGACTAGGCGGCTTCGGCGGCGTCCGCCCATAGGGCGATCAATGCCGCCTCGACCTCGCCGGCGCTGGCCAGACGGCACAATTGCGACTTCGCCGCGCGGCGGGCCTCGCCGTCGGCGAACGGGGCGCTTTCGACATACCAGCCGAGATGCTTGCGGAAGATCTTCACGCCATGCTCGTCGCCATAGAAGGCAAGGCTGTCAGCCAGGTGATCGAGCGCAATGGCGAGGCGCGACGGCAGCGATGGTTCGGCAATCTCGCCGCCGCTGTCCAGAGCCGCATCGATGGCGGCGGCGATCCATGGCCGGCCGTAGGCGCCGCGGCCGATCATCACCGCATCGGCGCCCGATTGCGCCAAAGCCTCGCGTGCGCTCGCCGCATCGACGATGTCGCCATTGACGATCACCGGAATGTGCACCGCCTGCTTGACCAGCGCCACAGCGCGCCAATCGGCAATGCCCTTGTAGAACTGCTGGCGCGTGCGGCCATGCACGGTGATCGCCTGCACGCCGGCCCTTTCGGCACGCTGCGCCAGTTCCGGCGCGTTGCGCATGGCGTCGTCCCAGCCCAGCCGCATCTTGAGCGTGACCGGGCGCGTCGTCGCCGCGACGGTGGCGGCGATCAGCCGCTCGGCCTGGTCGAGATCGCGCATCAGCGCCGAGCCTGACAGTCCGCCGGTCACTTCCTTGGCCGGGCAGCCCATGTTGATGTCGATGATCTCGGCGCCCGCCGCTTCGGCCATTGCCGCGCCCTTGGCGAGCCATTGCGCCTCACGGCCGACCAGTTGGATGACCATCAGCGGCAGTCCGTCGCCGACGGCGGCGCGGCGCACGACGTCGGCGCGGCCGCGCGCGAACATGTCGCAAGCCACCATCTCTGTCGCGACATAGGCGGCGCCGAGCCGGGACGCGGCGCGGCGGAACGGCAGGTCCGACACGCCGGTCATCGGCGCGGTCAGGACGCGGCCGCCGATCGCGACGCCGCCAATGGTGAAAGAACGCCTGTTCATCGGCATTTCTTACACGGAAACCGTCAATAAAGACAGCTACAGCCCAGCCGGCTTTTCCATGATGGCGCGAATCCGCTCGGCCCGGCGCTGACCCCACCACCATGTGGCGAGGCAGATGACCGCGCCGCCGGCGATCGGCCAGCGCCAGCCGAGATTGTCGACGAGGCCGCCCATGACCAAGGCGCCGAGCGCCGGCCCCATGCGGAAGATCAGGCCATAGACGCTGATGACCCGGCCGCGCAGCGCGCCATCGACTTGGGTCTGGATGAGCGACTGGCTGGAAATCGACATCGTGGCGATGCCGCAGCTCGCGAAGGCAATGGCGATCAACGCCACAGGAAACCACGGCACAAAGGCGAACACCAAGAGCGCGACAGCCATCACGGCGGTCATGCCCATAATCACCCTGGTAAGGCCCGCGACATGGCCGCGCTGAGCGATGAAGAAGCCGCCGACCATAGCGCCGATCCCCATGCTGGAAGTCATCCAAGCCAGGCCTTGCGCGCCGTTCTGGTAGACCGCGCCGGCGAAGCCGGGCAGCAGCTCGGTGATCGGCCGGCCGAACAGCGCGGTGAGCAGCAGCATCAACATGATCGGCCCGATGCCGGGATGGCGAATGACATAGCCGTAGCCCTCGAGCATCTGCGTCATCAGCGGTTGGCGCTTATGCTCGATCTTGTCGGCATAAGCCGTCTTCAGTCTGTAGAGCACGGAGATGAAGAAGATGAAGCTGACGGTGTTGCAGAGGAATGCATAGCCGAGGCCCCATTCGACGATCACGATGCCGGCGATGGCCGGGCCGATGAAGCGCGCGATGTTGAACAGCACCGCATTCATCGAGACTGCGGTCGGCAGTTGCTCGCGCGGCACCAGGCTGGAGATCAGCGACTGACGCGCCGGATGGCTCCAGCTGTTGAGCGCGCCGCGCAACCCTGTGAGCGCGAGAACCCACCAGATATCGATCCAATTGGTGAAGACCAGCAGCATAAATGCGAGCGATTGCAGCATGAGCAGGATTTCCGTGCTCATGGCCATGAGCCGGCGCTCGAAGCGGTCGGCATGGGCGCCGCCGATGGGGCTGAACAAGATCGACGGGCCAAGCTCGGCGAAGGCGACGAAGCCGAGCCAGGCGCCCGAATGGGTGAGCTCCCAGGTCAGCCAGCCGATGGCGACGCGCTGAATCCAAGTGCCGGTCAGCGAAATCAGGTCGCCGATGGCGAAGTTACGGTACTGCGGATACCGCAGGGCGCGGGCGATGCCGCCGCTCATCAAACCGCCCAGCAATTGCCCTCCCCCTCGCGCCCGCTATGGGCTGCGTGTTTCTTATCGTTGTCGGATGCGCGGAATCATACCGCGCGAACGAGGAAGGGGCACCATCGGAAAATGGCGCCCCTCCTCTTCACGATGCGCTTTCGGTGCGCAAAATACGCGCGATGGAACTCAGGCCTTCGGAATGGCGCAGCTCACGCCGACGCCGCCGAGGTTGCAATAGCCGTTCGGATTCTTGCCGAGATACTGCTGATGGTAACCTTCGGCGTAATAGAAGGTCGGCGCATCGAGAATCTCGGTGGTGATGGCGCGATGGCCGGCCTTCTTCAAGGCCGCCTCGTACGCCACCTTCGACTCCTCGGCGAGCCGCTTCTGCTCCGGCGTCGTCGTGTAGATGCCCGAGCGGTATTGCGTGCCGACGTCATTGCCCTGGCGCATGCCCTGGGTCGGGTCGTGGCTCTCCCAGAAGGCCTTCAGCAAATCCGCGTAGGAGACGATCTTGGGATCGAACACCACGAGCACGACTTCGCCATGGCCGGTGCGGCCGGAGCAGACTTCCTCGTAGGTCGGGTTCTTGGTCAGACCGGCGGCATAGCCGACCGCCGTCGTGTAGACGCCGGGAATTTCCCAGAACAGGCGTTCGGCGCCCCAGAAGCAGCCGAGGCCGAACATTGCCGTTTCGAGGCCAGCCGGAAACGGGCCCTTGATGGGATGGCCATTAATGAAATGGGTGTCTGTGGTCGGGATCGGCGCATCTCGGCCCGGCAGGGCGGCGTCGGCGGTCACGGGGGTCTGTTTGGTCGCTTGGAACGGCCACATGGCGAGAACTCCCTTCTTTTTGCTGATCGGATAGCCCTCAGATGGGGCGAACAATGCCCGCTGCCAAGGGCTAGCCCCCCCTCTTTCGCGCAATCGTGACGAAGGTTACCGCACATGATGACTTCGATGGGCGCGATTTGCTATGACAACTGAGCAATTCAAGGGGTAGCCCGCCGATGGACGCCATTAACGCCAAGACGCTGGAACAGAAACGGCGCAAGGCGCTGCGCTCGCGCAACACCGAAGATAAACATGTCTATTTCCAGGGCATCGCCCAGACGCGCTACGCGCTGCGCCGCATCTTCCGCATCGTCGAAGACAAGGCCAAGGAATACGGCATTGATCCGCTCGCGCATCAGGCGCTGATCCAGATATACGGCAGCGAAGATATGGGCCTGCGCGTCAAGGAGATCGCCGAGCGGCTCGATATCTCCTCCGCCTTCGCGTCGACTCTGATCAAAGACCTTGTCGCCAAGGGCCTGGCCAGCCGCACGCGCGGCGGCACTGACGGCCGCGCCACGCGGGTCGCCATCAGCAAGGCCGGCATCGCCCTGCTGCATAAGATCGACAACGATGTTACGCTGAACATCGACTATTTCGGCCATCAGCTCACAGCTGCCCAAAAAGAGCAGGTGCTATCGATCTTGATGACCTACGTCGGCATCTCGATCGACGCTTGATCGCGTGACGCTCCCCGATTCCTTCGACGTTGCGATCGTTGGCGCCGGCGCCGCCGGCTTGATGTGCGCGCTCACCGCCGGCCAGCGCGGCCGGCGCGTGCTGCTCCTCGACCATGACGAGCAGGCCGGCGCGAAAATCCTCATCTCCGGCGGCGGTCGCTGCAACTTCACCAACCGCGACGTCGTGCCCGAGCGCTTCCTTTCGGCCAATCCGCATTTCTGCAAATCGGCCCTCGCGCGTTATACGCAGCACGACTTCATCGCGCTGGTGGAAAAGCACGGCATTGCCTATCACGAGAAAACCCTCGGCCAGCTGTTCTGCGACGGCTCGGCGCGCCAGATCGTCGCCATGCTGCTCGCTGAATGCGCCGCCGGACAGGTCGACGTCCGCCTGCGCCATCGCGTGACGGCGATCGAAAAAAGCGAGCGCTTTCGCATCGAAACCGATCAAGGCGTCTTCGAAGCTAACTCGGTGGTGCTGGCGAGCGGCGGCCTCTCCATTCCCAAGATGGGCGCCACCAATTTCGCGCACCGCATGGCCAAGCGCTTCGGCCTGGCACTCACCGAGACGCGCCCCGCGCTCGTTCCGCTCAAGGTCGCCGACACCGATTTGAAACTGATGCAGCCGTTGAGCGGTCTGTCATTCGAGTCGACGGCATCCTGCGGCAAGACGAGGTTTCGCGAGGCCGCGCTTTTCACCCATCGCGGTCTCTCCGGCCCGGCCATTCTACAGATCTCGTCCTATTGGCGCGAAGGCCAAGCCATCACGCTCGATCTGCTGCCGGGCCGCGACGCCGTCGCCGAATTGAAGGACCGCCGCAAATCGCGGCCAAAGGCCGAGTTCAAGACGATCCTCGGCGAATGGCTGCCGGGCCGGCTGGCGCAAGCCTTGGTCGAACAGCGCCTGCCCAATCCGATCATGGGCGATCTGTCGGACGATCTAATCGGCCATATCGCAGATGGCCTGCAGCGCTGGCGCATTACCCCCTCAGGCTCGGAAGGCTACGCCAAGGCCGAAGTGACTCTCGGCGGCATCGACACCAACGAACTATCGTCCAAGACGATGGAAGCGAAGAAGGTGCCCGGCCTCTATGCCATCGGCGAAGCGGTCGACGTGACCGGCTGGCTCGGCGGCTACAATTTCCAATGGGCCTGGTCGAGCGGCTGGTGCGCCGGACAAGCGCTCTAAGCCTTGTCGGCGATTCGGAACTCCGGGTGGCGGATCACCAGCCAGGCGAGCCAGGCGCAGCCAAGCAGCAGCAATAGGCCGGTGAGCAGAAAACTCGACTCCATGCTAAATGTGTCCGCGAGGAATCCCATGATCGGCGGCAGCACCGCGCTGCAAACGCGGTTGGCCGTGATGCGCAGGCCGACCACGGCGCCCTGATTATCGCGCCCGGCGGCGGCCGACTGAATGGCGAACAGCATGGGCTGCATTAGCCCCTGTGAGACGCCGCGCATCATCTGCATCAGCATCAAGAGCAGGAAAATACCGCCAAGCAGCGGCGTCACAGAAATCGTGACGATACTGATGACGGTGGTGACCAGGAGGACCCACTCGGGCCGGCCGAGCTTACGCGCCGCGCCGACGACGAGCGACGCGAGAGCAATCGTCACCTCGAGCGCTGAGAACAGCACGCCGATCAACGTGCCCTTCATCCCCAGGTTTTCGAGATAGACGACATAGAGCGATGTCTGGATACCGGTCGAGCCGTTGCGCAGGCCCGCGACGACGACGGTGAAGGCGATCACCGGCACCATCATCATGGCAAAGGAGCGCGTATAATCCTCGACGCGCGGCAGCGCCGACCAGAGCGACTGCTTCGGCCCAGCGGCGAATTTTTCGGCGTTCGGCTCCGGCACCAGGCGAACCATGACGTGCATGCTGCAGGCGCAAAGCGCGATCATGATAAAGGTTGGCCAAGCGCCGCCGACATCCCACAAGGCCCCGGCGACAATGGGAGCCACGATGGTGCCGGCGCGCACGACAAAGTTGAAACGCCCCAGCGTCACCGCATCGCCGTGGCACACTTGCGCGATCAGCGTCTGCGCGCCGATCCAATTCATGTTCATGAACAGGCCTGACAAGGCCTGCAAGATCAAGAGCACGGGAAACCAAGGACTCGCCGGAAAGAGCAAGGCCATGATGGCCGCCGCCGCCGTACCGACCAGCATGACGCGGCGCGTGCCGAGACGGTCCATCAAGGCGCCGCCATGGATCGAGAGGAAGAGCGGCAGGATCGAGCGCGCGCCGATCAGCAAACCGATCTCCGACGGCGACAGACCGAGCGAAAGGGCGAGCAGCGGAATGATCAGGGCGTAAATGTCGGTGAGGGCAATGCCGAACAGCCCTGCCCCGTAGGCGGCATACAGCACCTTGCGCGGCGGCGGCGCCATCCGCGAATCCGGCTGTTCGTTGGTCACGGCTCACTCCCCTCGCGGCCCCATTTCGATGCCGCTTTTTTATTACGCTTCGTTCATGGGGCATCGCCGGTCCTGGCGCAACGCCAAGTTAGTTTGGCTGCCTTTCCCTGGACTCGACTGCCCAACCCATGAGCGACCATGCTCCACACGGCGAAATGCGCCTTGACCAGCCCCTGCCAATCTGTTCTGAATTTCACAGAAGACAGTCTGACATTTTAGACAGCCGCGCCAGGATATTCCCTCCCGGCCGTCCACGTGATAGTCGAAATGCCCCATCTTCGGCGCTGAGGGGATTAGCGCCGCCCCATCCGGGCAACTGCCCATCGCTCCGCAGCTCGCAAGACCCGTCGGAAAGGAATACTCGATGACCC
>CANJIM010000060.1 GCA_947474495.1 Rhodospirillaceae bacterium
CGGGCGTCGGCATAGCCGTCCCATTTGTCGGTGTCGATGATATCGAGCGCCGGATCCTTGTAGCGGCATTGCATCATCATCACCTGGTTGCCGACCAGGCTCCAGGTCGTGTCGTTCTTGCCGAGCTGATCGAGCAGCCAGCTTTCCTGCGCCTCGCCGATCATGCTGCGGCCGGGCGCCAGGCGCTCGTCGCAATGCATCTTGTCGCCTTTGCCGCAGGCATAGGGCGAGCGGAACTGGCGGGTGTCGATGGTGCTGAGTCGCACAAGGTCGCCGGCCTCGAAGGCGCGGTAGAGCCGCATGCTGGCGCCGTGCGGCTGCAGCGCCTCGCGCACCGGCATGTTCTCGTAATAGCCCTGGAAGGCAGCGGCGCGCAGCTTGAGGAAGGCGTCGCGGGTGAGGCCGGGGCCGATATCGCCGGTCCAATTGTTCATCACCTCATGGTCGTCGAAGGCGACGACGAAGGGATGGGCGGCATGGGCGTCGGCGAGATGCGGATCGAGCTTATAGAGCGCGTGACGCAGGCGGTAGCCGTTGAGATTGGTCGGCTTGGCCAGCGTCGCGGCGGGCACGTCGAAGCCCATGCGCATGCGCATGTCTTCGGCCTTCATGGCGTATTCGTAAATGTAGTCGCCGACATGCAGGACCATGTCGAGGTCGCGCTTGGCGATGTCGGCCCAGGCGGTGAAGTAGCCCTGCTCGATACGCTGGCAGCTGGCGAGCGCGACCTGGAAGCGCGTGGTAGCCGTATCGCGCGTCGGCAGGGTGCGCGTGCGGCCGATACGGCTTTCGACTTCGCCGGCGCGGAAGCGATACCAGTAGGTGCGGCCGGGGAGGAGGCCTTGCGCCAGCGCATGGACGCTATAGCCGGTCTCCGGGCGGGCCATCGCGGTGCCGCGGAACATGATGCGCGTCATCTGCTCGTTGAGGCCGACTTCCCAATCGACCGGCACCGGCTCTTTTGGCAGCCCGCCGCCGAGGGTCAGCGGTTCGGGCGCCAGGCGCGTCCACAGCACCACCGAGGTGCTGTCGGGATCGCCCGAGGCGACCCCGAGCTTGAACGGGTCGGTCTCGAAGATCAGCGGCGCGCCTTGGCTCCAGCTCGGCGAGGCGCGCAGGAGGAACGGTGCGGCTAAAGCCGAGGTGCCCAAGCCCGTTAGCAGGCGGCGGCGTGAGACGAAGGCGGAAAGGGGACGGCGTGGGGGCAGGCGGGACATGACGCACCGGAAGGCTGGAACTCCGGAAATGTTACAGCCTTACAGGGGCGCCGTCACCGCAATGCCAAAACCGGCACTCAGTGCGGTTTTCAGTACTTTCGCACCAGCCCGACCAGGCGTCCCTGCACTTTGACCCGGTCGGGGCCGAAGATGCGGGTCTCGTAGGCGGCGTTGGCGGGCTCCAGGGCGATCGAGTCGCGCTTGCGGCGTAGGCGCTTGAGGGTGACCTCGTTGTCGTCCACCAGGGCGACGACGATGGTGCCGTTTTCCGCCGTCTCGCAGCGTTCGATCACCGCCACGTCGCCATCGAAAATGCCGGCTTCGATCATCGAATCGCCGTCGATTTCCAGGGCGTAATGCTCGCCGCGGCCGATTAGGCTGGGCGGCACTTCGATGCTGCTGGAATGGTCGCGCAGCGCCTCGATCGGGGCGCCGGCGGCGATGCGGCCATAAAGCGGCAGCTCGATGGAGACGCCAGTGGCGGCATTGGCGGGCAGGGCAGCCCCCGTCAGGCCGGGCTTGAACTTGCCCTTGATGACGTTCGGCGTGAAGCCGCTGCGCGGCTCGGGGGCGGGCTCATGGGCGGCGGCGAAGGGCCGGCTGGTTTCGCTGGCGCCGGCGCTGACCAGCGTTTCGGGCAGGCGGATGACTTCCAGGGCGCGGGCGCGGTGCGCCAGGCGGCGGATGAAGCCGCGCTCTTCCAGGCCGGTGATCAGACGGTGGATGCCGGATTTGGACTTGAGGTTCAGGGCGTCCTTCATTTCGTCGAAGGACGGCGAAGCGCCATGCTGGGCGAGGTGGCGATTGATGAACAGCAGCAGCTCGGATTGTTTCTTCGTCAGCATTTTTTGACCCTGCCTGCGCGGCTTTTCCACATGTTTCCAGTCCCCTAAGGCCGGGGACATATTTTGGCGTTCTGCCGGCTCCTCGATGGCAAAAAACCCCGAAAGTCCAACTAATCCGGCGCTTCGCTTGCGACAACGCTAGATATAGAACAAAACCAAAACATCCGATTTTGTTCTAGTTTAGTTCTTGTCCTGCCGTCAAGCGCCAAAGCGAGGGAGCTGGCTAGCCCTGTTGCAGCGCTCAAGGCCATGGGTATGTTGGGATAATCAAAATCGCCATCTGGGGAGCGCTGCTTTGAACTATCGGAATCTTGGCAAGTCGGGGCTGCGCGTCCCGGAGATCGGCCTCGGCTGCAACAACTTCGGCGGCCGCATCGATCTGGAGGCGACCCGCAAGGTCGTCCACAAGGCGCTCGACGTCGGCGTCGTCCTGTTCGACACCGCGGATGCTTATGGTGATAAGGGCGGCTCGGAAACCGCGCTGGGCGAGATTCTCGGGCCGCGCCGCCAGGACATCATCCTCGCCACCAAATTCGCCATGCCGATGGACGAGGAGGGCAAGAAGAAGGGCGCGTCGCGCCGCTACATCATGGAGGCGGTCGAAGCGAGCCTGCGGCGGCTCAAGACCGACTGGATCGATCTCTACCAGCAGCACCGGCCCGACCCGCTGACGCCGATCGAGGAGACGTTGCGCGCGCTCGACGATCTCGTGACCCAGGGCAAGGTGCGCTACATCGGCAATTCCGGCATGGCCGCCTGGCAGGCGGTCGAGGCGGAGTGGACGGCCAAGGCCGTCAACGTCGGCCGCTACGTGTCCTGCCAGAATGAATACAGCCTGCTCAATCGCAAGATCGAGGCCGAGCTGATTCCGGCGATGGAGGCCTACGGCCTCAGCCTTCTGCCGTTCTTCCCGCTCGCCAACGGCCTGCTCACCGGCAAATACAAGAAGGATGCGATGCCCGAGGGCGCGCGCCTGACCCGCGAGAAGCGCGCCGCCGGCCGCACTCTGACGGAGCGCAATTGGGCGATCGTCGATAAGCTCGACGCCTTCTCAAAGTCGCACGGCAAGACATTGCTGGAACTGGCTTTTTCCTGGCACTTGGCGCACCCCGTGGTGGCCAGCGTGATCGCCGGCGCGACCAAGCCGGAGCAGGTCGAGGCCAATGCCGCCGCCGGCAATTGGACGCTGACGGCCGAGGACATGGCAGCGATCGACGAGATCACCGCCGCCAAATAGCTCGTCGAGCGGATGTTAGTCTAAGGGAATGACTGGGACCCAGTCGCCGGCCGTCGCGGCCGGGGCGTCGGGCGGGCGGCGGATCAGGCCGTCGGCGCGCGACAGCAATCCGAGCATCGACGAGTCCTGGACCGGGAAAGCGGTGGCGACGGTCTCGCCTTCGGCGTTCACGCTCAGGGTCGCGCGCAGATAGTCCTCGCGGAAATTATTCGGACCGACCGCCGCGCCGAGGCGGGCCCGAATTTGGCGCGGTGCGGTCTCGCCGCCGCCCTGCAGCTTGGTGATCGCCGGGCCGAGATAGAGCAGGGCGCAGACCAGGGCGGAGACGGGATTGCCCGGCAGGCCGAGCATCGGCGTGCCGTTGAACTGGCCGAACATCAGCGGCTTGCCCGGTTTCATGGCGATCTTCCAGAACTCGACCTTGAGGCCGACTTCGCCGAGCACCTTCTGGATCAGGTCATGGTCGCCGACCGAGGCGCCGCCGATGGTCACCAGCATGTCGGCACCCGCCGCGCCCTGCGCCATGACTTTCAAGGCTTCGGCGTCGTCCGGCGCGATGCCCAAATTGACCGGCTCGCCGCCATGGGCGCGCACGAAGGCCGACAGGCCGACGCCGTTGGAGCTGACGATCTGGTTGGGACCGATCGGATCGCCCGGATTCACCAGCTCGTCGCCGGTGGCGAGGATGGCGATGCGCGGGCGGCGGCCGACCTGCAGCCAGGGCCGGTTGGCGGCGGCGGCGAGGGAGATGTCGCGGGCGGCGAGCTTGCGGCCTTTGGCCAGCACGACGGCGTTTGTGCGGAAATCGAGCCCGGCGTCGCGCACGTTCTCGCGGGGCTTCGGGGATTGCTTGACCGTGACCTGATCGCCGGCGCGGTCGGTGTCTTCCTGGATGACGACGGCATCGGCGCCGGCCGGGACCGGACCGCCGGTAAAGATACGCACGGCCTGGCCAGGGCCGACCGTGCCGGCATAGGCGCCGCCGGCGGGGGCTTCGCCGATCACGCTCAGGGTGACAGGGGCCTTGGCGGCATCGCCGGCGCGGACCGCGTAACCGTCCATGGCCGAGAGGTCGCTGGGCGGCTGGGTGACGCGGGCTTTGAGGTCTTCGGCGAGGACGCGGCCGAGGGCGGCTTCGAGGCCGACCGTCTCCACTCCGAGCGGTGCCAAAGCCGCCAGGATTTGCCCGCGGGCCTGTTCGACCGAGAGCATCACTTCGCCTCGTAAGTGCCTGACTTACCGCCAGACTTATGGGTGACGTGCACGCCTGTGATGGTCATGCCGCGGTCGACCGCCTTGCACATGTCGTAAACTGTCAAAGCTGCCACCGAAACCGCTGTTAATGCTTCCATTTCGATGCCTGTCTGGGCGGCGATTTTGCAGGTGGCGGTGATGTCCACCCCTTTGGCGGTCAAGCTCAGGTCGACGGCGACGGAGGTCAGGGAAATCGGGTGGCAGAGCGGGATCAGCTCGGGCGTTTTCTTGGCCCCCATGATGCCGGCGATGCGGGCGATGGACAGGACGTCGCCCTTCTTGAAGCCGCCGGCCTTGATCAGGGCCACGGTTTCCTTGGCCATCAGGACCGAGCCTTTGGCGGTGGCGATGCGCTGGGTGACCGCTTTGTCGCCGACATCCACCATGCGGGCGTTGCCCTTGGCGTCGAGGTGAGTCAGGCGCTTTTTCGCCGCCGGCTTTTTTTGGGCTTTCTGGGCCATCAGGCCGGCGTCCTGACAGGGCCGAGCAGGGCGCGGGTGGCAGCGGTGACGTCCGGCTGGCGCATCAGGCTTTCGCCGACCAGGAAGCAGCGGGCGCCGACGCGGGCCATGCGGGCGAGATCGGCGGGACCTGTGAGACCGCTTTCCGACACCAGGGTCTTGCCCCCCTTAGATCCATGGGCCAGCAGGAGGTCGGCGAGGCGCTCGGTGACGCCGAGATCGGTCTTCAGCGTTTTGAGGTTGCGATTGTTGACGCCGATCAGCGGCGACTTGAGGGCCCCAAGCGCGCGGGCCAGTTCTTCTTCGTTATGCACTTCGACCAGCACGTCCATGCGATAGCCGACGGCGGCGTCTTCCAGCTCGCGCGCCTGGGCGTCGCTCAGGGCGGCCATGATGATGAGGATGCAGTCGGCGCCGAGCGCGCGCGATTCGGCGATCTGGTAGGGCGTCAGCATGAAGTCCTTGCGCAGCACCGGCAGATCGACTGCGGCGCGCGCCTGCACCAGGTAATCGTCATGGCCCTGGAAATGGTCGATCTCGGTGAGCACCGACAGGCAAGCCGCGCCGCCGGCCTTGTAGGCGCGGGCAAGGGCGGCCGGGTCGAAGTCGGGGCGGATCAGTCCGGCGCTGGGCGAGGCTTTCTTGATCTCGGCGATTAGGCCGTAGGCGGCGGCGGCCTTGTGCGGCGACTCGTAATGCTGCAACGAGCCCTTCGTCCGGACGTCGAAGACCTTGCCGTAGCCGTCGTCGGCGACGACGGCGGCCGCGACGCCGCGAATCTTGGCTTCGAGCGCGGCGCGAAAGCCGCGCGGCTTGCCGGCGGGGCTGCGCGTCATCGCCGTGGCATCGGAGTCGACCGCCGCGAAGGGGCGTGCCACTTCGAGCGCCTTCACTTGCGCGAGGCGGATGTCGCAAATCTTTTTAAGAACGTCGCTCACGCCATGACCTTGGTCGAGGTGGCGACTAGAGAGGCCAGCGTTGCTTTCGCTTTACCCGAGGCGATCGCCTCGGCAGCGAGCTTAACGCCAGCTTTCAGGTCGGCTGCCTTGCCGGCGACGATGAGCGCCGCAGCAGCATTGAGCAGCACGATATCGCGATAAGGGCCAGTGGCGCCGCCGAGCATGGCGGTGACGGCCTGCGCGTTGAAGGTCGGATCGCCGCCCTTGAGCGCATCGGAGGTGACGCGCGCGAGGCCGGCGTCTTCCGGCGTCACTTCGAAAGTGGTGACCTTGCCGTCTTTCAGTTCGGCGACGTAGGACGTGCCGGTGGTGGTCAATTCGTCGAGGCCGTCCGAGCCATGGACGACCCAGGCGCGCTCCGAGCCGAGCGTGCCGAGCACTTCGGCGACCGGCTTGACCCATTGGCGGTGGAACACGCCAAGCAGCTGGCGCTTGGCGCCGGCGGGATTCGACAAAGGCCCGAGCAGATTGAAGATCGTGCGCGTGCCAAGTTCGACTCGCGTTGGGCCGACATGGCGCATGGCGGCGTGATGCCGCGGCGCCATCATGAAGCCGATGTTGTTGACCTTCAGCGATTCGGCGACCAACGCCATGTCGGCGTCGAGGTTGACGCCGAGCGCGGCGAGCACATCGGCCGAGCCGGATTTGGACGAAGCGGCGCGATTGCCGTGCTTGGCGACCGGCACGCCGCAGGCGGCGACGACGATGGCCGCGCCGGTCGAGATATTGTAGGTGCCGGAGGCGTCGCCGCCGGTACCGCAAGTGTCGATGGCGCCGGGCGGCGCCGGGATCGGCACGGCCTTGGCACGCATCACGCGCGCCGCGCCGGCGATCTCGTCGACCGTTTCACCGCGCACGCGCAGGGCCATGAGCATGGCGCCCATCTGCGACGGGGTGGCATTGCCCGACATGATGATCTCGAAGGCCTCTTCGGCCTGCGCCTGGCTCAGCTTGCCTCCGTCGGCGACGAAGGCGAGCAGCTTCTTGAAGGCGGCGACCAGTTCGGGGTTGCCGGTAGGGTTTTTGGCGTCGCTCATGCTGCGCTCTTCTTCATGCCCAAGCCTGCAAGCCGAGGCCCGTTATGGCCGGCGAGTTGCAGGAAGTTGCGCAGGATGTCGTGGCCATGCTCGGAGGCGATGCTCTCGGGATGAAATTGCACGCCGTGGATCGGTAGCTCTTTGTGCTGCAGGCCCATGATCAGGCCGTCGGCGGTTTCGGCGGTCGATTCGAGAACGGCGGGGAGAGAGCTTTTCTCGACGATCAGCGAATGGTAGCGGGTCGCCTCGAACGGCGTTGGCACGCCGGCGAACACGCCCTTGCCCTGATGGCGGATGCTGCTGACCTTGCCGTGCATCGGCGCGGGCGCGCGGATGACCTTGCCGCCGAAGGCCTGGCCGATGGCCTGATGGCCGAGGCAGACGCCGAACAGCGGCAAGCGGGCGTTCGCCGCCTTGCCGATCAGCTCGAGGCAGATGCCGGCCTTGTCGGGATCGCAGGGACCCGGCGACAGCACGATGCCCTGCGGCTTCATGGCCATGGCGGCATCCGCCGTCAGCGCGTCGTTGCGCTTGACCACGACCTCGGCACCCTCTTCGCCGAGGTAATGCACCAGGTTGTACGTAAAGCTGTCGTAGTTATCGATCAGGAGAAACATATCAATCTCTTGCAGGGCTTTAATGGCGCCAGGCGCGAATCCACAGACACCGCGCTTGGCGGTGGAACGGGATGTTATATCAGGCTTTTTCAGTCGAGGGAAAGCGGCCGGGGCGGCGGCTGTCGCGGCTTTCAGGCGTGCGGCGCGACGGCGTTCAAGGCCATGGCGATTGTGGCTGGCGAATAGGGTTTGGTGAAAAACATCGCCTCATCCGGCAGATCCTGGCGCGACAGCTTGAGATAACCGGAAGCGATCAGGATGGCGACGGGTGGCCAGCGCCGATTGACCATATGGGCCAATTTGAGGCCGTCCATCGAGCCTGGCATCTCGATATCGGTGAAAAGGGCGAAAATATCCTCATGCTCTTCCAGCATGTGGATGGCGTCTTCGGCGTTTTCCGCCTCGTAAACGACAAAACCGGCATCTTCGACCAAATCCACGGCTCCCAAGCGGACAAGGGGGTCATCCTCGACGACGAGCACGGCATTACGCGTGGTGGGCAAAGTATTCATCATCCTGGGCAACGCTGGCTTGTCGGGAAGGTTGCACAGTTATTTTGTGGCAACGCCCTCCGGGCCGCTATGCAGCCGCCCCACGAGTCTAAAAACGATGCCGTTAGGAGCATATTCAAGATGGCCCCGGCCCGAGAAATAGCTGGCGACAATGGTCTCGACAAGGCGCGACCCGAAGCCCTTATTTTCAGGGTCGGTGACAGCCGGACCACCACTTTCACACCATTCGAAGCTAAAGGCCCCATCGTTGCCGATCGACCAACGGATGGTCACTCTGCCGCCTTCGTTCGATAGCGCACCATATTTCAGGGCATTGGTGGCCAATTCATGGATCGCCAGGGAAATGCCCAGGGCCTGCTGAGCGGAAATATGGACGGGCGGTCCGGAGATTTCGAAGCGTTCGTCTTTGTCCATATGCGCGGCCAGCGCGTTGTTCACGACGTCGCGGACATTGGCGCTCGCCCAACTGGTTTCCGACAGAATGTCCTGCGCGCGCGACAAAGCGATCAAGCGGCCGGCGATCGTCGAACTTGCGTGCGCCAAGCTTTTTGAATGGCGCATGGTCTGCGCGACGATGGCTTGAACGACGGACAGTGTGTTCTTCATCCGGTGCGAGAGCTCGCGTTGCAGCAATTGCTGCTGCTCCTCGGAATGAATTTTGTCTTCAATGAGGCGTTGCGCTTCCTCGATGCTTTGCGCCAAAGCTCCATTGGCCGCGTTGAGGCTTTCACGGTCGATGACCGTTTTCGTCGTTTCGGTGACGATATTCAGCAAGCCGCAAACCCCGCCGTCGTCGCCATGAAGCGGACTATAGGAAAAGGTCCAGTACGTCTGTTCGTCATATCCGTTGCGGCTCATGACGAGCGGCAAATTTTCCATCCAGGTCCCTTCGCCAGACAGGGCCTTGCGAGTGTAGGGCAGCAAGTTCTCCCACACGTCGGCCCATAATTTTTTGAAAGGTTGTCCTAAGGCGCCATCGACGCGCTTGCCGAGCATCGGCCTAAAGGCGTCGTTGTGAAAATTGAGGAGGTCCGATCCCCAGAAGAAGCACATAGGCTGCTTCGACGTCAGCACCAGGCGCGTGATGGTTTTGAGCGAGAGGGGCCAGGCGTCCATCGGCCCAAGCCCGGTTTGGGACCAATCGAACGCGCCGATTTCTTCGCCCATCTCCCCGCCATCTGCGAGGAAATGATGTTTTGGCGTGATCGCGGGAATTCCCTGCCATGCCTCGTTTGCTGTCACGTTCGTCCTATCTGCTGTTTTCTCCTTATGGTCTATAACGCTCGCGCGAATCGCCCGTTCCGGGGGTGTGGCGGCAGCGGATGGCTTTCGCCCGGCGGGCGTGTTAGCTAGGCAGCTGTTTTCGTTCCCTGCGTGGAGTGCTGCATGGCTCGCCGATCGCTTATGAGCCGACTTAAGTCGCTTTGGCACAAGGCCAGCAGCTCGCTGCTCGGCCTCGCGGCCATGGGCCTGGCGCTTGGCGTCGGCATCGGGCTTGGTCTTTGGCTTGGTGACGTTGCCGACCCGCCGAAGCCGCCGCCGCCGCGCGCATCACCATCCTCGCCGCCCGCCGCCGTCCCACGACAGACCCAGCCCCGCATTGACATTGCCCCGTGGGTCTCGGATCCGCGGCGTGGCCCTGCGCCCAGCCTCAACCTGCCGCCGGAAGATCCGCTGCGCGGCGAAGCGCCGGACTACACGCTGCCGCCGGCCATCGAACCGCCGCCGACACCCGAACCCGAGCAGCAAGGCAGTTTGCCGCCCGAACTCCCGCAATGGCGGCGTAACGCTGTCACCGCGCCGCCGACGAACGGCCGGCCTATGATCGCCGTCGTCATCGATGACATGGGCGTCGATCACCGCCACTCGGTTGAAGCCGCCGCCTTGCCCGGTCCGTTGACGCTGTCATACCTGCCTTATGGACGCGATGTTGCGCAGCAATCGGCGGCGGCGCGCCGCGCCGGTCATGAGCTGATGGTGCATGTGTCGATGCAGCCGCAATCGAAGACCGGCGTTTCCGGCCAAGCCGAGTCGGGTGGCGATCCGGGGCCGAACGCGTTGACTGTGGGATTGCCACCGGAGGAAATCCGCCGTCGGCTCGATTGGGCGCTCGGCCAATTCAGCGGCTATGTCGGAATCAATAACCACATGGGGAGCGGCTTCACCGCAAGCCGGCCCGGCATGAGCGTGGTGATCGCCGAACTGAAGCGCCGCGGATTGCTGTTCCTCGATTCGCGCACCACGGCCGCGAGCGTCGGCGAGGCGCTGGCGGCGGACGCGGGACTGCCGCATGCGACGCGCAACGTCTTTCTCGACAACGTGCAGACGCCGACCGAGGTGCGGACGCGCCTGGCCGAATTGGAGCGCATCGCCAAGGCGCGCGGTAGCGCCATCGCCATCGGCCACCCGCACGAAGCGACGCTCATGGTATTGCGCGAATGGCTGCCGGGCGTGGCGGCACGGGGACTGGCCCTGGTGCCTTTGTCGGCGATCGTCGCCCAAGGTGAGGCAGGCGCCAACGCGCAGGCGCAGGGCGCAAGCCCTTCGCTCACGCGCTAAAGATTTTCAGTTTTTGGAAATATTGGCCTGCGCGGTGCGCGTCGGCGGCAGCGGTTTGCTCGGCGGCGGTGCCGGCGGCTGCGGTGAGAACTTGGGCGCTAGCTTCGGGTCTTCGCTATAGATGAAGCCGTGCGCGGCATAGACGCGGCCGAAGGTACCGACCGTGTTCATGAAGCGCACTTCGCTCCAATCATTGTTCTTCGACACGTCGATCACCGGCTGGCGGTTATGGACCTTGCCGCGCGTCGTGCCGTTGTCGCCCCAGTTGGCATGGTCGACCATGATCTTGCGGGAATCCTCGGAGACCGCCACGACCACGGCGACATGGCCCATCGGCAGCGACTTGGTTTTCTGCAGGGTCAGCACGGCGCCCTTGGACGGCTTAGCGCCCTTGGCGTATTTGCCGTCGGCGGCTTTCCACCAGGTCCAGGCGTCGCCGAACAGCTGCACGCCGGAGGCGCTGCGGGCATAGGGGACGCAGGAGATATAGGCGGCGGGTTCTTCGACAGCTACGTCCGGCTGGGAGTAGCGGACGACGTTGGGGGTCGAGGGAGCCGGGGTCGTGCTGCAGGCGGCGAGAACCAACGTCGCGCCAAGCGCGGCGGCGGATAGGATCGGGCCGAAATTCCGCCTCTGATTCTCGTGACTTTTCAAAGGTCCCCTCATGGGGAGCAATGGTTAACGCATGAGGCGGAGCCGGGAAAGCCAAAAAATCGGGTTCCGCATTGACCTTCCCATGATGGGAGGGTCCATGATTGCTTTCCGTGCCCTCCAAGCGAGTGTCCCATGACTGATCCCGCCACCGACCATTCCCATCACCATCACGGCCATGCGCAGCGGCCGGTGGCCGTGGGTGCAGCGATCGATCCGGTCTGCGGTATGACCGTCGACCCGGCCAAGACACCCCATCACCTGACGCATGGGGGCATGGCCTATTATTTCTGTGGCGCCGGCTGCAAGACGAAGTTCGCGGCCGATCCGGCGAAATATCTCGGCCCGACCGAGCCGGCCAAAGCTGTGGCCGGCGCGATCTATACCTGTCCGATGCATCCGGAGATTCGCCAGCCCGGTCCGGGCAGTTGCCCGATCTGCGGTATGGCGCTCGAGCCGGTCATGCCGACGGCCGAGGAGGGGCCGAATCCTGAGCTCGCCGACATGACGCGCCGCTTTTGGATCGGCCTCGTTCTGGCTTTGCCGGTTTTCGTACTCGAGATGGGCAGCCATGTGGTCGATCTGCATCATATGGTCGGCTTGTCGATGACGACATCGATTTGGATTCAATTCGCTTTGGCGACGCCGGTGGTGCTGTGGGCCGGTGCGCCGTTCTTCGCGCGCGGCTGGGCGTCGCTGCTCAGCCGCAATTTCAACATGTTCACGCTGATCGCCCTCGGAACCGGCACGGCCTGGTCCTATAGCGTGGTCGCCTTGTTCATGCCGGGCCTCTTCCCGCCGGCTTTCCGTAGCCATGATGGCGGTGTCGCCGTCTATTTCGAAGCGGCGGCGGTGATCACGGTTCTCGTGCTGCTCGGCCAGGTGCTGGAATTGCGCGCGCGCGAACGGACCGGCGGCGCGATTCGCGCACTGCTCGACCTCGCGCCGAAGACGGCGCGGCGCATCGGCATGGATGGTCATGAGGTTGATCTACCGCTTGAACAGATTCAGGTCGGCGACAAATTGCGCGTCCGTCCCGGCGAAACCCTGCCGCTCGACGGCGTCGTGACAGACGGACGCTCCAGCGTCGACGAATCGATGGTCACCGGCGAGTCGATGCCGGTGACGAAGGATGTCGGCGCCAAAGTGATCGGCGGCACGCTGAATGGGCAGGGCAGCTTGATCATGACGGCCGAGAAGGTCGGCCAGGGCACGCTGCTGGCGCAGATCGTCCAGATGGTGGCCGATGCGCAGCGCTCGCGCGCGCCGATCCAGAAGCTCGCCGATCAGGTGGCGGGCTGGTTTGTGCCCTTGGTCATCGCCGTGGCGCTGGCGGCGTTCGCCGCCTGGAGCGTGTGGGGACCGGAACCGCGCATGGCTTATGCCTTGGTTGCGGCCGTGTCCGTGCTGATCATCGCCTGTCCCTGCGCGCTTGGCCTCGCCACGCCGATGTCGATCATGGTCGGTGTCGGCCGCGGCGCTCAGGCCGGAGTGCTGATCAAGAACGCGGAGGCGCTCGAACGGCTCGAAAAGATCGATACGCTGGTGATCGACAAGACCGGCACCTTGACCGAGGGCAAGCCGAAACTCACCGCCATCGTTGCCGAAGGCATCGCCGAGGCCGACCTGCTCGGGCTTGCCGCCAGTTTGGAGCGCGCCAGCGAGCACCCGCTCGGGGCCGCCATCGTTGCGGCGGCAGAGGCGCGCGGCTTGACGCTGGAGCCGGTGCGGGATTTCCAGTCGATCAATGGCAAGGGTGTGTCGGGTCTCGTTGGCGCGCGCAAAGTCGCGCTCGGCAATCGTATGATGTTTGACGATCTTGGCATCGATGTCACGGCGTTCGGCGGCAAGGCGCAGTCGCTGCGCGAAGACGGCGCCACGGCGATCTTTGTCGCCGTCGCCAATTTCGATAGTGCGTGGCATGCGGTCGGCGTCTTCGGCATCGCCGATCCGATCAAGCCGACGACGGCGCGGGCAATCCAGGATTTACAAGCGCAGGGCTTGCGCCTGGTCATGCTGACCGGCGACGCGCGCGCCACAGCGGAAGCTGTGGCCAAGACGCTCGGCATTAAAAAGGTGGAGGCCGAGGTGCTGCCGGGGGACAAGAGCCGGATCGTGCAGCGGCTGCAAGCGGAAGGCCGCAAGGTTGCGATGGCGGGCGACGGCGTCAACGACGCGCCGGCGCTGGCTGCCGCTGATGTCGGCATCGCCATGGGCACCGGTACCGATGTCGCGATCCGCTCGGCGGGCGTGACTTTGTTGCACGGCGATCTGGCCGGCATCGTCCAGGCGCGTAAACTGTCGCGCGCGGTGATGGGCAACATCCGCCAGAACCTGTTCTTCGCCTTCATCTACAACGCGGCGGGCGTGCCGATCGCGGCGGGTGCGCTTTACCCGACGTTCGGCTTGCTGCTGTCGCCGGTGGTCGCGGCGGCAGCGATGGCGCTGTCATCGGTCAGCGTCATTTCGAATGCGCTGAGGTTGCGGGCGATAAAGCTTTAAGCGCTTATTCGGCAGCGACGCCGCTGCTCGCCGGCAAGCCGCCGCGGATCGGGCGTTCGCCTTTGACGCTGATGCGGTGACAGATGCGGCGATGGTTGACCTTATCGAAGGGCGTCGCGGCATGGAGCAGGCCGCGATTGTCCCAGATCACCAAGTCGCCGACCTGCCACTTGTGCGAATAGACGCGGCCGGGGGCCGTGGCGCGTTCGCGCAGATCGTCGATCATGTCGAGCACTTCCTGCTCGGTCATGCCGGGGGCGGGGCGCGCCGAGAGCTTGGCGCTGAAATAGAGGAAGTCGTTGCCGGTCAGCGGGTGGCGGCGCACCACCGGCTGCGGAATGTCGGGATAGTCGGCGTAGGCGCCGGTGTTGTGGCGTCCGCCATTGAGCTTGTCGTGGCTCGCCATGATGGTCATGGCGGCGTATTTGCGTTTTTCTTCGTCCGACATTTCTTCGTAGAGCGTCTTGGTGCTGCAGAAGATCGTGTCGCTGCCGACCGGCGGCGCCTCGAGGCAATAGAGCAGCGTGTAGGCCGTCGGGTGCTCGAAGAAATATTGGTCGGTGTGCAGCTGGTAGCCATCGTCGGCATTGCCGATCGGCTTGCCGTTCTCGTCCTTCACATTGGACAGCACGTAGATCTTTTCGTAGTTCGGCAACAGGAAGTCCTGGCGGGTGCTGTTTTCCAGTTCGCCGAATTGCTGGCCGAAGGCGATCAAGTTCGCCGGCGTGAGCTTCTGATCGCGAAAGACCAGGACGCCGTGCTCGGCGAGCGCAGCCTTTAAGGCATCCAGATTATGCGGGCCGATATCGTTGACGCCGACGCCTTGGACGATCGCGCCAGGATGACTGCCGGACAGCACTTTCACGGGAATTTCGGCGGAAGCTGTGGGCATCGGGCTCTCCTGCAAGGTCGGGTTGTCAGGATCATGGCGGAAAAATTAGCATTGTTCATTGCGCAAATGTGAATAGTCCGATTGAATAATAGTGAACAATGAGTTGACCGTTGCAGGCGTCTATTCCCGGGAGGGGCCGATGGACCGGCTGAAAATGATGGAGAGCTTCGTGGCTGTGGTGAAAGCCAAGAGCTTCTCGGCCGCCGCGGAACGGCTCGGCATGTCGCGCGCCATCGTCACCAAGCATATCGGCGGCCTCGAGGCGCGGCTCGGCGCCCGGCTGCTCAACCGCACGACGCGCCGCGTTGCCCTCACCGAAATCGGCGCCGACTATTACGACTTTTGTACCGGCATTCTCGGCGAACTGGAGCGGCGGGAAGGCGCCATCGCCCGCGAGCAGAAGGAACCGCAGGGCTCCTTGCGCCTCGCTGTGCCGACGTCGTTCGGTGCGGTCAATTTTCCCGAAGCGGTTTCCGCCTTCGCGCGCAAATATCCGCAGATCCGCGTCTCGCTGATCGTCGACAATTCCTCGAACTACTCGGTCGATCTTGCCGCCAACGATTTCGACGTGGCGATCCGCCTGTCGCCCATTCCGGCGACGGCGGCGGTCACGGCGCGCCAGATCGGCCTGTTGCGCTGGGTCGCCTGCGCCTCTCCGGCCTATCTCAAGCGCGAGGGCGAGCCGAAGACGCTCAACGAATTGGCGCGGCGCAATTGCATGATTCATATGAAGCTGGCGCCAGACCGCATTTGGCGCTTCGGCGGAGCCGGCAAGAAAAAACTGTCGATCAAGGTGGACGGCGATTTTTCTTCCAACAGCATTCTCATGCTGCGCCAGGCGGCGCTCGACGGCATTGGCATCGCCATGCTGCCGACCTATCATATCGGCGAAGACTTGCGTTCGGGCGCGCTGCGGCGTCTGCTGCCGCAACTGCCGCCGTTCGAGCGACCGGTCAACGTGCTGTTTCCCGGCGGCCGCATGATTCCGAAGAAGACGCGCTTGTTCAGCGAGTTCATCGCCGATTGGTTCAAGCGCGGCGCGTGGGATAGTCCGGCGATGAAAAGGGCGAGTTGAGATGGCAAGACCGCAAGCGGTGGGCACTGTGCAGATCGACGATGAGCGGGCGCGCGTCACCGAATGGCGCTTCGCGCCTGGCGCCGAAACCGGTCGCCATGTGCATGGTCTGGATTATGTCGTGGTGCCGATGACGAGCGGGGCGCTGACGATCGAATGGGCGGATGGCAGCCTCACTCATCCGGCACTGACGTCAGGCATTTCTTATGCGCGCCGCGCCGGCGTCGATCACAACGTGATCAATGCCAACGATTTTGAGTTCGTCTTTATCGAAGTGGAATTGAAGTAGTCAGTCCGCTTTGGCTTGACCTGCCAGTCCGTCGAGGATCGGGCAGGCGGCCTGCGCGTCGCCGTGGCAGGCGAACGTCAATTCCTCCAAACCGGCGATCATGGTTTCGATCTCGCGCTTGCGCGTTTTCAGCGCAGCGATCTGATCGACGGCGATGCGCTTTACATCGGCGCTCGCGCGCCCGCGGTCGCGCCAGAGTTCCAATAGCGATTTGATTTGCGCCAAGGCGAATCCGACATCGCGCGCGTGGCGGATGAAGACGAGGCGTTTGAGATCGTCAGGGCTATAGACGCGATAGCCATTGTCGCCGCGCAACGGCGCCTCGAGCAGGCCGATGCTTTCGTAATGGCGGATCATTTTGGCGGAAACGCCGGATGCCGTTGCAGCCTGGCCGATATTCATCGATCCCTCTCAGTTCCGTGGAACGCAACCTGTGGATAAATTTTCCTACATTGACGCCATATACAGTGATTACCGGACATAATTACTTACATTGTTGTTCTTTTTGATGAAATCGCCACAAATCTTAACGTCCCGACTAGACCAAAAGTGATAACTCATGGTAAAGATTTGGTTAACAGGGGGCGTGAGTTCCCCCGCACTCGCTTCCGCCTGTTAGTTAGCCAGCCCTCTATCACCAGGGCGTCGGCGTGTTTGTTGGGGGAATTATGAAGACGTATGAAGAGTTGAGCGGCGCGCAAGGCCGCCAGATTTTTTATCGTGCCGAGCGTTATAAGGTCCGCGACCTGTTCCGCAAAACGATGCCGGAACTCACGCTCGATGAAGCTCCCTACATTCTGCAGGATATGAGTTTGAACGGCATCGCGCGACTGCCCAGTCGCTGCAGAACGATGTCTATAATCCCGGCATGCCGGTCAACGTGCAACTTGGATTGCGCGGCAAGCCGTTGTTCGAGGGCCGGGGCGAGATCACGCGCACCGAGCAGACGCAGACCGGCACCAAGGTCGGCATTCGCCTGCGTGACTGCATCGATATCTCGCAGCTTGTCACCAAGTATCAGGAAATCCTGATCCGCGCAGACATCGATTCGTTTGCCAGCGACAACATCAACCTTGGTGTCTCCGCCGACTACCGTCTGATGGCCTCTGATGTGCTGCATTTGTTGCGCACCTTCCGCGCCAATCTCGACCAGTTCGACCAGCAGAAGTTGACGGCGGAGGCTGAGGCCGAGATTCTCGCGACCTGCGAAGAGCGAATCCTGCCGACTTGGCGCGAACATTGGCATCACGCCAACGCGCTCGTCGAACCGATCATGGAGCAGCCACTCGAGCTGCGCGCCACCAAGCGCTTCACCGAACTGGTGCTGACGCCCGAATTCATGGCCGGCGCGATCTGGAATCGCAGCTACGTCAAGCCGCTCGGCTATCCCGGCGACTTCAAGATCATGAGCATGGTCTACGACTGGCAGCGCGAAGGCAAAACGCTCTACGAGAAGCTGTCGCATCGCCTCGGCCTTGACGTCGCAGAATGTATCGCGACCCGCATGACCGACATGCGCACGGCGATCGCCAAGGCCGTCTTGAGCGCCCCGGCCGCGCTCGCCGAGAACCGCGCCGTGCGCATTGCCAGCCTGGGTTGCGGCCCAGCCCGCGAAATCGTCGACTATCTTGCCGTGAATGATCTGCCGCGCCGCACAGATTTCACGCTGATCGATCAGGATCATGAGGCGCTGAGCTCGGCCTATGAGAGGACGTATCCGGCTGTCGTCCGCCTCGGCGGCCGCGCCAGCGTCAGCTGCCTGAATGCCTCCTTTGTTCAACTGCTGCGCGGCGAACTGTTCGAGAAGCTGCCGCCCCAGGACCTTATCTACACGGTCGGGCTGATCGACTACCTGGTGCCGAAGCGCGTCAAGTCGCTGGTCAACACGCTGTATGCCAGCCTGGCCGTCGGCGGCACGCTGATCGTCGGCAATATGCACCGTTGCGCCGGCAGCAATCTGTGGCCGATGGAATTCATCACGGACTGGAACATCCTCTATCGCGACGCGCACGACATGGCGGCCTTCGCCGCCGGCCTACCGGGCGCTGCCTACGAGACGTTCTATGACTCGACGCAGCGCGTCGTCATGGTGCGCATCGTCAAGAAGTCCTAAGCGGCTTCACTGCGAAACGAGAACGGCGGGCCGAAAGGTTCGCCGTTTTTTTGTGTGTAAGGGAAATGGTTTTGGCCGTTAGGCCGCGCCGACGGTTTTTTCGTCGAGCGTGACGAAGCGGCTGGCTGGGAAATCGACGCTCACTGTCGTGCCGGCACCGAGCGTGCTGATGATCTCCAGGTTGCCCCCATGGAGCAGCATAATCTTTTTCGATAAGGGCAAGCCGAGGCCGGTGCCGCCGTGCTTGCGCACCATCACGCTCTCGACCTGGACGAATGGCTCCATGACGCGAGGAATGTCCGCCTCTGCGATACCAATGCCCGTATCGGTGATCCGTACCGACCAGCCACCGTCGGCATTGCGCAGGATCGAAGCGTTGATCTCGCCACCTGGCGGCGTGAACTTCAGAGCATTGCTGAGGAGGTTGATGAAGACCTGCTTGATCAGTGTCTTGTCCATCTTAAGGACGACATGGCGCGGGATGTCGCGCAGGCTCATGCGCAAGCCGGACTGTGCCGCCCTGTCACGGACAATACGGAAGCACTGATCGAGCACGTCAATGATATCGATATTTTCCTCGGCGATGCTCAGCTTGCCCACCTCGGCCTTCGAGAAGTCGAGCACGTCGGTAATGATGGTCAGCAAGTGACGAGCGGTGCTGTGGATGTCTTCCACATATGAAGAGTATTTTTCCGAGCCGATCGGCCCGAACATCCGGATCTTGATGATTTCGCTGAAGCCAAGAATGGCATTGAGCGGCGTGCGCAGCTCGTGGCTCATGATAGCGAGGAAGTCGCTTTTCGCCTTATTGGCAGCCTGGGCCTCGGTCAACAGGTCGATGACGCGCGACTTCTCCTGCTTCAGCATCTCGGTGCTGATGAACTCTTTGCGGATGTAGAGCTCCTGCACATAGCTGGAGAACACGCCGACGGCGACGGACATGCCGAGGAAGAAGTTATTGCTGAGCAGATATTCCGGCGGGATCGGGTTGAGCCAGATCGCCGAGACCTGATAAAGCCCGAACAGGACGAGGCAGATCATCGTCGAATTGACGCAGCGCAGCCGGATCAAGCTTGCCGAATAGATCACCACCATGATCAAGCCTGCGTAGTAGAGGCGGTTGCCCGGCTCCTCGGCGAAGGCGGTCATAGCGATAATGCCGAGGCCGGCGATGAAGCTCGATGTGCCGACCACCAGCTGCGCGATGCGCGGGAATGCCGGATGGTAGGTCAACCCGAGCGCAAATAGCAGCAGCGGGCATACGAAGGCATAGCGGATCAGCCACATGATGCCGTGGGTTTCCGGCAGGATGTAGTAATCGAG
This sequence comes from Rhodospirillaceae bacterium, assembly GCA_947474495.1. GTDB lineage: Bacteria > Pseudomonadota > Alphaproteobacteria > SMXQ01 > SMXQ01 > CAMAVH01. The sequence goes on from CANJIM010000060.1 coordinate 19,544, forward strand.
GATGCCGAACAGGCCATAGAGCACGCTGGCTGCGAGCAAGAAGACGCGGATTGTCGGCAGCGCGCGGTTGAGATGCTCGGCGGTGAAGCGCCGTTCGATCTCGTGGTTGGTGAAGCTCAGGCTGAGCGGGTTCAGCCCGTAGCCGCCCGGGGTCGTGGTATCGCCGACACTTAAGCCGAAGCGGCGAAAAAGTGAAGGTGCGTCAATGGTCAAAAAGCCACCTGTAGGCCGAAGCCTAAGACGTCTGAGCTGGTCTCCGTCGAGCCATGGGTCAGGACGGTCGTCGAGATCGCCGTGAAGGTGGTCGATCGATTGATCGGCTCTTCTTTGGCGAACATGTGCGAATAGGAGATATCGAAGGAGATGTTCTGCGAAATCGCGTAGGACGCGCCGAGGCTGAACCAGATTCGATCGGTATCGGGCATGCTGGTCGAGCGGAATGCATCGCGTGTCGGGGTCTGGTCATATTGCAGCCCGCTGCGCACATTCCAACCTCCGGAGAGCGCGACTTCGGCGCCGATCGAAGCGCCAAACGTGCTGCGGAATTGTTCTTCGAGCACAGAACTGGTGC
>CANJIM010000061.1 GCA_947474495.1 Rhodospirillaceae bacterium
GCCGGCCGGCTCGCCGGCAACACCGTCGTCGCCACCGTCATGTCGAACCTCGGATTGGAAAAGCATCTCGCCGCGCAAGGGATGACGCTGGAGCGCACCCAGGTCGGCGATCGCTATGTCGTCGAGCGCATGCGCGAGGCCGGCTTCAATGTCGGCGGCGAGCAGTCAGGCCATATCATCCTCGGCGATTTCGCCACCACCGGCGACGGCCTGATCGCCGCCCTGCAAGTGCTCGCGGCCTGCCGCGAGGCGGCCAAGCCGGCGAGCCAGGTGGCGCGTCTGTTCAAGCCCTATCCGCAATTGCTGAAAAACGTCCGTTTCAGCGGCGGCCAGCCCCTGGAAGACGAGACGGTGAAGCGCGCCATCCGCGACGGCGAGGCCAAGCTCGCCGGCAACGGCCGTCTGCTGATCCGCAAGTCGGGCACCGAGCCGCTGATCCGCGTCATGGCCGAAGGCGAGGACGAGGCGATGATCGGCCGCGTGGTCGACGATATCGTCGCCGCCGTCGCGCGCGTGGCCGGCGTGGCCGCTTGAACGCATGAAAGGCCGCGTCCTCATCATTGCCGGTTCGGATTCGGGCGGCGGCGCCGGCATTCAGGCCGATCTCAAGACCGTCACCGCGCTTGGCGGCTATGCCGCGACCGCGATCACCGCCTTGACGGCGCAAGACACCACCGGCGTGCACGCCATCGAGGGCGTCGAACTGGCCTTCATCGCCCGTCAAATCGAACTGTCGCTCGGCGATATCGGCGCCGACGCCATCAAGACCGGCATGCTACATAACGCCGAGGTGATCGAGACGGTGGTCGATGCGCTCGAGCGTCATGGGCCGCTGATTCCCGTCGTCGTCGATCCGGTGATGGTCGCCAAGGGCGGCTCATCGCTGCTCGACGTCGCCGCCGTCGATGTGCTGAAACGCCGCCTGCTGCCGCGCGCGGCGATGCTGACACCGAACATTCCCGAAGCCGAGGCGCTCACCGGCCGCAAGATCGTCAGCGTCGACGACATGCGCGATGCCGCGCTCCATCTGCTCCAGCTCGGCCCGCGCGCCGTTCTGGTGAAGGGCGGCCATCGCGAGGGCGCCACGGTCGTCGATCTCCTTGCCCAGTCGTTCGAAGGCGAGCCGCGGGTCGAAGTTTTTCGCAGCAAGCGGATCGACACCCGCCATACCCACGGCACCGGCTGCACGCTCGCATCGGCCATCGCGGTCGGCATCGCCCAGGAATTGGATTTGGTGACCGCTGTCCGCCGCGCCCGTGCCTATGTGCTACAGGCGCTCAAGACCGCGCCGGGCTTCGGCCAAGGTCACGGACCTTTGAACCACGGCCATACGGTCCGTCCGTTCAAGGGTTAACCGCCCGATTGCCAAGAAATCCGCTAAATTCTTGACGTTTCGCGACGGTAAAGCCGGCGATGGACGTTATTCATAGAGTGGCTCCGTCTCTTGCCGTCGTGGCAAGCGCAGGACATCTATGAGAGAGTTTTGCCCAGGTGGTCCCGGTTGTTCGACTGGCGAGGCCCCGCTGGGTGCGAAAGGCGCAATGTTCGATGCGTAAACTTCTGGTCGCGGTTCCTCTTGTCGGCCTGTTGGCCGCCGGGGCGGCCTATTTTGTTTTTTCGGGGGGCTCTGACGCCCCCGCCTACCGCATGGCCAAGATCGAGCGCGGCGCTATTGTCAGCGCCGTCTCGGCCAGCGGCACTCTGGCGGCCGTCACCACGGTGCAGGTCGGTAGCCAGATTTCCGGCCAGCTGAAGGAAATCCTCGTCGACTTCAATTCCGAGGTGCGCGAGGGCCAGCTCATCGCCCGGCTCGATCCCGCGACCTTCGAGGCCAAGCTGCGCCAGTCGGAAGCCGAATTGGCGCTCGCCAAGGCGAGCGTGAAAACCCAGCAGGCCGCCGTGATGAAGGCCCGCGCCAATTACACCGGCGTCGAGAAGGACCTCAAGCGCCAGCTCTCGCTTTCCAAGGAAGGCTATGCCGCCGCGGCGACGCTGGAGAAATCGCAATCGGCCTTCGACACCGCCAGGGCCGATCTCGCGATGACCGAGGCGCAGGTCGAGAATGCCCAGGCGACGGTGCAGAAGCAGGAAGCGGTGGTCAATCAGTCGCGCATTGATCTCGAGCGCACGTTCATCCGCGCGCCGGTCGACGGCACGGTGATCAGCCGCGACGTCGACGTCGGACAGACCGTGGCGGCGACCATGTCGGCGCCGATCCTGTTCAAGATCGCCCAGGACCTGCGCAAGATGCAGGTGGAGGTGCGCGTCGACGAGGCCGACGTCGGCCGCATCCTGCAAGGGCAGCGCGCCACCTTCACGGTCGATTCCTTCCAGGGCCGTACTTTCTCCGGTGTTGTGTCGCAAATCCGCAAGGCGGCGACGACTGTGCAGAACGTCGTCACCTACAGCGTGCTGGTCACTGCCGACAACGATGACTTGCGCCTGCTGCCGGGGCTGACCGCCAACGTGCGCATCGTCATCGATGATCGCAGCAATGTGCTCAAGATCGCCAACGCGGCTTTGCGCTTCCGCCCGGTCGGAGTTGCCGGAGCGGGCGCCGGCGGACCGGCAAGCGATGAGGACGGCACGCCCGTCGCGACGACACAGCGCCCGGCTGGCGCGCAGCCGGCGGCCAGCCGCGCCAATGAAGGTCCGATCAACGAGGCGCAGACCGTCGAACAATTGACCAAGCTGCTCGACCTCACGGCCGACCAGCAGCAGCAGGTCCGCGCGCTGATCGCCGAATCGCGCGAGCGTCTCGCCGCCCAGCGCCAGCAGGCGCGCGCGCCCGACGGTAACGTGTCCGGTGGCACGGCGACGAGCGCGCAGCGGGCCAACGCCAATCGCGCCCGCGCCCAGTTCGAGACGGCGCTGGCCGCGCTGCTCACGCCCGAGCAGCAGGCCAAGCTGGACGCGGCGCGTATCGCGCGTGGCGAAGCGGCCGGCACCCGGCGTGGCCAGGTCTGGGTGCTCGATGGCGGCAAGCCCAAGGCGGTGGCCGTGGTCACCGGCGTGACCGATGGCGGCTTCACCGAGCTGTTGCGCGGCGATCTCAAGGAAGGCCAGGAAATCATCGTCGGCCTGAACTTCGGTGCCAAGTCGTCGACCAGCGCCATGCCGCGCATCGGCTTCTGAGCATGACCGCGCCGCTGATTCAAACCGAATCGTTGAGCAAGGATTACAGCGTCGGCGGCGGCGTAGTGCATGCGCTGACGCCGCTGGATCTGACCATCGGGCGTGGCGAGTTCACCGCCGTCATGGGCCCGTCGGGCTCGGGCAAATCGACCTTCATGAATCTTGTCGGCTGCCTCGACAGCCCGACCGCCGGGCGGTTGCTGTTCGACGGCGAAGACGTCTCGCGCCTGTCGACCGACGCGCTGGCCGACGTGCGCAACCGCAAGATCGGCTTCGTCTTCCAGTCGTTCAACCTATTGGCGCGTTTGACCGCCGAGGAGAATGTCGAGCTTCCCTTGATGTACGGCCGCGTGCCGCGCGGCGAACGGCGCGCCAAGGCGGTGAAAATGCTAGGCCTCGTCGGCCTTGCCGAACGCGGTCATCACCGGCCGACGCAACTCTCGGGCGGTCAGCAGCAGCGTGTCGCGATTGCCCGCGCCCTGGTCAACGATCCCTTGCTGTTGCTCGCCGACGAGCCGACCGGCGCGCTCGATACCCGCACCGGCGTCGAGATCATGGCCCTGTTCCAGCGCTTGAACGACGAGGGCATCACTATTCTGATCGTCACCCACGATCCGGAGGTCGCCGAATATGCCGGCCGTGTCGTGCGGATGCGCGACGGCCATGTTATTTCCGACGAACGCAACGCATCGCCGGTGCGCGCCGCTGATGTGCTCGGCCGCATGACCGCGCAGGCGGCGGAATGAGGTTGCGCCCATGACCTGGATGGATTCCCTTATCTCGGCGCTCCAGTCGCTGAAGGTCAACGTGCTGCGCAGCGCATTGACTACGCTTGGCATCGTCATCGGCGTCGGCGCGGTGATTGCCATGGTCGCGATCGGCGCCGGTGCCGAATCGCGCGTCTCCGAACTGATCAAAAGTCTCGGCTCGAACCTGCTGATGGTGACGCCGGGCAGCGTGACGCAAGGCGGCGTGCGGCTCGGCACCGGCACGCGCTTCACCTTGACCGAGGAGGACGCCGAATCGATTCAGCGCGATCTCGCCAGCATCGTGCTCGCCGCCGCGCCGACGGTGCGCGGCTCGGGCCAGGTCGTGTCCGGCAACGTCAACTGGGCGACTTCGATCCAGGGCGTGACGCTGGAGTTCTTCGACGCGCGCGAATGGGAACCGGGCATCGGCCGCCTGTTCTCGCAGGAAGAAGTGACCGGCGCCGGCAAGGTCGTGCTGCTCGGCGCGACGGTGGCCGACAACCTGTTTTCCGGCGGCGATCCGGTCGGCCAGATGGTGCGGCTGCAGAACGTGCCGCTCGAGGTCGTCGGCGTGCTGGCGCGCAAGGGCGAGACCGGCAATGGCGGCGACCAGGACGACACCGTGGTGATTCCGCTGTCGACGGCGAAAAAACGCGTGCTCGGCGACCGCCAGCTGCGTGGCAATCTGGTGCATGCCATCGCCATCAAGGTGAGCGACGCCAGCCTGATGGAGGAGGCCGAGCGCGACGCGCGAGATTTGTTGCGCCAGCGCCACCGCTTGCGTGACAGCCAGCCAGATGACTTCACCATCCGTAACCTGTCGCAGATCATGGAGACACGCGCCGAATCCTCGCGCGTCATGACCTTGCTGCTCGCCGCCGTGGCCGGCGTGTCGCTCATCGTCGGCGGCATCGGCATCATGAATATCATGCTGGTCACCGTGACGGAGCGCACGCGCGAGATCGGCCTGCGCATGGCGATCGGCGCGCGCGGCCGCGACATCCTCACGCAGTTCGTCATGGAGGCGGTGATGCTGTCGCTGATCGGCGGCATCATCGGCGTGACGCTCGGCCTCGGCGGCTCCATCCTGATCGCCGAACTGGCCAATTGGCCGATGCTGATTCAGCCGCAGGCCATCGTCATCGCCGTGGCCTTTTCGGCCTTCATCGGCGTGTTCTTTGGCTTCTATCCCGCCCGCCGCGCCGCGCAGCTCGATCCCATCGAAGCCCTGAGATACGAATAATCCCACCATTTCCGGGCTTTTTTTGAGGTCCGCGCTGGGCGCAAGGCTGCCCTGTGGCGCCGCCGCAAAATGTCATCCGATGGTCGTTGACGGGGTCGGGCGACCCTATTAGTTTCCGCGGCGGGACACACCCCCCCAACGGGGTGCAACTATTCTGTGAGGAATAGCCATATGAAGCCGACCACTCGGCCCGCCAATCCCGATTTTTCCTCGGGCCCCTGCGCAAAATTCCCCGGTTGGACCGTTCAGGCGTTGCAAGACGCCTGCGTAGGCCGCTCGCACCGCTCGAAAGACGGCAAGGCGAAGCTGGCCCAGGTCATCGACCAAAGCCGTAAAATCCTCGGTATCCCCGCCGACTATCGCATTGGCATCGTGCCGGCGTCCGACACCGGCGCCGTCGAGATGGCGCTCTGGTCGCTGCTCGGGCCGCTGCCCGTCGACGTGCTGGCCTGGGAAAGCTTCGGCGCCGGCTGGGTCGGCGACATCACCAAGGAACTTAAGCTGAAGGACGTGAAGTCCCTCAAGGCCGATTACGGCAAGATCGTCGATCTCGCCGCGACGAGCCCGGACCACGACATCGTTTTCACCTGGAACGGCACGACCTCCGGCGTGCGCGTGCCCAACGGCGACTGGATCAAATCCGACCGCAAGGGCCTGACGATTTGCGACGCGACCTCGGCCGTGTTCGCCATGAACCTGCCGTGGGACAAGCTCGACGTCGTCACCTGGTCCTGGCAGAAGGTTCTCGGCGGCGAAGCGGCGCACGGTATGATCGTGCTCAGCCCGCGCGCGGTCGAGCGCATCCTCAGTTACAACCCGCCGTGGCCGATGCCGAAGATTTTCCGCATGAAGGCCGGCGACAAGCTCGCCGAAGGCATCTTCAAGGGCGACACCATCAACACGCCGTCGATGATTGCCGTCGAAGATCAGATCGCCGCGCTGAACTGGTCCGAGAAGGTCGGCGGTCTGAAGGGCCTGATCGCCCGCAGCGAAGGCAACCTCGCCGCCATGGCGAAGTGGGTCGACCGCACGCCGTGGGTCGGCTTCCTCGCCGAAGACGCATCGATCCGCTCCTGCACGTCGGTCTGCCTCAAGATCACCGCCCCCTGGGTCGCGGCGCTCGACGCCGAGAAGCAGGCGGCTGTGCCGAAGCGCATCGTCGCGCTCTTGGAAAAAGAAGGCGTTGCCTTCGACATCGACGGCTATCGCGACGCGCCGCCCGGTCTGCGCATTTGGGCCGGGGCGACGGTCGAAACGTCCGATCTCGAGGCCTTGTTCCCATGGCTCGATTGGGCCTTCGAACAGGCCAAGGCTGAATTCGCTCCGGCCGCTTAAGGCCGGGGCGATCCCTACCTTTTAAGGTCGGCCTCCTCTTTTTCGCAGCGCTTATCCCAGACATTCTCCGACATCGGAAGGACTCACCATGTCCAAGCCTAAAGTTCTCATCTCCGACGATCTCAGCCTGCAGGCCGTCGAAATCTTCAAAAATCGCGGTATCGACGTCGACTATAAGCCCGGCATGAAAGCCGACGAGCTGCTCGCCGTGATCGGCAATTACGACGGCCTCGCCGTGCGCTCCGCCACCAAGGTCACCGCCAAGGTGATCGAGGCCGCCAAGCGCCTGAAGGTTGTCGGCCGCGCCGGCATCGGCGTCGACAACATCGATGTGCCGAAGGCGACCTCCGGCGGCATCATCGTCATGAACACGCCGTTCGGCAATTCGATCACCACCGCCGAGCACGCCATCGCCATGATGTTCGCGCTGGCCCGCGATCTGCCCGCCGCCAACGTCTCGACGCAGGCCGGCAAGTGGGAAAAGAACCGCTTCATGGGCATCGAGCTGTTCGCCAAGACGCTCGGCGTCATCGGCTGTGGCAACATCGGCTCGATCGTCGCCGACCGCGCCCTCGGCTTGAAGATGAAGGTCGTGGCCTATGATCCGTACCTGACGCCGGAACGCGCCAAGGATCTCGGCGTCGAGAAGGTCGAGCTCGACGATCTGTTCAAGCGCGCCGATTTCATCACCCTGCATGTGCCGCTGACCGATTCGACGCGCGGCATTCTCAATGCCAAGAACATCGCCAAGATGAAGAAGGGCGTGCGGGTCATCAATTGCGCGCGCGGCGAATTGGTCGTTGAGGCTGACGTCAAGGCGGCGCTCGATTCCGGCCAAATCGGCGGTCTGGCGCTCGACGTGTTTCCGGTCGAGCCGGCCAAGGAGAGCGTGTTCTTCGGCGACGAGCGCGTCGTCGCGACGCCCCACCTCGGCGCTTCGACCAACGAGGCGCAGGAGAATGTCGCCATCCAGGTCGCCGAGCAGATTTCCGACTTCCTGCTGACCGGCGCCGTGGTCAACGCGCTCAACATGCCGTCGGTCTCGGCCGAAGACGCGCCGAAGCTGATGCCTTATATGGCGCTGTCCGAGCAACTCGGCAGCCTGATCGGCCAGCTGATCCAGACCGGCATCAAGTCCGTCACCATCGATTACGACGGCCATGTCGCGGAACTGAACACCCGTCCGCTCACGGCCGTGATTTTGAAGGGCCTGCTGTCGCCGCAGACCGAAACGGTGAACATGGTCAATGCCCCGGTCATCGCGCGCGAACGCAACATCGCGGTTGCCGAAGCCAAGCATGAGCGTGCCAGCGACTATCAGTCGTTGATCCGCCTTACCGTCGAAACCGAGAACAGCAAGCGCACCGTCGCCGGTACCCTGTTCGGCGGCGACAAGCCGCGACTCGTCGAGGTCAATGGGATCGCCGTCGAAGCCGAGCTTGGCGCCAACATGCTGTATGTGACCAACAAGGACAAGCCGGGCTTCATCGGCAACCTGGGTCAGACTCTGGCCGACGCCAAGGCCAACATCGCCACCTTCCATCTCGGCCGCACGGCGTCTGGCGGCGATGCGTTGGCGCTGATCAAGCTCGACTCGCCAGTGACCGACGCAATCATTGAGAAGGTGAAAGCTATCCCCAACGTGGTGCAAGTTCAGTCGCTCAATTTCTGAGCAAAAAACCTGCTCAGTTTTGCGCAAAGTGCAAAGGGCCCGAGTGATCGGGCCCTTTTTCTTTGTTGCGGCGACCGCAACTTAGGGTTGAGCACCTGTTTTTGTTAATTAATTTTTGACGCCAAAGCTTTAACCCTAAGCCATTGCGGCTAGTCGCCGCTGGCTCGGGGGATGCCGAACGTGTCGAAATTGCGCCGCGATGCTGGTCCAGCGTCCGCGCTGCCGGGGGGTGACTCGACTCCCTCGGCGGTCGTCGCGCAGGCGCGCCCTGTCTTGGCGCAAAGCGCTGCCTTATTGGCAGCAGCGCCGGTCGCTCTGGTTGTGTTCGATGTCGAATTGCGCATCGCCTATGCCAACGATGCCTACTGCCTGCTGGTCGGAGCACGGGGCGGTCACGGCGATGCCAGCGATGCCGATCTTCTGGATTATCGCGATCTTATGGAGCCGGCGTCGCGCGTGCGCCATGAGTTCTTGCTCAAGCAGTTGCGCGCCGGTCAATCGGCCTCTTTTCGCATTGAAGTCCAACTCATGCGTGCCGATGGCATGCCGCGCCTGGTGCTGATCGATTGCGCTCCGGTGATGGGCAGCGAGGAGGGTGGCTTCATCGCCAGCCTGGCGGATGTCACAGCGCTTCGCAGCCAACATGAGCGCGAGGCGCGCCAGCGCGATGCTCTCGATCAAGCGCTCGAAGAAATGGTCGCCGGTCTCGTGCTGTTCGATGCCGACGATCGCCTGGTGTTCTGCAATAAGCGCTATTGCGAATTTTATGGCGTGCCAGAAGAGTTGGCGCGCCCAGGCACGCGTTTCGAGGACATGCTGCGCGAAGAGTTGCGCAATGGCCACCTCGGCTTGAGCCGCGCAGAAGAGGATAGCTTTATCGCTGCGCGCCTAAAGCACCGTAACGCCGACGGCCGCATCGTCGAGCAACAGAATAGCGACGGCCGCTGGTTGCAGATTCGTGAACGCATCATGGTGGGCGGCTGGCTTGTCGGTGTGCATATCGACGCGAGCGATCTCAAGACCAAGGAAGAATCCCTGCGGGAGAGCATCCGTGACTTGCGCGAAACGCGCGGCCAGCTTGAGCGGCGCACGCATGAACTTTCGGAGCTCGCACTCAACCTCGAACATGCCCGCGATGAAGCGCTTGGCGCCGCTCGCGCCAAAGCGAATTTCCTCGCCAACATGAGTCATGAACTGCGCACCCCGCTGAACGCGGTGATCGGCTTCGCCGAACTGCTTTCTGCCGGCACCAGCGGTCCGTTGACGTCGCAGCAGAGCGAATATCTCGAGGACATCCGCAGTTCCGGCAGCCATTTGCTTGATGTCATCAACGACATCCTCGACCTGTCGAAAGCGGACGCCGGCAAGATCGAGCTTCAGCAGGAAGACATCCAAGTTGCCGAATTCTTGCAGAACACGGCGCGGCTGATTGCCAGCACGGCGGGCATGAGATCGCTTGAGTTCACCGTCGATCTCGCGCCCGACATGGCCAAGATCGCCGTCAGGGCCGACCGCCGCCGACTGCGTCAGGTGCTGCTGAACCTGTTGTCGAACGCCATCAAATTCACGGAACCAGGCGGGGCCGTCAGCCTCGGCGCCGGACTTGCCGGGGACGGGGGGCTAGAGCTGATCGTCAAGGATACCGGCATCGGCATTGCGCCAGACGACATGGATAAGGTCTTCACACCGTTCGAGCGGGCCGATGGCTCGTTAACGCGCAAGTATGAAGGCACCGGCCTCGGCATGGCCCTGGTTAAGGCTCTGATCGATCTGCACCAGGGCAAGGTCTCGCTCGAAAGCGGTCTCGGGCAGGGCACCCGTGTCGCCGTCCGCTTGCCCGCCGCGCGGCTGCGCCGGCTGCCTTAAAATCCCAGCCTTTGGCTGCGCGGCCGTGGCCACGCAATTCCGTTGCCGTGGCCGCCGAATCCGGCTACCAAACGCCGGACGCATCGCACGCGTTCGCCGGCCCAGGCCGGATAAAATCTCATTGAAAAACAATAGCTTGAGTTCTGGTCCGACGAGCATGGAGAACGGGGAACGGGCGCTGCTGCCGCCGGGGATGAACGATCTGCTACCTCCCGACGCGGCCCATGAGGCCGTGACGGTGGAAAGCCTGATCGCCGCATTCACCGCCCAAGGCTACGACCGCGTCAAGCCGCCGCTGCTGGAATTCGAGGAAACGCTGCTCGGTGGCGCCGGCGCCTCGATGGCCGGCCAGACCTTCCGCCTGATGGATCCGATCTCCCACCGCATGCTGGCGCTGCGCGCCGACATGACGTTGCAGATCGCCCGCATCGCCACCTCGCGTCTCGGCCACGCGCCGCGTCCGCTGCGTCTTTGCTACTCAGGCCAGGTGCTGCAGGTCAGCGGCAGCCAGCTGCGTCCGCAACGCCAGGTCGGACAGGCCGGCTGCGAATTGATCGGTGCGCCGGGCGCCGCCGCCGACGCCGAAATCGTCGCGCTTGCCGCCCAGGCCCTCACCACCGTCGGCGTGCAAGGCCTCTCGGTCGATTTGAATTTGCCGACCCTGGTGCCGGCCGTCTGTCAGGCGCTGGGTGTGCCGGACACACAGATGCTGAAGCTGCGCGCCGCGCTCGACCGCAAGGACGCCGCCGGCGTCGCCGCGCAAGGCGGTGACGCCGCCGAATTGCTTGGCGCGCTGCTCGCCGCCGCCGGACCTGCCCGTAAAACGCTGGCGACCTTGAACGGCTTGAAACTGCCTGACGCGGCCGCGCGCGAAGTGGCCCGCCTTGCCGAGGTGGTCAGCTTGATTGGTCAATCGGCGCCTGATCTCAAGCTCACCATCGACCCAGTCGAAAATCGCGGCTTCGAATATCACAGCGGCGTCAGCTTCGTGATGTTCGCCTTGAACGTGCGCGGCGAACTGGGCCGCGGCGGCCGCTACATCGCCGGCATGAACGGCAGCGTAGAAAAGACCGAGGGAGAACCGGCGACCGGCTTTACCCTGTTCATGGACACGGTGCTGCAGGCCATGGCCGGGCCGCAGCGCACCCAGAAACTGTACCTGCCGCACGGCACAACGCCGGCGGATGGCCAGCGCTTGCGCCGCGAAGGTTGGACGACGGTGGCGGCGCTTGCCGCCGACGCAGATGCGAAGGACGAGGCGCGCAAACTCGGTTGCAGCCATCTTTTGGTCGCGGGAAAACCCGCGTCCATCGAGTGATAAAAAGGCCGCGGCTGTTCCGCGGCCAACGACTAATCAATACGGAGCGGTTATGGCGAACGTGGTCGTGGTCGGCGCCCAGTGGGGCGACGAAGGCAAAGGCAAGATCGTCGATTGGCTGTCGGAGCGCGCCGAAGTGGTGGTGCGTTTCCAGGGCGGCCATAACGCCGGCCATACGCTCGTCATCGGCAACATCACCTACAAGTTAAGCCTGCTGCCGTCGGGCATCGTGCGGCCCGGCAAGCTGTCGATCATCGGCAACGGCGTCGTCGTCGATCCGTGGGCGCTGCTCAACGAAATCGAAATCCTGCGCGGGCAGGGCGTCGAGATTTCGCCGAAGAACCTGATGCTGGCGGAGAATGCCGCGCTGATCCTGCCGCTGCACTCGCACATCGACAAGGTGCGCGAGGAAGCACGCGGCAAATCCAAGATCGGCACCACCGGCCGCGGCATCGGTCCAGCTTATGAGGACAAGGTGGCGCGCCGCGCCATTCGCGTCTGCGATCTGCGCAATGGCGAGATTCTCGCCGCCAAGGTCGACGACTTGCTGATCCATCACAATGCGCTGCTGCGCGGTCTTGGCGTCGCCGAGGTGAACCGCGACGAACTGATCGCTCAGTTGAAAGAGGTCGCGCCGAAGATTCTGCCCTACGCCGCCGTCGTTTGGGAAAAGCTCGACGAAGTGCGCCGCGCCGGCAAGCGTATCTTGTTCGAAGGCGCGCAAGGCGCGATGCTCGACGTCGATCACGGCACCTATCCGTTCGTCACTTCGTCGAACACCTTGGCGGGCCAGGCAGCGGTCGGCTCCGGCATGGGGCCGGGCGCGCTGTCTTACGTGCTGGGCATCACCAAGGCCTACACCACGCGCGTCGGCGCTGGACCGTTCCCATCGGAACTGCATGACGAGATTGGCGAACTGATCGGTCAACGCGGCCATGAATTCGGCACGGTGACCGGGCGCAAGCGCCGCTGCGGTTGGTTCGACGCCGTGATGGTCCGTCAGGCGATCAAGGTTGGCGGCATCAACGGCATCGCGCTGACCAAGCTCGACGTCTTCGACGGGTTGAAGGAGCTCAAGGTCTGCACCGGCTATCGCTACAAGGGCGAGACGTTGCATCACTTCCCGCCGGCGCTCGACGTGCAGGCCGGCATCGAGCCGATCTACGAGACGCTCGAAGGCTGGACGGACTCGACGCGCGGCGCGCGCTCCTGGGCCCAGCTGCCCGCTAGCGCCATCAAATACATCCGCCGCGTCGAGGAATTGATCGAGGCGCCGGTGGCCCTGTTCTCGACCAGTCCCGAGCGTGACGACACGGTGCTGGTCCATGACCCCTTCGCCGACTGACCGGCTGGGTAGCCTCTTCCTGTGAGCATCAGATCCCCCTCCAAAAGAGGGGGATCGGCTGGCCAGAAACCGTCCTAAAGGCCGGATTCCTGGCCCATTTCCCCTGTCGTTAACGAAGCCTTTGCCCTTTGCCACCTAGGCTGAACGCCCGGGACGGGACTCCGTCTGTGCGATTCGGTTAAGGCATGAACACTCAGGTGCGACAGCACGAGGAAGACGCGGCGAATGCGACGGCCCATGTGGCTGCCGCAGCGTCCGGCGTTCGCCTGAAGGATCGTTTCCATATTTGGTCCGATTCGCCGATCAGCGCCTTCGATTCGCCGTCCGCGCGGGCTTATGCCGTTACCGACACGGTCAGCGGCAACGAGGGCTTTTTCGCATTGGTGAGCGACGGCGAGTTGCTGTGCCGCGACGAGGTAATCACCAATCTCCAGGATGTGCGCTCGACCACGCTGATGCGCTTGGTCGAAAGCGGCTACGTCGCATGGCCGCGCGACAACCGTCGCCGCCGCGTCGTGATTTTTGAGCGCCCTGGCGGCGCTAGACTGATGGAGAGTCTGGCCAGTCCGGTCCAGCCGATGGGCGAGCTGCAGGCTGTGCGAACCGTGTTGGCGCCGGCCATCGCGGCGCTCGGCTATCTCAGCGTCATCGGCGTGGTTCACCGGGCCATCCGGCCGACCAACATGTTCTATTCGGACGCCACGCGCCAAAGCTGCCTGCTCGGCGAATGCGTGATGGCGCCGCCGGCCTTCTTCCAGCCGTCGCTGTTCGAGACCATCGAAGCGTCGATGGCGCATCCTGCCGGACGCGGCAACGGCGTGCGCGGCAACGATATCTATGCGCTCGGCGTCACGCTGCTCTACATGTTGCTCGGGCGCAATCCGGTACCGCATCTAACGGACAAGGAATTGCTCGCTGCCAAGCTGACACAGGGCTCTTTCACCACGCTCGTGTCGCGCGCCCCGATTCCAACCGCCATGCGCGAGCCGCTGCGCGGGATGCTGCAGGATGACCCGGCGCAGAGGTGGGATTTGGCCGACGTGCAAGCCTGGGTCAGCGAACGCCGGCTCAGAACGGTACAGATTACGCACAACGACCGCGCCATGCGTCCGCTCCCTTTTGAAGGGCAAAGCTATTACACTTGCCGGAGTCTCGCCTTCGCGTTGATGGAAAACTGGCGCTCCGCAGCGATGGCCGATCGCAAGATCGAGATCGGGAGTTGGATCGAGCGTAGTCTCGGCGATCAGCGCCGCCGCGAAGCGGTAGAGCGCGCCTTTGACAACCGCTTCAGCGGCGCCGGGATGTCAGGCGAATCCTCCGCCCGCGCCATGCTCAATGCGCGACTCACGCTGGCGCTCGATCCCGATGGACCGCTGCGCTACAAGACCTTTGCTGCCATGACGGACGGCGTTGGTCCGTGGCTTGCCGCGCATTTTTCCGACGCGAACGCCCTGCAGGATTTTAACGAGATCGTGCGTGGCGGCTTGCCGATCTTCTGGCTCGATATGCAGCCCCCGGGCGACCGCGAAGCGAACAACATCGTTCTGCAGTTCCGTAAGCTCAATAGTTTCCTGCGCGATCCGCGTCCTGGATTCGGCTACGAACGCTGTCTCTATGAGATGAACCCTGGTCAGCATTGCCTGAGCCCCTTGGTCGAGCGCGACAGCGTCATCGATATCGCCGATCTCCTGCCGGCGCTGGAAAAGATCGCCAAGGGCATGACCGAGGGCATTCCGTTTGACCGCCATCTCGCCGCCTTCATCGCCGCGCGCGGCGCAAGTGATCTCAGCCAGGCTTTGGCGATGGTTGGCAATCGTGGCCAGTCGGTGGAGTCGGCAATGGGTCTGCTGTCTCTGTTCGCCGCCTTGCAGTGGCGACATGGGCCCGAATCCCTGCCGGAACTGACCCGCTGGATCATGAGTAGCGCCGACCCCCTGTTGGGCAATTACCATCATCGCTTGGCGCGCAAACGGGCGGAAGCCGAACTACCGCGGGTGTTGAAAGCCGGCAGTATCGTCGGACTCTATAACTTCTTGCTCAATGGCGACCTGCGTAAACAGGACGAATCGGGCTTCGCCGAAGCCGCCATCACCTTTAGCAAGGCCGAGACCGAGATCGCATTCCTCGAAAGCGGCGGTGCGACCAATCCGCGCCGCGCTCGCGAACTTGGCTACCGCATTGCTGCGCTCTTCACCGTCGCGGTGAGTATCGCGGCTATCGCGTTGCTGACTTTGGGGAGGGTCTGATCATGGCCGCGCCTATCCGCATTGGCAGACCGCCGCCGCGTAAGCCGCTCAACCCGAGAAAACTCGCCGCGAAGACTGCTGTCCGTAAGGCGCTGAAGCGTCGGGCCGCCATTATCAGACCGGGCGTTAAGCGCCCCTCACTGCTGCGGCAATTGAGCATGGGCGTCGTCATCATCGCGCTGTTCATCGCCGCTTTGCCGAGCGCCATCCTGCTCTGTTTCGGCATGCTGCCGACGATGTGCGCTTATCTGATCGACAGGTTGCCGCAACGCTACGCGACACGTTGCGTCGGCGCGTTGAACTTCGCCGGTTGCTGGCCTTACCTGCTCAATCTGTGGAAGGACGGCCATAATATGATCGAGGCGGTTCATATCCTGCTCGAACCGTTGACGTGGCTGGTGATTTACGGCTCCGCCGCCGCGGGCTGGCTTTGCTTTCTCAGCTTTCCGGCGGTCGCTTGGGCGCTGATGGATGTGTTCGCCGGCCGGCGCATCGCGCATCTCCGCAAGGAACAACGCAAATTGATCGAGGATTGGGGCGACGACGTCACGCGGGCGCCGATCCAACCGATGCTCTAGGCAAAAATAAAGGGCCGCCCTTTTATGGGCGGCCCTTCGTCTGTCTGCGGTGGGCTTAAGCGCTGGCGAGCTGTTCGCCCATGCGCTGTTCGACCACGGCGTTCTTCATCGCCTTCTGCAGCTTCTCGAAGGCGCGCACTTCGATCTGGCGCACGCGTTCGCGCGAGATGCCGTACTTCTGGCTCAGCTCCTCCAGGGTCGTCGGCTCGTCCTTCAGCCGGCGCTCGGTGAGGATATGGCGCTCGCGCTTGTTGAGCCCCTTCATCGCCGCCGAGAGCATGGTCTGGCGCTGATTGAGCTCTTCGCGCTCGCCCAGCACCTTCTCCTGGCTGTCGCTGTCGTCAACCAGCCAATCCTGCCATTCGCCGCCCTCGGCATCACCGCGCAGCGGCGCGTTGAGCGAGTTGTCCGGCGCGGCGAGGCGGCGGTTCATGCTGATCACGTCGGCTTCGCTGACGTCGAGGCGCTTGGCGATGGCTTCCACCGTTTCCGGCGGCAGGTCGCCTTCCTCGATCGCCTGCATCTGGCCCTTCAGGCGGCGCAGGTTGAAGAACAGCTTCTTCTGCGCGGCCGTCGTGCCCATCTTCACCAGCGACCAACTGTGCAGGATGTATTCCTGGATCGAGGCGCGGATCCACCACATGGCGTAGGTCGCCAGGCGGAAGCCACGCTCCGGATCGAAGCGCTTCACGGCCTGCATCATGCCGACGTTGCCTTCGGAGATCAGTTCGCCGATCGGCAGGCCATAGCCGCGATAGCCCATGGCGATCTTGGCGACGAGGCGCAGATGGCTCGTGATGAGCTGATGCGCGGCGCCGGTGTCGCCGTTCTCGCGCCAGCTTTTGGCGAGCATGTATTCCTGCTGCTGTTCCAGCATCGGAAACTTGCGGATCTCCTGGAGGTAACGGGTGAGGTTGCCTTCGGGGGTGATCGCGGGAAGATACGTGGCTGCCATGAGACGGTGCTCCTACTGCTGTTGCGGGACACCTTTGCCCCAGCAACGATGGTCTTTATACCTGACCAAGTTACTCTTGTATACTGCTATTTTTACAGGGCCTCTAAACTGGATATCAACTTATTGAGATCACTTGGTAATTCTGCCTCAAAGATCAACTTTTCGTGACGAGTCGGGTGCATAAAGCCGATTCGGAAGGCGTGTAGAGCCTGACGTCCCAGGGATTTGGCTGCGATTTCAGCCCCTTCAGGCCGCGGACCGGATGTCGAAGGCGACGGCCGAGAACTCGGATTTGACGGCGTTGCCCGTGGCAAAAAGCCCGGCTGCCTCTTGGACAACGTCCCTGGCTGTCGATACGTGCCATCGCCCACCACTGGATGGCCGATATAAGCCATGTGGACGCGAATCTGATGGGTCCGTCCGGTCGCCAGGCGGCATTCGATCAAACTGGCAAAGGGCCGTGGGGTGATCGTCTTGCCGACGCCCGCCTTGCTGGGTGGCGCCTTGGCGGTGAAGGTTTGCAGAACGCTATAGCGGGTGATGGCGTCCTTGCCGGCGCCGCCGTTGGGCCCCAGCACCGCCATGCGTTGACGGTGCTTGGGATCGCGTCCCAAGGCGGCCTCAATCTCGCCCTCCGCCGGGTTGGGCACGCCCCACACCACGGCGCGATAGGCGCGATCGAGCGTATGGGTGGCAAACTGTTCGGCGAGGCCCTGATGCGCCACGTCGGTCTTGGCGACAACCATCAAGCCGCTGGTATCTTTGTCGAGGCGATGGACGATGCCCGGCCGGCGCACGCCGCCGATCCCCGACAGGCTGTCGCCGCAATGGGCGAGTAGCGCGTTGACCAGCGTGCCGTCGGCATTGCCGACGGCAGGGTGGACGACGAGTCCGGCGGGCTTGTCGATGACGAGCAACTGATCGTCCTCATAAACGACGGCCAAGGGAATGGCCTGGGCGACGGGAGACGCAGCCTCAGGTTCAGGAAGAATGATGGCGAAATATTGGCCGGGTTTGACCCTGTAGGAGGCGTCCGTTATGGTCGCCGGGCTTGGCGCGGCATCGGATGCCGCAAGCGTGACCATGCCGTCCTCGATCAGCGCGCGCGCGCGAACGCGCGAAAATCCTGGGATTTCGCGGGCAAGCACCAAGCTCAAGGCCTTGTCGAGCCGCTCGCCGGCGAGCGAGTCGTTGATCGTCACGGCGGTCTGATCGCCGAGTTTCACATTCATGTTATCGCGGCCATTTGTTGGCTGAAGGCGCGCCATCGCGCGCCGGGATCATCGCCCCGGAGAGTGGACCCTACCATGAACGCGCTCAAGACTCTCGTCATCGGCATGGGGCTCCTCATCGTCGTCGGCCTTGCTGTCATTGCCATCACTATCGTGCGGCGTAACAGCCCCGACGCACCCGTCCTGCAGGACAAGCCGGCGGTCGGCCTGGCGCAAAGCGCGCCCAAGAGCAATGCAGCGCTCCCGAGCTTCGGCGTGCGCGACATCGCTGTGCCGGCCGGCAGCGAGATCGTCTCGATCATCGCCGCCGACGGTCGCATCATTCTCGAACTGCAGGACGCTGAGCAAGTCACCCGCATCCTGTTGCTCGATCCTTTGACCGGCGCGGCGCTCGGCGGCTGGCGTCTGGTTGAAAGCGCGACCGCGCGCGGAATGACTCCGTGACGCGTCTGCTGATCGACGAAGTCCAACAGGCGGCCCTCAGTCGCCACGCGCTCGATGACTATCCTCAAGAATGCTGCGGCTTGTTGATCGGCGCCTCGGCGCCGAATGGCGATCTGCAGGTGCATGAGATCGTGCCCAGCCCGAACCTCGACGTTGCGGGCGGTGCGCGGGCCTTCGAGGTCGACCCGGCAGTGATCCTCGACTGGCAGAAGCGCACGCGCGGCACGGGGCAGCGCATCCTCGGCCATTACCATTCGCATCCGGACGGGCCGGCGCAGCCGTCGGCGACCGATCTGGCGCGCGCCTGGGAGCCAGGCCAGGTGTGGCTCATCCTGTCGGTGCTGGGCGGCCTGCCCGGGGAGGGCGCGATGCCGGCGCTGATGGGACCGATCGTGGCCTATCGTTACGCCGAATCGGGCCTGGACAAAGCCTTCGAGCCGCTCGAACTGGCGGTCCCCGACGCCAGGTAGGCTTTTACGGGGACTTTTCAGCGGTTTCCGTCGGCCTGGCCGCGCCGCGCTTGAAAGCACCGCCTGCTTCCGCTAAACACTCGCCTCCGGCCCGCGATGTCCCCATCGTCTAGAGGCCCAGGACAACGCCCTCTCACGGCGTGAACCGGGGTTCGAATCCCCGTGGGGACGCCATTAAATCAATGGCTTATGAAATAAGGCGGAAACCGGTGTCCCGGGAGTGTCCCGGCCACGGACTGGCTGGATTTCCCGATCACGGTAAATTTTCTGCCCCCCAAGGCAGCTAAATCTCGCAGCCGACCAGCCCAAGAGCCCCAAGCCGGTAAAGCCGGTGCCCATAGCGCCCAAGCCCGCACCTTCAGCTTCTCCCGGTAAACCGGAGAGGCGCTCAATCCTGCATCGCGACCCCGACCAACGCCGCCCTCAGCGCATCGCGCTGATCTGGCGTCAGCGATGCAGCGTCGATGGTTGTCGTCTCGATCTGAACCGGGCCACCGGCGGGGCCTGTAAGCTCGCGCCCTTGGCGATCTTCCCAGCCGCTGGCTGCGCGGCTGCGGTTGCGTAGCCCCAGC